>NZ_LDOS01000001.1:0-300000 GCF_002077135.1 Metallibacterium scheffleri | reverse complement strand
TCTTCGCGGGCGGTCACATGGCGTTTGTCGGCGCCCTGTTTGACCCAGATGCGGCCTTGCTGATCCAGATAGGGCTTGGCCAAGCCATTGGGCACAGTGACCACCATCACCAGCCCGGCGTGGGTTTGCACGTTTTCGGTGTGGGGATGAACGGGCGGGCGCAGATGCTGGCTACTGGCGTTGCTGAGCATCTGGTTGAGCTGGCGAACATCCGCCGCGCTCAGGCCAGTGATGATGCCGTCATCGGCCACACCGATCAGCAGCGTGCCGCCGCCACTGTTGGCAAAGGCAGCCAGCTCGGCGGCCAGGGCGTCAGGGTTGTGGAAGTTGCGCTTGAACTGCTGACGGGTGTGCTCGCCCAAGTCTATGCGCGCCAGCAATGTGGCTTCAGTCAGCGGCCGTTCACTCATACGCACTCAACCCCGAAATATCACGCCCCCCGGCGCGTTGGGTGAGCAGCGGGTGCAAGTCCGCCATGAGGGCGAGTTCAGCCTGGGTGCGGGCTTTCCAGCCGAGGTTGAGCGGGGCCATGAGGTCGCTCAAGCGTTCACCATCGAAGATCATGCGCTCAAGAATGCCGTCCACGAAGGCTTGCAGGGCGGCGGTGGCGAGGCCGTGCGTTGCGGCGATGGCGGCGAGTTCCTTGGCGTTCTTGTCCGCCTTGAAGCGGGTGTAGCCGTCGCGGATGGCGGTTTCACTCAGCCCCTCGCCCGCCTTCAGCGTGCCGATGTATTCGGCGATGTCGTCGCGCTCGTTGATGAACTTGGCGTCACTGCTGATGAGGCCGATGAGTTGCTCGCGGGTCATCTTCGATTTGCCCGGTTCTTTGGCCGAGAAGCTGGTCATCAGCTTCATGATGTAGTCGTAGTCGATGACGGCGGAGGCGAAGAGGACGAACTCGAAATCGAGTTGGCCGGCCGGGTTGTCGGCGCCGGGTTGATCGCTGGGTTTGTCTGGCTTTGCCCGGAGCTTTTTGGCGGTTTCCAGATACTGACCCTTGAAGCCGCGCAGGTTTTCCTCGGGCAGCACCTGCTCGATGGCGGCTTTGTTGTCCCCGGTGAGGTCGGTGTATTGGTCGAGCTGGGTTTTGAGGCGCTGGACTTCCTTGAAACGCTCGATGAACACCGTCTTGGCCGCATCGCCTTTCAGGTTGGCGACGGCGGAAGGCGTGCAATCGAGGTCTTGAGACTTCATGAAGGCATCCAGCTTGTGCATGGCGGCTTCCAGTTTCTGGATGACCACGGGCGCTTTTTCGACCAGCCAGATTTCGCGCGCCTGCTCGCCGGTTTTCTCGCCGGAAAACAGGGCGATGGCGGCATCCACCGAATCTTGTTGCTGGCGGAAGTCGAGGATGTTGCCGTAGGGCTTGCTGCCGTTGAGCACGCGGTTGGTGCGCGAAAACGCCTGGATCAAGCCGTGGTGCCGGAGGTTCTTGTCCACGTAGAGCGTGTTCAGAAACTTGGAGTCGAAGCCGGTGAGCAGCATGTCCACCACGAGGGTGATGTCGATCTTCTGCGCCGGGGGGTAGTCGGCATTGGGCCACTGCTGGTCCTTGATGCGCTTCTGCACGTCCTGGTAGTAGAGGTCGAACTCAGCGATGCGGTGATTGGTGCCGTAGCGGGCGTTGTAGTCGGCGAGGATGTTTTTCAGCGCGGCTTTCTTGCCCTCGGGATCTTCTTCGTTGTCGGCCTGCTCTTGCGGCAGGTCTTCCTGGATCTGCTTCACGTCGGCGTCGCCCTCGGCGGGCGGCGAAAACACGCAGGCGATGTTCAGCGGCTTGAAGTCGGGATCGGCGGCCTGTTTCTCGGCCTGCATCGCCTTGAACAGCGCGTAATACTCGATGGCGTCGTTGATGGACGCGGTGGCGAAGAGGGCGTTGAAGCGGCGTCCCGCGGTGGCGGCGTCGTGCTTGGCGAGGATGGCGTCGATGACGGCGCGCTTGGCGATGGGTTCGCCGGGTTTGGGCGGATTTTTTCCCTCGGGCTTGAAGTAATCGACATGGAAGCGCAGCACATTGCCGTCTTCGATGGCGTGGGTGATGGTGTAGGCGTGCAGTTGTTTCTGGAACAGGTCTTGCGTGGTGCGCATCGACGCGGTGGTGTCCTCGATCTTCTGCTGCGAGGCGTTGGCGTCGAAGATGGGCGTGCCGGTGAAACCGAAGAGCTGCGCGCGGGGGAAGAACGCCTTGATGGCCTTGTGGTTCTCGCCAAACTGCGAGCGGTGGCATTCGTCGAAGATGAAGACGATGCGCTGGTCGCTCAGCGGGGCCAGCATCTCCATGTAGGTGGGCTGGTCGTTCCGCGTCCGCTGTTTGTTGCGCTTGCTGTTTTCATCCAGCGCGAGGCCGAGCTTCTGGATGGTGGTGACGATGACCTTGTCGGCGTAGTCCTCGGACAGCAGGCGGCGCACGAGGGCGCCGGTGTGCGTGTTTTCCTCGACGCAGCCTTCCTGGAAGCGGTTGAATTCATCGCGCGTCTGGCGGTCGAGGTCCTTGCGGTCGACGACGAACACGCATTTGTGGATGCGGTCGTTCTCCTTCAGCAGCGTGGACGCCTTGAACGAGGTGAGGGTTTTGCCGCTGCCGGTGGTGTGCCAGATGTAGCCGTTGCCGCTGTCCTCATTGATGCACTGGATCATGTGCTGCACGGCATAGACCTGGTAGGGCCGCATGATCATGAGCTTCTGCTCGCCGGCCAGCAGCACCATGTAGCGGCTGAGGGTCTGGCCGAGGTCGCACTTTTTCAAAAAGCGCTCGGCGAAGGCGTCGAGCTGGGTGATCTTGCGGTTGTCCTCGCCCGCGAACTCATAGACGGGCAGGAAGCGCTCGTCGGCGTTGAACGCGAAGTGGCGGGCGTTGTTGTTGGCGAAGTAATACGTGCGGTCGCGGTTGCTGACGATGAACAACTGCATGAAGCAGAGCAGCGTCCTGGTGTAGCCGTTGCCGGGGTCGTGCTTGTATTCGACGATCTGCTCCATGGCCCGGCGCGGATTCACGCCCAGGGTTTTCAGCTCGATCTGCACGCAGGGGATGCCGTTGATGAGCAGGATGACGTCGTAACGGTGGTGGCTGTAGTCGGTATTGATGCGCAGCTGGTGGATGACCTCGAAGGCGTTCTTGCACCAGTCCTTGAGGTTGACCAGGCTGTAGTTCAGCGGCGTGCCGTCGTCGCGGGTGTAGGCATTGATGCTGCGCAGGGTCCTGGCGGCGGTGAAAACATCCGGGCTGACGATTTCTTCCAGCAGACGGGCGAACTCGGCATCGGTGAGATGAACGCGGTTGAGCGCCTCGAATTTCTCGCGGAAGTTCTGCTCCAGCGCGGCGCGGTCGCGGATGTCGTCGCGATACGCGTACTTGAGGTTTTGCAGGGTGCCGATGAAGCCGTATTCGATGGTGTCCTCGCGGACGACAGAATGCGGGCGAGCAGCGGGCCGACTGTCGGTGTCTTTTGAATGGGGCATGGCTAGCAACGCAGAGACGGCAATGGATGCGTGCTGCGCGGCAAAACCCGACCCGGGCCGGCCCGCAGCGGAAACTCGCGGATGGCGACGCCGCGCGCGGCGTGGATGTGGACGGCGCCGACGTCCTGCACCACCCAGCCCGCGGCGGCGAGGAGGGTGTCGATGGCGGTGCGGGCCTGCTGTTCGGGCGTCATCGCGATGCCCCCTGGCGAAGCGTGCAGTCTACGTGGCCCGGGGCGCTGTTTCACGTTTGCGCACGCTGCGATCGGCGCGCGGCGCTGCAACCGATGCGCGGTGGTGCGATCATCGCCGCTCCGTCCACGCCCGGAAGTCCATGCAGGCCCTGCTGGTGTTGTGTACCTGTCCCGATGACGCCCATGCCGCGCGCATCGCCGAGACGCTGGTGGCCGAACGTCTGGCCGCCTGCGTCACGCGCCTGCCCGGCGCGCGCTCGGTGTACCGCTGGCAGGGCGCGATCGAGCATGCCGACGAGGTGCAGTTGCTGATCAAGACCACGCGCGCCGGCTTCGAAACCCTGCGTGCGCGCTTGTGCGCCTTGCATCCCGACGAGCTGCCCGAGATCCTTGCCGTTGCCGTCGAGGCCGGGCATGCGCCCTACCTGGACTGGCTGGCGGCGCAGGTGACGCCATCTTCCGACTGATTTCCCGATCGAGCCCCCGCCGATGAACCGATTGCTGCTGCTGTTGCTGTCCGCCTGCCTGATGCTGGGTCTGGGCCTGCCCGCGCCCGCCCGCGCCGCCGGCGGCCTGCTCGCCTTCAACCAGGCCTATCGCCTGTCCGCGCAGGCCGCGCCCGGCAGCGCCAGGCTGGACTGGACCATCGCGCCGGGTTACTACCTGTACCGCGACCGCACGCATTTCAAGGCGCTGGATGCCGGCGTCACGCTGGGCAAGGCCAGCTTCCCGCCGGGCGTGGTGGAGAACGATCCGTACCTCGGTCGCCTGGTGGTGTTCTACAAGCACATGGACGCGACGCTGCCGTTCAGCGCACCGGCCGGACTCAAGGTGCTGCGCCTGTCGGTGACGTATCAGGGCTGCCACGCCGTGCCGCCGCAGATCTGTTTTCCGCCGCACACCGATGAGCTGGACCTGCCGATCGGCGGTGGCATGGTGCAGGTCGGCGCGGCGACCAATGCGCTGCAGCCGCCGGCCGCGGCGGGCGCGCAGGCGGCGTTTGCCGCGCCGGCGCCCGGCGCCGCCGCGACGCAGGCTTTCGCCGCCGCCGCCGCGCCTGCTGAGGCCACGACTGCCGCCGCGGCGCCCGTGCCTGGCGTCAATGCGCAGGCCGGGGAAGCCGGACGCCTGGCTGGCCTGCTGGGCAAGGATCGCGCGTGGGCGCTGCTGCTGTTTTTCCTCGGCGGACTGGGCGTGGCGTTCACGCCCTGCGTGTTGCCGATGCTGCCGATCCTGTCCGGGCTGATCGCCGGTGGCGGCACGCGCGCGCGCGCCGGCCGCGCCTTCGCGCTGTCGCTGGTGTATGTGCTGGGCGCGGCGCTGGTGTATGCCGCGGTCGGCGTGATCGCGGGTCTGGCCGGCACCAACCTGCAGGCGGCGCTGCAGAACGGCTGGGTGATCGGCGCCATGGCGCTGCTGTTCGTGTTGCTGGCGCTGAGCATGTTCGGCTTGTACGAACTGCAGTTGCCGGCGCGGCTGCAGACGCGTCTGGCCGGGGCCAGCAATCAGCAGAAAGCCGGTTCACTGGTCGGTGCCGCGGTGATGGGCATGCTCTCGGCGCTGATCGTCACCTCGTGCGTGACGCCGGTGCTGGCGGCCGGGGTGATCTACATCGGCCAGCAGGGCAGCGCGGCGTTTGGCGCGCTGGCGCTGTTCGTGTTCGGCCTGGGCATGGGCCTGCCGCTGCTGGCCTTCGGCACCGCGGCCGGGGCCCTGATGCCGCGCGCGGGCGCCTGGATGAACACGGTCAAGGCGGTGTTCGGCGTGCTGTTTCTGGGGCTGGCCATCTGGATGCTCGATCGCGTGCTGGCGCCGGGCTGGATTCTCGCGCTCAGCGGCGTACTGCTGCTGGGCTGCGCGGTGTATCTGGGCGTGTTGCAGCGCCTGCCGGCCGAAGCCGGCGGCTGGCACAAGCTGCACATGAGCCTGGCGCTGATCCTGCTGCTGCTGGGCGCGGCCGAGCTGGCCGGGGCACTGGCCGGCAGCCGCGCGCTGCTGTCGCCGCTGGCGGTGTTCGCCGGCGCGGGTGTCGCGCCACAGACTTCCGGCGCCCTGCATTGGCGGCGCGTGACCACGCCGGCGCAACTGGATGCCGCGCTGGCGCAGGCGCGCGCCGCGCATCAGGGCGCGCTCATCGACTATTACGCCGACTGGTGCGTGGCCTGCAAGGAAATGGAGCACGGCACCCTGGTCGACCCCGCGGTCGAGCGCGCGCTGGCGCCGCTGGCGCTGATCCGCGTCGATGTCACCTCGGATGACGCCGCCAGCCGCGCCCTGCTCAAGCGCTACGATTTGCTGGGTCCGCCGGCGACGCTGTTCATCGCGCCCGATGGCCGCGAGCAGACCGCCGAGCGTCTGGTCGGTGCCGAGGGCAGCGCGGGGTTTTTGCGGCGTCTGGCGCGCGCCGGGCTGTAACGCGATGCGCAAACTGCCGGTCGTGATCCTGCTGCTGGCCCTGGCGGCGGCCGTGGGCGGTTGGGCGCTGCAGCGCGCGCTGCAGCCGCCACCGCCGTCGATGTTGGCGCCAGCGCCGCAAGCACCGGCTTTCACGGCCGGCGCCCCGCGCCCCGATCCGCTGCTGACGGATCTCGCCGGCAAGCCCGTGCGGCTGGATCAGTGGCGTGGGCGCTGGTTGCTGCTGAACTTCTGGGCGCCGTGGTGCCCGCCGTGCCGCGAGGAATTGCCGGTGCTGCGCGCGCTGCAGCAGCGCGCCGGGCCGCGCGGCCTGCAGGTGATCGGCATCGCCGAGGACGCGCCGGACGCGGTGCGCGCGTTCCTGAAAACCACGCCGCTGGATTACCCGGTGCTGCTGCCGCGCGCCGATCATCCCGGTCTGGCCTTTGGCAACACACGCCAGGGCCTGCCCTACAGCGTGCTGATCGCCCCGGACGGGCGTATGCTCAAGCGCCACTACGGCGCGTTTACCGCGCCCGAACTGCAGGCCTGGCTGCCGCCCGCCGTGCAATAGCAACGAACGTCGCCGAATGGCGCCGAACTGGACAAGTTTTTCGTATCGGTCCAGACTTCCGCACCCCAATGACCCGGACCACTGGCGTGGCGCAACTGCTGGCCTTGCACGGCCCCAACCTCGATCTGCTCGGCAGCCGCGAACCCGGCTACTACGGGCACACCACGCTGGCGGCCATCGACGCCGTGCTGCGCGGCGAAGCCGAGCGCGCCGGGCATGCGCTGAGCACCTTCCAGTCCAGCGCCGAGCACGCCCTGATCGAGCGCATCCACGCCGCGCGGCACGAGGGCGTGGCCGGCATCGTGTTCAATCCGGCCGGCTACACGCATACCAGCGTGGCGCTGCGCGACGCGCTGCTGGCCGTGGCCATTCCCTTCGTCGAGGTGCACCTGTCCAACCCGCAGGCGCGCGAACCGTTCCGGCGGCACTCGTATTTCAGCGACATCGCCGTCGGCACGGTGGCCGGTTTCGGCGCGGAAAGCTATCGCCTGGGCCTGCTCGGTTTGCTCGCCCATCTGGCGCGCGCGGCTTGAGCCGGATGGCTCCGCGCGCCGGTCATTCCCATTCCACCGCACGAGGCCCCACATGGACCTGCGCAAAATCAAGAAACTGATCGACCTGCTCGAAGCGTCCAACCTGGCCGAACTGGAGATCAGGGGCGAGCCGGAAGATTTCGCGTGATGCGTTGAAGCGCATCACGCGCCGGCGCGCGCCCGGCCAGGGCAGGCCGGGCCGGCGTCACGCACCAGGGATGGTCATTCATTCACACTTTCACCGGGACCGTTCATGGACCTGCGCAAAATCAAGAAACTGATCGACCTGCTCGAAGCGTCCAACCTGGCCGAACTGGAGATCAGGGAGGGCGAGGAAGTCGTGCGTCTGTCGCGCGTGCCCAAGACTGGCGTCGCCGCGCCAGCCAGCGCGCCTGCGACGCAGGTCAACTTGCCCGCGCTGCGCGCCGAGGATGCCGCGGCTGCGTCGCCGGCGCCGCTGGCGCACGCGACCGCCGCAACACATGCCGGCTCCACCCTGCCGGCCGGGCACGTGGTGCGCTCGCCCATGGTCGGCACGTTCTACGTGGCCTCCAGCCCCGAGGCGCCGCCCTTCGTCAAGGTCGGGCAGAGCGTCAAGCAGGGCGAAACCCTGGGCGTGATCGAAGCGATGAAGATGTTCAACCAGATCGAGTCCGACAAGGCCGGCACCGTGGTCGCCATCCTGGTCGAGAACGGCCAGCCGGTGGAGTTCGACGAACCCATGTTCGTGATCGGCTGATGACCCCGCACGGGCCTCGATCCTTGCCACGCGAAAATCGCATCGCATCGCAGCGCGCCGGCGCCGCCGTGCAGCCATCCCGGCTTGGGTCGAGTCCCGAGTTCCGAGTTCCGAGTTCCGAGTCCCGGTGCCCCCATGCTTGAAAAAGTCGTCATCGCCAATCGCGGCGAAATCGCGCTGCGCATCCTGCGCGCCTGCCACGCGCTGGGCATCAAGACCGTGGCCGTGCACTCGGTCGCCGACCGCAACCTCAAGCACGTGGCCATGTCCGACGAGGCCATCTGCATCGGCCCGGCGGCACCGCGCGAGAGCTACCTCAACGGCCCGGCCATCATCGCCGCCGCCGAGGTGACCGACGCCGACGCCATCCATCCCGGCTACGGGTTCCTCAGCGAGAACGCCGATTTCGCCGAGCAGGTCGAGCAGTCCGGCTTCGTGTTCATCGGTCCGCGCGCCGAGACCATCCGCACGATGGGCGACAAGGTCGAGGCCATCCGCGCCATGAAGGAAGCCGGCGTGCCCTGCGTGCCCGGCTCCGGCGGTCCGCTGCCGGCCGATGACATGGACACCTGCCGGCGCTTCGGCCGCGAGATCGGCTACCCGGTGATCATCAAGGCCGCCGGCGGCGGCGGCGGTCGCGGCATGCGCGAGGTGCGCAACGAGGCCGAGCTGGAAACCGCGGTGCAGCTGACGCGCAGCGAGGCGCAGGCGGCGTTCGGCAATCCCGAGGTGTACATGGAGAAGTTCCTCGAGAACCCGCGCCACATCGAGATCCAGGTGCTGGCCGACGGCCAGGGCCACGCCATCCACCTGGGCGAGCGCGACTGCTCGATGCAGCGCCGCCACCAGAAAGTGGTCGAGGAATCCCCGGCGCCGGGCCTGTCCGCCGAACAGCGCGAGCGCATCGGCGCGGTGTGCGTGGACGCCTGCCTGCGCATCGGCTACCGCGGCGCCGGCACCTTCGAGTTTCTGTATCAGGACGGGCAGTTCTATTTCATCGAGATGAACACGCGCATCCAGGTCGAGCATCCGGTGACCGAGATGGTCACCGGCATCGATCTGGTGCGCGAGCAGTTGCTGATCGCCGGCGGCGAGGCGCTGCGCATCCAGCAGAGCGACATCGTGATGCGCGGCCACGCCATCGAGTGCCGCATCAACGCCGAGGACCCCGACACCTTCATGCCCTCGCCGGGCTGTGTCACTACCTTCCACGCGCCCGGCGGTCCCGGCGTGCGCATGGAAACGCATTTGTATTCGGGCTACCGCGTGCCGCCCAACTACGACTCGATGATCGGCAAGCTGATCTGTCACGGCAACGACCGCGGCATCGCGCTGGAGCGCATGCGCGTGGCGCTGGGCGAGCTGATCGTCGAGGGCGTGAAAACCAACATTCCGCTGCAGTTGCGCATCATGGCCGATGCCGGTTTCCGCAAGGGCGGGCAGAACATCCACTACCTCGAGAAACGCCTGCTCGAGCGCAAGGACAAGGGCATCAAGCTGGGCTGAGAGGCTGTAAAAAAATCGCCCGCCTGCTGCGACCGCCGCCAGACGCCCGTGCCGGCGGCGCGCTGCGGGAAAATCCGGGTCATTTGGCTTACCAAACTCCCCGGATTTGCCCACAACGCACCTTGTCCCGAACGCCTGGCGACGCTCTCGCTACGGCGCTCGAATTTTTCACAGCCTCTGCCGCGGGCGTGGCCCGGGGTGATCGTCGAGCCTACGAAAGACTCACGCCGCGTGTGCATGATCGGCAATGCACGGCTTCATTCAGCGCCGTTTGGAACCGCGCGCCGTCGCGCTTGTCCATGCATGGTGCGCTGCGAAATCGAGCGCAAGCGCGCCCCGCCTGCAGCGAAGCACCCATGGATCTTGCGATGACCCCGAATTCCGAACCTCGCGCCGTTGTGCTGGCCGATGCGCCGATCGAGCGCAGCGCCAGCGAGGCCCTGGCCATGGCGCGCCAGGGCGCGGCCTGTCTGATCGATATTCGCCAGCCCTTCGAGCTGGAGCTGAAAGGCGCGTTGCCCGATACGCTGCATGTGCCGTTCTTTCATTTCAAGCAGCACCTGGGCCTGAGCCTGGATGAGGAAGAACAGGAGATCCTCGATGCCGACGCGCCGGGCGAACTGGACCGCAGCGAGTTCGTCGAGAATATCGAGTTGCTCGAGCGGCGCCGCGACGTCCCCCTGCTGCTGGTCTGCAACAGCGGGCGCCGCAGCTTGATCGCCGCGCACCTGCTGCGCGGCATCGGCTATCCGCAGGCCTGTTCGGTACGCGGTGGCATGCACGCGCTGCTGCATGAGATGGACTGAACGACGCCCGCTTTGCCGGCGCGCATGGATGTCCGATCATGGCGTCTGCCCCGCCACCACGCCGCGCGCATGCCCTTTCTCGAACTTGCACTCGCCCTGCCCAGCAACCTGCAGCGACGCGCCGAACAGGCGCTGGAGGATCTCGGCGCGCTGGCCGTGACCCTCGCCGATGCGCGGGCTGACACGCCCGACGAGAGCGCCATCTACGAACCCGGCGTGGGCGAGACGCCGCTGTGGGCAACGCTGTGCATGCAGGCCTTGTTCGCCGCCGAAGTGGATCGACGCGGGTTGCTGGCGGCGCTGTTCGAGTTGCTGCCCGAGCTGGCGCCGGAACTTGTCGAGGTGCGCGAAGTGCCCGACCAGGACTGGACGCGCGCGTGGATGGACCGCTACCAGCCGATGCGTTTCGGCCAGCGGCTGTGGGTGTATCCGTGGAACATCGAACCCGCGGATCTGGACGCCGATGCCGTGGTCCTGCGCATGGACCCCGGGCTGGCTTTCGGCAGCGGCACGCATGCGACCACGGCGCTGTGCCTGGAGTGGCTGCAGGCGCAGGATCTGCGCGGCAAGACGGTACTGGATTACGGTTGCGGCTCGGGCATCCTCGCCATCGCCGCGCTGAAACTTGGCGCGGCCAGCGCGATCGGCGTGGACAATGACCCGCAGGCGCTGATCGCCAGCCGCGACAATGCCGAGCGCAATGAGGTTGCCGCGCAGCTCGCGGTGCATGCGCCCGAGGCCTTGCCGGCGCCGCGCTGCGACGTGCTGGTGGCCAACATTCTCGCCGCGCCGCTGCTGCAACTGGCGCCGCGGCTGCTGGCCGCGCTGGCGCCGGGCGCGGCGTTCGCGCTGTCCGGCGTCCTCGTCGGGCAGGCCGAGGAAGTGCGCGCGCACTACGCCGCGCTGGGTGCGGTCGGGCTGGACATCGCGCGACGCGAGGACTGGGCGCGGATCAGCGGCCGGCGCGGCTGAACCCGCCGCGCGGGGAACCGCTCGCGTCAGGCGCGGTCAGTAGGTGAGCGCCATGCGGCGCGGCCTTCAGGGAGATCGCATGCACACCTGGTCACGCTGGCTGAGCGCCGCATGCCTGCTGGCGCTGCCGCTGCTGGCCGCGGCGGCGCAACCTGGGGTGGTGCGCGCCACACTGGACAACGGCCTGCGCGTGGTGATCGTGCGTAATACGCTGGCGCCGGTGGTCACCACGCAAGTCAGCTATCTGGCCGGATCGGACGAGGCGCCGGCGGGTTTCCCCGGGACCGCGCATGCGCTGGAGCACATGATGTTCCGCGGCAGTCCGGGCCTCACGCGCGATCAACTGGCGGTGATCGGTGCCGGCATGGGCGGCGATTTCAACGCCTTCACCACGCAAGCGGTGACCTCGTACTACTTCACCGCGCCGGCGCAGGATCTGGATGTGGCGCTGCACATCGAGGCGCTGCGCATGCGCGGGCTGGATCTGAGCCCGGTCGGCTGGGCCAGGGAGCGCGGCGCGATCGAGCAGGAAGTCGCGCGCGACCTGTCCGATCCGTTCTACGTATTCAACACGCAACTGCTGGCGGCGATGTTCAAGGGCACGCCCTATGCGCACGATGCACTGGGCACGCGGCCCTCGTTCAACCGGACCGGGGCGCCGCTGCTGAAAAAGTTCTATGACACCTGGTACGCACCCAACAACGCGATCCTGGTGGTGGCTGGCGATGTCGATCCGGCGGCCACGCTGACCGAGATCAGGAGCCTGTTCGGCGCGATTCCGCGCAAGCGCCTGCCGGCGCGGCCGCGCTACGACTTCCAGCCGGTGGCTGCGGCAACGCTGCATTACCCCACCGATTACCCGGTCGGCGTGGCGGTACTGGCGTATCGCATGCCCGGGCTGAAGGCCGGCGACTACGCCAGCGCCGATATCCTGGCGCGCGTGCTGGGCAGCCAGCGCGGCGCTTTGTACGCGCTGGTGCCGCAGGGCAAGGCCTTGTTCGCCAGCTTCCAGAGCCAGTTCCTGCCACGCGCCGGTATCGGCTATGCCGTGGGTGCATTTGCCAAGGGCGGCGATGCCGAGGCGCTGTTGGCACAGATGCGCGCGATTCTGGCCGGCTACGCCGCGCACGGCGTGCCCGCCGATCTGGTCGCCGCGGCCAAGCGCAAGGCCATCGCGCAGTTGGCATTCCAGAAAAACTCGATCACCGGCCTGGCCAATGCGTGGACCCACGCGCTGGCCTTCCAGGGTCTGGACTCGCCCGAGGACATGGCCGCGGCCTACGCCGCGGTGACCCCGGCCGCGGTGGATCGTCTCGCGCGCAGCGTGTTGCAGCCGGCGCATGTGATTACCGCGATCCTTACCCCCGAACCTTCGGGCAAGCCGGTCGCCGGCAAGGGCTTCGGCGGCGCCGAAAGCTTCGCCGCGGCGCCCGAAAAACCCGTGGCGCTGCCGCACTGGGCCGACGCCGCACTCGATCAGCTGGCGCTGCCGAAGTCCACGCTGCAGCCGTACTCCACGACGCTGGCCAACGGCCTGCGCCTGATCGTGCAGCCGGAGAACATCAGCGACACCATCACCGTGCTCGGCAGCGTGCGCACGCAGCCCGACCTGCAGCAACCCAGGGGCCAGGACGGCGTCGGCGAGGTGCTCTCGGGCCTATTCAACTTTGGCACGACGACGCTGGACCGGCTGGCGTTCCGCAAGGCGCTGGACGACATCGCCGCCAGTGAAAACGCCGGCTACAGCTTTGCCATCGCGGCGCCATCCGCGCACTTCGCGCGCGCGGTGCAGCTGCTGGCCGACAACGAGTTGCACCCGGCGCTGCCCGAGGCCGCCTTCAGGATCGTGCGGCAGCAGACCGCGCAGGCGCTGGCCGGGCAGATGGACACGCCGGATTATCTGTTTGCACGCGCCATCAAGCAGGCCTTGCTGCCGGTCCATGACCCGGCGCTGCGCGAGGCCACGCCGGCTTCGGTGATGAAACTCAGCTACGGTGATGTCAGAAACTACTACGCGCAGATCATGCGCCCGGACCTGACCACGATCGTGGTGATCGGCAAGGTCACCCCCGCGCAGGCGCTGCGCGTGATCAGCGCGCAGTTTGCCGGCTGGCGGGTGCCGGGCGCCAGGCCCGAGCTGGATCTGCCGGCGGTGCCGCCCAACCGGCCCGCGCAGCGCGTGGTGCCGGACAAGACCAGCGTGCAGGACACCGTGGCGCTGGTGCAAAACACACCGCTGACGCTGCGCGATCCAGCGCGCTATGCGCTGACCGTGGGCAACCAGGTGCTGGGTCAGGGCGGTTTCGCCTCGCGGCTGTGGCGCGATCTGCGCGTCAAGACCGGGCTGGTGTACGGGGTCAGCTCCAGTTTCGATATCGGGCGCACGCGCTCGACCTACCGGGTGACGCTGGGTTGCGATGCGGACAAGGTGGGCCAGGCGCGCGCCATCGTGGTGCGCGATATCGAGCAGATGCAGCAGCAGCCGATCAGCGCGCTGGAACTCAAGCGCGCGCAGGGCATGCTGATCCGGCGCATTCCGCTGGGCGAGTCCAGCATCAACGCCATCGGCGGCGCGCTGCTGTATTACGCGCAGCACGATCTGCCGCTGGACCAGGCCAGCATCGCCGCGCGGCAATATCTGCACGTGACGGCGCCGGAAATCCGGACTGCTTTCGCCAAGTACATCAGGCCCAAGGATTTCGTCGAGGTGGTCAAGGGGCCGGCGCCACGCTGATCCGCGACCAGGCCTGGCGGATGGCACGACGTCTTCGTCGTCCCCGCACAGGGCCCGGTGATGAACTGCGCGTTCCGGGCCCCGGTTTGCCTCAGCACGCCTCCAGCCGGGCGTAGGCCAGCACCAGCCATTTGCTGCCGGCCTGGGCGAAATTGATCTGTACGCGTGTGTGCGCACCGCCGCCTTCGGCAGCGGTCACCACGCCCTCGCCGAACTGCGCGTGGCGCACGCGCTGGCCGAGGCGCAGCGCGGGCAAATCCGTCTCTTCTTCCACTGCGTGCGCGCGTGCTGGCGCATACAGCGGCCGGCTGACCTGCACGCGCGGGCGCACCTCGTCGATCAGTGCCGCGGGCAGCTCGGCGAGAAAGCGCGAGGGCCGCGCCAGCATCTCGGTGCCGTGCAGGCGCCGCGACTCGGCGTAGCTCAGCAGCAGGCGCTGGCGCGCGCGCGTCAGGCCGACATAGGCGAGGCGGCGCTCTTCTTCCAGGCGGCCGTCCTCGTCCAGCGATTTCTGGCTGGGGAACAGGCCTTCCTCGAGTCCGACCAGGAACACGATGGAAAACTCCAGGCCCTTGGCCGCATGCAGCGTCATCAGCTGCACGCAGTCCTGGCCGGCCTCGCCCTGCGCCTCGCCGGCCTCCAGCGCGGCATGACCGAGGAAGCTGGCCAGCACGCCGAGGCCGGCCTCGACGTCTTCCGGGCCGGGCTCGAAGCGCGCGGCGACGCTGATCAATTCGTCGAGATTTTCGACGCGCGATTCGGCGTTGCCGCGGCTGTCTTTTTCGTAGAACGCACGCAGTTCGGACAGCGCCAGCATCTGCGCGACATGCTCGGCCAGGGTCAGGCCGCCACTGGCATCCGGCGCGCTGGCGGCGATGCGCTGGATCAGCTCCATGAAACCGCGCAGCGCGTTGCCGGCGCGCGCGCTGAGCGCGGACTTGTCGGCCAGCAGCAGGCTCGCCGCCTGCCACATCGCCACGCGCGCCGCGCGTGCGTGGGTGCGCAGCGTGTCCAGGGTGCGCTCGCCGAGGCCGCGCGGCGGCGTGTTGACCGCGCGCTCGAACGCGGCATCGTCATTGGGATTGGCGGCCAGGCGCAGATACGCCAGTGCATCGCGGATCTCGGCGCGCTCGAAAAAGCGCAGGCCGCCGTACACGCGGTAGCCGATGCGCTGCTGCATCAGCTGTTCCTCGAACACGCGCGATTGCGCGTTCGAGCGATACAGGATCGCGCAATCGTCGGCGCGGCCGCCGCCATCGAGATGCTCGGCGATGCGCTGCACCACATGCCGTGCCTCGTCCAGCTCGTTGTAGGCGGCGTACAGGGCGATGCGCGCGCCGTCCGCGCCCGCGGTCCACAGCTGCTTGCCCAGGCGCGAGCCGTTGTGCGCGATCAGCGCGTTGGCGGCCTTGAGGATGGTCGCGGTCGAGCGATAGTTCTGCTCCAGACGCAGCGTGCGCGCGCCCGGAAAATCGCGCAGGAAGTGCTGCACGTTCTCCACGCGCGCGCCGCGCCAGCCGTAGATGGCCTGATCGTCATCGCCGACCGCGAACACCTGACCCGTGTTGCCGGCGAGTACGCGGATCCACGCGTACTGCAGCGTGTTGGTGTCCTGGAACTCGTCGATCAGCAACTGCCGCCAGCGCTCGCGGTAGTGCGCCAGCAGCGCGGGCTGCTCGAGCATCAGTTCGTGGGCGCGCAGCAGCAGCTCGGCGAAATCCACCAGCCCGGCGCGGCGGCAGGCCTCTTCGTAAGCGCGATAGATGTCGATCTGCGCGCGCGTCTGCGGATGACCGCGATCCTCGAGCATGTCCGGACGCCGGCCCTCGTCCTTCCATGCATTGATCTGCCAGGTGGCCTGGCGCGGCGGATGGCGCGCTTCGTCCAGACCCAGGCCGCTGATCACGCGCTTGACCAGGCGCTGCTGGTCGTCGGCGTCGAGGATCTGGAACATCTGCGGCAGGCGCGCCTCCTGCCAGTGGCGGCGCAGCAGGCGGTGCGCGATGCCGTGGAAGGTGCCCACGCTGAGCCCCTGCGTGCGCCCGGCCAGCAGCGCGTCGAGGCGCCCGCGCATCTCGCCGGCGGCCTTGTTGGTGAAAGTCACCGCGAGGATTGCCCACGGCGGCACACGCTCGACCTCGATCAGCCAGGCGATGCGGTGGGTCAGCACGCGGGTCTTGCCGGAACCGGCCCCGGCCAGCACCAGCAGGTGGCCGGCGGGCGCGCTGACCGCTTCGCGCTGGGCCGGGTTGAGCGCGTCGAGCAGGTGCGAGACATCCATGCGCGCATTGTATCGGTCGCGCCCGGGGCGCAGCGCGTGGACGGTGCCTGCCAACGCCGGCACATCCCGGCGCGTGTGGCTGCACGGGCCATCCGGATGGCCTTGCCGGATTTCCTGCGCAGTCAGGACAGCAACCCGGCATCAGGCCGGCTGCACGCGCGGGCTGCCCAGGCGCGTCTGCGGCGTGCGCACGCCGCGCGCGGTTTCGTTGGAACCGCGTGAGTTACGCGTGGGTCTTGTTCAGCGTCGCCGCATCGCACCGGCGCCGATCAGTACCACGCCGATCACGATCAAGCCGTAGCCGATGGGCGCCGGAATGCTTTGCTCGCTGGTGGTTTTCAGCGTCAGCGAGCCGATACTGGCGGCGGTTTGGGTGCGTTCGTAATGACCGTGGCCAAAGCCGATCCACAAGCCGCCGAGGGCGAATAGCAGTCCGATCACGATGAGGGTTGCGCGCATTGCACTGCTCCTGGGTTTGGCATGGGGAATCGAATGGTGGGTTACCTCAGGCATGCGCTGCGGCGCGTGCCGGCGGACTCATGATGCGGTCGATCAGGGCGATGGCCACGGCCGAGACCACGAAGGTCAGATGCAGGACCAACTGCCAGAAGATCACGCGGTCGGGCAGTTCGCTGGCCTTGATGAACGTCGCCAGCAGGTGGATCGAGCTGATGCCGATGATGGCCGTGGCCAGCTTGACCTTGAGCACCGCGGCGTTGACGTGGCTGAGCCACTCCGGCTGGTCCGGGTGGCCTTCCAGGCGCAGGCGCGAGACGAAGGTCTCGTAGCCGCCGACGATGACCATGATCAGCAGGTTGGAGATCATCACCACGTCGATCAGGCCGAGCACCGTCAGCATGATCATCACTTCCGGCGAATACGGCCCGGGGCCGCCGCCACCGCCCAGCAGGGTGGTGTCGATCAGATGCCACAGCTCGCGCAGGAACTGCACCACGTAAATGGCCTGCGCCACGATCAGGCCCAGATACAGCGGCAACTGCAGCCAGCGCGAGGCGAAGATCAGGTAGGGCAGCGGGGCGAGGCGGCGGCTGGAATGGGTTTGGGTCGTCATGCGTGGCGTGGTGTGGCGCGCAGGTGGGCGTAAGCGGAGTGTATACGCGCTCGTTGCGCCTGCCATCTGGCGCAGGTCATGCCGCTGTCGCGATGCGCTGCACGCCAGGCAGGTCCAGCACGAATTCGGCGCCCAGCCATTGCGCCGGCGTCCAGTACCCCGACGCGGGCGGTTGCAGCAGCATGCGCTGCACGATGGCCAACGCGGCATCCACGGTCAGCGCGTAGCCGTTGGGTGCGTCCAGCTCGATGCGCGCCACGCTGCCGTCGGCGCTGCGCGCTTCACCCCAGACATGGCTGCGACTGCGCGCGCGCGTCTCGGCATCGGGGCCGGACACGTCGCGCGCGATGCGCGCCAGCAAATACCGCGTCACCGGTTTGAAGCCCAGCAGCGGCCGCAGCCAGCGCATGCGCTTGAGCGTCGCGATCGCGCGCGGCGGCAACACCATGTAGGTCTCGATGTTGGCGATACCGGTGGACACCCACGCGGTGTACAGATCGCCCCACGGGATGGTCACCGCCAGCCGCGTCTGGCCGTCGCGCGTGAAGCCGCGTGTTTTCCACGCCAGCGGCACCGGCTGCAGTTGCCCGCGCATACGCGCGCGACCACCGTTGCGCGCGCCTTCGAGGCTGGTCCTGGCGGTGCCCGGACTCATGCCGCCGCCACCCTCGATGGCGAGGATCAACTCGTCGGCGCGCGGCAGCATGTGCTTGAGCATCAGCGCCACGCAATCGGTGGGCACCACGTCGAAACCCACGCCGGGCAGCACCACGATGTCCGCGGCCTGCGCGCGCTCATGTTGCGCATGACAGTGCGCGAAGCTGTCGATCTCGCCGCTGATGTCCAGATAATGCGCGCCGTTGGCCAGACACGCTTCCAGCAGCGGTGCGGCCGTGGCCGAAAAGGGCCCGGCACAGTTCAGCACCAGATCCATGCCCTCCAGGCTCGCTGCGATCGAGCGCTGGCCCAGCAGCGGAAAGATGCGTTTTCCGAGGCCCAGCCGTTGCGCCAGCGGCCCCACCGTTTCGCGGTCGCGCCCGGCCAGCAGCGGGTGCATGCCGGCGGCGGCGGCGGCGGCGGCGATCAGTGTGCCGGTGTAGCCATTGGCGCCGTAAATCATCCAGGGTTTCATGCGCGGCCTCCCGTGCCGACAGCGTCCGCGATGCTAGCAG
Source organism: Metallibacterium scheffleri (assembly GCF_002077135.1). NCBI lineage: Bacteria > Pseudomonadati > Pseudomonadota > Gammaproteobacteria > Lysobacterales > Rhodanobacteraceae > Metallibacterium > Metallibacterium scheffleri. The sequence goes on along the minus strand of NZ_LDOS01000001.1, from coordinate 281,564 downwards.
GCGTGGCGCGAAGCGGCCCGATTCGTGGCGCGCATAAAAAACAACCCCGGGAGCCAGGGGGGAGCTCTCGGGGTTGGGGTGGAGTCAGCACCAGGGGAGGGATCTGACTCCGTGAGGCCCGCACCAGGGGAGGGGAAACGAGCCTCGGGGACGCCGTTGCGTGCGTCCGAAAAATTAGATGGCGATGCCCGGCGAAAGTTCAAAGCCGCGCGCTGAAAACGTTTACTTTCGATTCATTGGCATGCAAATCAGGAAGATGGCGATTCTGCAGCGCCGGCGGCCTCAATGCGCCTGCCCCCAGTTGGCACCATGACCGGCTTCGACCAGCAGCGGCACGGCCAGTTCGGCGGCGGCCTGCATGCGTGTGATCAGGCCGGCCTTGATTTCGTCCAGCGCGCCCAGTTTGACCTCCAGCACCAGTTCGTCGTGCACCTGCATCAGCAGGTTGGCGTCCGTGCGCGGGGCCAGCCAGGCGTCCACGGTGATCATCGCGCGCTTGATGATGTCCGCCGCCGTGCCCTGCATGGGCGCGTTGACCGCGGCGCGCTCGGCACCGGCGCGGCGCGCGGCGTCGCGTGATTTCAGCTCGTCCAGATACAGGCGCCGACCGAACAGGGTCTCGACGTAGCCGTCGCGCTGCGCCTGCGCGCGGAGCGCGTCCATGTAGACGCGCACGCCGGGATAGCGCTCGAAATAGCGGTTCATGTACGCCTGTGCCTCGCCGCGGCCGATGCCGAGCTGGCGCGCCAGACCAAAAGCACTCATGCCGTAGATCAGGCCGAAGTTGATCGCCTTGGCGGCGCGGCGCTGATCGCTGCTGACGTTGTCTGGCGTGGTGCCGAACACCTCGGCGGCGGTGGCGCGATGGATGTCTTCGCCGCGCTGGAACGCCGCGCGCAGACCCGCATCGGCGGACAGGTGCGCCATGATGCGCAGTTCGATCTGCGAGTAGTCGGCGGACACGACCACCCAGCCCGGCGGCGCAATGAACGCGGCGCGGATCTCACGCCCTTCCTCGCTGCGCACCGGAATGTTCTGCAGGTTCGGATCGGACGAACTCAGGCGCCCGGTGGCCGCCACCGCCTGGTGATAGCTGGTGTGCACGCGGCCGCTGCGCGGATTGATCATGGCCGGCAGTTTTTCGGTGTAGGTCGAGCGCAGCTTGGCCAGCATGCGGTAGTCGAGGATCAGCCCCGGCAGCGGATGTGCGTCGCGGATCGACTCCAGTGCCTCCTCGTTGGTGGAAGGCTGGCCGCCCGGTGTTTTCACGTGCACCGGCAGGCCCAGCTTGTCGAACAGGATGGCCTGCAGTTGCTTGGGCGAGTCGAGATTGAACGGCTGCCCGGCTTCGCTCTCGGCGCGCTGGGTCAATTCATGCATGCGCGCGGCCAGGGTCTGGCTCTGCCGGCGCAACTGGTCGGCGTCGATCAGTACGCCGTGGCGCTCCATGCGCGCCAGCACCGGCACCAGCGGCAGTTCGATATCCTCGTAGACGCGGCGCAACCCGGGCAGGCTTTGCAGACGCGGCCACAGTGCGTGGTGCAGACGCAAGGTGATGTCGCTGTCCTCGGCGGCGTAACGCGTGGCGGTGTCCACGTCGACCTGCGCGAATGGAATCTGCCGGGCGCCCTTGCCGGCGACCTCCTCGAACTTGATCGTGGTGTAGCCGAGGTAGCGCCGCGCCAACGAGTCCATGTCGTGGCGCGTGGCGGTGGCGTTCCACACGTAGGACTCGAGCATGCTGTCGTGCGCCACGCCGCGCAGCGCGATGCCGTGATTGACCAGCACCTCCATGTCGTACTTGGCGTTTTGCAGCAGCTTGGGCCGCGCGGGGTCTTCCAGCAGCGGCTTGAGCACGGCCAGTACCTGCGTGCGCTCGAGCTGCGCCGGCGCGCCGGGGTAGTTGTGCGCCAGCGGCACGTAGGCGGCCACGCCCGGCTGCACGGCGAAGGACACGCCGACGATCTCGGCGTCGATCGCAGCCAGCGAGGTGGTTTCGGTATCGAAGGCGATCAGCGGCGCGCCGCGCAGTTGTTCGAGCCAGGCGTCGAGCTGCACCTGCGTGGTGATTTGCGTGTAGGTGCCGGGTGCGGCCAACGCCGGATCGGGCACGTCCTCATGTGTGGCCAGGGTGGCGGCCCGCGGCGGCTTGGCGCGCTCCCGCGTCGCCGCTGGCGGCACGGTGTCGCCGTTATCGTCGCGCTCAAGCGCCGCCAGCGCGTTGTTGAAACCGTAGCGCTGGTACAGCGCGCGCAGGGCATCGACATCGCGCGCGCGCGGCGCGAGCTGCCCGGGCGCGACATCCAGTTCGAGCGCCGTGCGGATCGTGGCCAGGTCGCGCGAGCGCGGCAGCCAGGCCAATGCCGCGCGCAGGTTCTCGCCCAGCTTGCCGGGCACGGCATCGGCGTGGGCCATCACGCCGTCCAGATCGCCGTAGTCGGCCAGCCACTTGGCGGCAGTCTTGGGCCCGCACTTGTCCACGCCGCGGATGTTGTCGACCTTGTCGCCCATCAGCGCCAGGTAATCGACGATGCGTTCCGGCGCCACGCCGAATTTCTCCAGCACGCCCGCGCGATCGAGGCGGCTGCGGTCCATGCTGTTGACCAGGGTCACGCGCGGGCCGACGAGTTGCGCGAAATCCTTGTCGCTGGTGGAGATCTCCACATCCATGCCCGTCGCCGCCGCGCGCGCGGCCAGCGTGCCGATCACGTCGTCAGCCTCGACGCCCGGCACGCGCAGCGTCGGCAGGCCCAGCGCCTGCACGATGGCCAGCATCGGTTCGACCTGCGCGCGCAGATCCTCCGGCATCGGCGGGCGGTTGGCCTTGTAGGCAGGATCAATGGCCTCGCGGAAAGTCGGCCCCGCGGCATCCAGCACGAAGGCCACGTGGTCGGGCCTGGCCGCCAGCGTGGCGCGCAGCATGTTGACCACGCCAAACAGCGCGCCGGTGGGCTCGCCGGCGGCGTTGCTCAGTGGTGGCAACGCGTGGAAGGCGCGGTACAGGTACGAGGATCCGTCGATCAGCACGAGCTTGGACATGCCACATTGTCGCATCGTGATGCCGCGCACGCGGTGTTCGAGTCGGGCCTTGCCCCGGCGCACGCCGACCACACCTTGCAAGGTATAGGCTTGCGTCGTCAGCTCAATGGAGATTTCGTCATGGCCAGAAAGTCCACGCAAGCCCTGTTGCTGATCGGCGTCCTGCTGGCCGGCAGTGCCGGCGCGCAAAGCGCGCCGCCGATGCCGTCGGGCAGCATCCCGCCACCGCCGGACCTGGATCAGCCCGTGCAACCGCAGGCACTGCCGCCGCAACCGCCACCGCCCACGCCGGCGCAGGCTGCCAGCGCGCTGCGCGCGTCACTGGCGCCGACGCTGCCACCGCACGACGCCATGGGCCAGCCGCCGCCGACAGTGAGCGTGCGCAAGGTGCAGGGCGACGTGGTTGAGGAATATCGCGCCGGCGGCAATCTGCTGATGATCCGCATCATCCCCAGGCATGGCCCGGTGCAGACCTTCTACGCCAACGCGCAAGGCCGCCTGCAGCGCAACGAACATGAAGGCCCGGTGCAGCCGGTGTTCTACACGATCTACCAGTGGGGCCACTGACAGTCGGGCCGCTGAGTCCGCACGCTCAGTGGCGGAAGTGGCGCACGCCGGTGAACACCATGGCCATGCCGTGCGCGTCGGCGGCGGCGATCACCTCCGCATCGCGCAGCGAGCCGCCGGGCTGGATGACCGATTGCAGTCCGGCCGCGGCCGCGGCATCGATGCCATCGCGGAACGGGAAGAATGCATCCGAGGCCAGCACTGCGCCGCTCAGATCCAACCCGGCTTCCGCGGCCTTGAGCGCGGCGATGCGCGCGCTGATCACACGGCTGGTCTGCCCGGCTCCGATGCCCAGTGTGTGGCCGCCCCTGGCATAGACGATGGCATTGGATTTGACATACATGGCCACGTGCCAGGCGAACAGCAGATCGCGCAGTTCGTCAGCGCTGGGCACGCGCCGCGTGACCACTTTCAGGTCGGTCAGCAGCAGCGTGTCGCGATCGCTGTCCTGCACCAGATAACCCCCGGCGATGCGCTTGAGTTCACGCACGGGCGTGGCCTGCGCAGGCCACGCGCCGGTGGCGAGCACGCGTACGTTGGGCTTTTTCGCCAACGCCGCCTGCGCCTCGGCGCTGATGTCCGGCGCCAGCACCACCTCGACGAACTGCTGCGCGAGGATGGCCTGCGCGGTGGCGCCGTCGAGCGCCTGATTGAACGCGATGATGCCGCCGAACGCCGAGGTGGGATCGCAGGCATAGGCGGCCTGGTAGGCGGCGCCGATGTCCGCGCCCAGCGCCACGCCGCAGGGGTTGCCGTGCTTGACGATGACGCAGGCCGGGGTGCGCTGGAACGCCTTCACGCATTCGAGCGCGGCATCGGCGTCGGCCAGGTTGTTGTACGAAAGCTCCTTGCCGCCGAGCACGCGCGCCGTCGCGGCCAGGCCCTGGCCGGCGCCGGCTTCCAGATACAGCGCTCCGGCCTGATGCGGGTTCTCGCCATAACGCAGGCTGCGTGCGCGGCGCAGCGCCAGATGCAGCGTCGGTGCAAACGGCTCGCCGCGTGCGTTTTCGATCTGCGCGCCGAGCCAGTCGGCGATGAGTCCGTCGTAACGCGCGGTGTGCGCATAGGCCTTGGCGGCCAGGCGCCGGCGCAGCGCCAGCGAGGTGCCGCCCTCGTTGCGCAGGGCCTCGATCAGCGTGGCGTAATCGGCGGGGTCGACCGCCACTACAACGTGGGCGTGATTCTTGGCCGCCGCGCGCAGCATGGCCGGGCCGCCGATGTCGATGTTTTCGATGGCCTCGTCCAGGGTGCAGTCGGGCCGTGCGATCGTCTGCTCGAACGGGTACAGATTGACGATCAGCAGGTCGATCGGCGCGATGCCGTGCTCGGCCATCACCGCTTCGTCAATACCGCGCCGGCCGAGCAGACCGCCGTGCACTTGCGGATGCAGCGTCTTGACGCGGCCATCCATGATCTCGGGAAAGCCGGTCAGCTCGCGCACCTCGCGCACCGGCAGGCCAGCCTCGCGCAGGCTGCGCGCGCTGCCGCCGGTGGAGATCAATTCCACGCCCAGCGCATCCAGCGCACGCGCCAGATCGATCAGCCCGTGCTTGTCGGAAACGCTCAGCAAGGCGCGCCGCACCGGCGCCAGCGTGGTGTCGAACATGATGCACTCCAGATGGGGGCATCGACCGATGCCGGATCGGATCCGCGTGGTTGACTGCCTGCTGCGTGATGCCCCGAGCGCGGAATCGAGCCGTTGATTATAAGGCGCGCGAGGCGATTGCAGCGCTCAATCCAGCCCGTGCTGGCCGAGCTTCTTGCGCAGCGTGGCGCGATTGATGCCCAGCGTTGCCGCGGCGCGGCTCTGGTTGCCGCCGTGCCATGCCAGCACCTCACGCAGCAGCGGCGCTTCGGCGCTGCGCATGACCAGATCGTGCAGCTCGGCATCGGCGGCGTTGCCATCGAGATCGCGCAGATAACGGCGTACCAGCTGCGTGACACACTGCGCAAGCGCGTTGTCGCCGCAATCGCTCGTGGCGGTGCTGGGTTTTGCGGAAGCGGCTGACATGGAATCCAATCCCCTGGGGCAGTTCGCGTGCGGCGCGTTGTGGTTGCAACACCGTCACGCCCCGGCAGTGAGCGGGGGGAAAGAAGTTTACTCGCGTCCTCCAGCGCTGTCAGGCACGATTCTCGACGCGGATGCTCAACGCGCATGGATCGCGAAGGCCACCGCCTGACGGCCGGGATCATGCACCTCCAGACTGATCGCCGCGCTGGCGCCGGCAGGCAGGCCGCGCGCCGCCAGCACGGCGCTGCCAAGATACGCGTCGGGCGCGAACACGCGTTGTGCTACCGGCTTGCCGGACAGGTCAGAGAGGCTCACCTCGAGCTGGGGATACGGTTGCGTCCACGGTGCACGGTTGTGGAGCGTGGCGCTGATCAGCAGCGCGCCGGGTACCTCGGGATGCGGGCGGATGTCGCGCGCGCCTAGTTGCAGCAGCGCCAGATCGCGCACCTGCGGCGGCGGCACATGCAGTATTTGGCAGGCACGTCGCAGCCATGGGCGCGTGAGCGCGTTTTGCGTCAGCGCAGCGCGTTCGATCCACACCAGTTGCGCGCCCAGGCCGAGGGTCAGCAGCAGTGCCAGCAATCGCCACAGCCAGCGCGTGCCGCGGCGGCGGTGGCGCGCGAACTCCGGCGCGGCAACCGGCACGGCCCCATCTGCAAGTTGCGCCGGCATGGCACGCGCGATCGCATCAACGATGGCGGCATCGTGAGCAGCGCTGCCGGCCGCAGCCGGGGCAGTGGGTTCCGACGTCGGTGCGAATGCGCGCGCGGTGTCCGCATCGGCGTGGCTATCCGGCGCTGCGGCGAGTTCTGCACCTGCATCGCCGCCGTCGCTGCGCGGCATCAGTCCGACCACCTGCGGCGTATCCTGCACCAACACTGCGGCCGGCGCGGGTGGTACCGGCATCTGCGCTGCCGACTCGGCGGCCGCGTGTGCGGCCGCGGCCAGCGCGGCGGGGAGCTCGGGCGGCGTCATCAGCGCATCGAGCTGGGGTGCCGGCGCCGTGCCGTCCTGACGCGGCAGGGTCACATAAGGCTCGGGTGGCAATTCGTCGCATAGCGTCGGCAGCGCATCGAACAGGGCGGTGCACTGTCCGCAGCGCACGTGCCCGCGCGCGCTGCCAACACGCTCGGCCTCAATCACGAACACGCTCAGGCAATGCGGACACTGGGTGTACATGGCGTGAGTGTAGCCCGCCTGAAACAGTGCACTGCGCGAGTTGTAGCGCGCGCGCAACAGACACGCCGGCAGCGCCGATTTGCGCTGCCGCGCTGCGCGCGCGCTGTTAGCGTCATCGGTGCAGGGGCTGCGTTTTTCATGCAAGGGGAATATCGATGAGCAACAAGCAATGGTGCGCCGGTGTGGCCTTGGCGCTGGTCGGCGCAATGAGCGCCGATGCGACTTCGTACCTGGTGCTGGGCCGCAGCGGCAGCAATGCGCAAACCCTGCAGACACGGATCGAATCCACGCCCGGTGGCACGCTGCAGCGCGCCCTGCCCGGTCTGCTCACCTTCGCGGTGCAGTCGGATGACGCGGCCTACCCGGCGCGCTTGCGCGCCCTGCCCGGCGTGCAGTACGTGGCGCCGGATCGCATGTTCACCCTGGGCGAGCCACGCCAGGTGCCGCTGGCGGCGGATGCCGCCGAGGCCGCGGCGCAAATGCAGCGTGCACTGGCTGCTGGCGCGCCGCGCGCGTTGAGCGGCGCCGTGGATCAAAGCCTGCTGGCCGGCAATGCGCTGTATCAGATACAGTGGGATTAGTTACGTCAAGAAACATGCCAAAACTTCATGAACGGCTGACTTCCCTGCTAGATAGAGGCTTCTAGCGTTCTACACTGTCCCGTTGCGTTGCAGGCGATGCCGGCGCATACTGCCCCCATAGTGGCCCAGATCGGGCCTGCGGCGAGGCAGACATGGCACGCATCCCCCTCAACATCCTGGCCGTGCGATCACTGAAGCCGGCAGCCAAGCGCTACGACATCGGTGTTGCGGGCTACAAGGGCCTGTGGCTGCGGATCAATCCGAGCGGCCACAAGAGCTTCATGCTGCGCTTCGGGCAGAGCGGCAAGAAGATGATGCTTCAGGCACCTTGGACCGACCTTGCCGCCGTTGCGGCTGAGTGTGCCGAGCTGCGCCGCCAGTTCCGCGCCGGCATTGATCCACGCGATGCGCGCGAACGCCAGCAGGCCGCGGCGCGCCAGCAGCAGCAGGCGCAGGAATCGCGCCTCACGGTGCAAAGACTGGCAGAGCGTTATCTGGACGGCCACGCCTGCTTCAAGCGCAGCGGCAAAGAAGATGGCCGCATGGTGCGCGTCATGGTGCTCCCTGCGCTTGGCGATCAGTACGCCGACGAGGTGCAGCGTCGCCATGTCCGCGAGCTGGTCGAGGATGTCGCGCAGCGTGCGCCGGCAGCAGCCAATCGCCTGCTGGGCCTGCTGCACAAGATGTTCAACTTCGGCATCGAGAAAGACCTGGTGACGATGAATCCCTGCGCTGGCCTCAAGAAGCCGGGCAGAGAAACACCACGCGAGCGCGTGCTGGATACCGCCGAGGAGCTGCGCGCATTCTGGGCGCTGACCGATCCGGCGGCAGGCAAGTTGCCCGAGCATGCCGGCCTGGCGCTGCGGTTCCTGCTGCTGTCCGGCTCGCGCAGCGGCGAGGTGTGCGGAATGACATGGGCCGAGATCACGCCCGAGGCCGATGCATGGCTGCTGCCGCCCACACGCAGCAAGAACGGCAAAGCGCACCTGTTGCCGCTGACGGACACAATGCGCGAGATCATCGCCAGCAGGCCAATCACAGAGCGACCGATATTCTGGTCGCCTGCCGCGCGCCTGGACTCACACCAGCTCGCCAAATTGTTGAGGGAAGCCATGGTTAAGCACTGGACCGGGCAACCCTTCCGCACGCATGACCTGCGCCGATCCGCAGAGACGGGCATGGCCGCTGCTGGCGTGCTGCGCGAGGTCAGGGATCAAGTGCTGAATCACGCGGTCGCCGGCATGGGCGCCAAGGTCTACGACCGGTTCGATTACATGCCGCAGAAACGTCTAGCGCTGGAGACCTGGGAACGCCGGCTGCACGCGCTGCTGACCGGTTCCACGGCAAAGAACGTGACCCCCCTGCGGCGCCCGCGTAGCGCCTGAGTTCAATCGCCACGGCTAGGCCGGCCAGCCGAAAAGGGATGCGCACCTATCCCCTGCCGTGGCGCCTTATCGGTGCTGCTGGAGAGTGCGGGCATGCCGAAGTCAAAGAATCCGAAAATCACCCTTGAGGCGGCGCAACGCAGAGCCGTCTTGTGGCCTGCGACTGCTCAGATCGCGGAAGCCTTGCGCAACCCGCTGCCGCCTACCCCGGAGACTGAGGCGAAAGCAACTCGCCGCGTCGCAGCCTGGAGCGCGGCATGGGCACAGACGCCGGAACTGGTGCGCGCGAAATTCGAGTGGCTTGAAGAGCGTGTGTCCGAGCTGCTGCGCGATAGCAACGAGCTGCACCGTCTGAAGGATCGACTGGCGCAAGAGCGCTACAAGCAGGATGCGCGCACGGCCAAAGGCGGGAGGGAACCGATGGCGACCGATGAAGAAATCACCGCCGCGCTGGCTATGGCGGGCAGCAATCTGGGTGCGCGTCACACCGTGATGCGGCTGGACCTGGAGACCGCCGCGATCTTGAACGCCAGTCGCACGAAGGACGGTCGAGAACTGATCGCACCCGCCACCGTGGCCGATGCGCGCCGTCGGCTGGGTAACACCAATATCGCCAAACCCAAGGTTGCCAGACGCCGCCAGGCGAAAGCTGGGCCATCCTGAAACCGCACCACGAAAAAGGCCAGCGGTGCGCTAACACCGCCGGCCCCTTGAAACCGCCGCGCTAAGGCGACGCCCTGGACAGGGGCAACAGTTTAGCGCGGCCAGCCCCAGGAGGGCCGCGTCATGATTGAACGGCATTACAGCGTTGCCGATCTGTGCGAACAGCTCGGCATCGGTCGCACCACCTTGTGGAGAATGGTCCGCGATGGCCGGATACAGCCGCCGCGCCGACTGTCGGCCGCCCGGGTGGCGTGGCCGCAGTCCGAGGTGGACGCTTATCTCGCGAACTGCCAGCGCAGCCGCGCGGGGGGGGCCACATGAAACGGTGCCCTTTCGGTGCCGAGATCGCGGCCATCATCGGCAGCGGCAAAACGCCCGACGTGAGGTTATACGCTGGGCCGCCGGCGCACAGGTGGTCGCGCGCGCTGGCACGGCGCGCCCTCGTTGGAGCTGCCACAGCGACGTTGCTGCCCCCTGGCGACGATCCGCGCTCAATCCGTTGGCCGGGGTGCCCGATCGTCGCTGACGTGACGGGACTTGCTGGCGATCAGATCCATGCGCTCGCCGAAGCCTTGGTGCGCGACGGCGCGCCGCTCGCCTACTTGATCGACCTCACCGACGCCAGCCGCTCGCTGCGCGTGGTCGAGGAGGGCGCATGATCACCACAATTGCCATGCGACGTAGCGCCGAGCCTTTCGCCGAACGTCTGCCCATTGCGCAAGCTCTGGAACGCGCCGCTGCGCTGCTGCTGCCTGAGGCGACTGCACCTGAGACTGTGTACCCGCTCGCCGCACTCGGCCCGCTCGCAGACGCCGCGCGCGATCTGGCGGCAGGAGCACAAGTTGATGTCGCGATGGCAGGCCAATCGCTGCTTGCTGCGGCAGCGCTGCTGACCCAGAGCACGGCCAATGTGCGATCGCTCGATGGCGCGATCAAGCCGCTGGCGCTCTACGCACTGACCATCGCCAACAGCGGCGATGGCAAGGACTCGGGCGACCGCGTTGCATTGCACCCCGTGCACGAATTCCAGCGGGAAGCTGGCCGAGCCTATGGGCGCGCGCTGGCGCAGGTGGCATCCGAAAAGGCCACGCGCAAGAAGAACGATCCGCCGATCGAGAAACCGATACCACCGTTTCGGCTGTGCGCGGACGCTACGATAGAAGGTCTCCGGCGATCCTTCGATGAAGGTGTGGCATCGCAGGGGTTATTCTCGACCGAGGGCGGCGCGGTCCTAGCTGGTCACGGCATGACGCCAGAGAATCGAACGAAGACCGCCGCAACGCTTTGCGGGCTGTGGGATCGGGGGCATCTATCCGTCGTGCGCGCAGGGGAAGGCCGGACGGAACGCTACGGCATCCGCCTGTCCTCGCACCTGCTGCTGCAGCCCGCGGCGCTGGGCGACGTGCTGGCCGATGAGTCGCTGGCCGGAATCGGTTTCTGGCCGCGCTTCTTGCTGGCGTGGCCGGCACCATTGGCACCGCGAAAATTTCGACCATGGCGCCCGAACGCCAGCGCGGCGGTAATGACCTACACCTGCCGAGCAAATGAGCTGCTGGACCGGCCTGTTCCCGACGACTGCGACGCGCTCCCGATCATCGAGCCCACGCCCGAGGCCACAGCTATGCTCGCGGCGTTTTTCGAGCGCATGGAAGTCGAAGCGCGGCGCGGCGATCTGCGCGACGTTCGACCGTTTGCCCTACGTGCCACCGAGCTGGCTTGTCGCGTCGCCGGCGTGTTGGCGGCGTGGACTGGCGCCGACAAGCTGGAGGCCGAAAACGCCCGTGACGGCATCGCGGTCGCGGCGTACTCGCTGGACACCTGGCAGGCAGCCCTTGCAGGCAAGGCGGACCCGGCGCCCGGTTGGGCGATGACCTTGTACAGGTGGCTTGCAGCGCGCGCTGAGCCCACGCTGCTGCGCGACCTCACGAAACTTGCGCCGGCCAGCGTGCGGCCATCGGCGCGGCGAGATCAAGCTATCGACCGGCTGAAAAGCGCAGGCTTGGTGGACGTAACCGACGGCAGCATTCTCGCGCAGGGGGTGACCCATGCGCGCCAGTGAGATGGTCGCCGACCTGCTGCGGAATGGATGCCCAGCCCCGACCCATGCGGAACCTGCGGATCGTGCGGATACCCGCGCCACGCCTAGCTCTGCGGGTTTGCGGACAGTTGCGGACAGTTGCGGACGGTCGCCCGAAGCTGAACGGGCACTACCCCACATCCGCAAACATCCGCAAGCATCCGCAACACAGCAAACCCAAGCCACGCCTAGCGATCCGCAGGTTCCGCAGGTTCCGCAGCCCACGGTTCCGACAATGGCATTTCAGCGCCACCGCCTGATCGCCGCCGCAGTCGCCCAAGGCATCGACCGCAGCATCATCGACCGGCTCGATGACCTCGATGTAGACGGGTGCCAGTGGCTCGATGAACCCGGCCTGCGCCGCTACGCCCAGATCGTGCAGGAAAACCACCTGGCTGCGCGCGGTGTCGCGATCCTTCACCCCCTCGCAAAACCCTAGGTTCAGACCCGCCCCGGGCCTGCGCCTGTAGTTCAATCGCACCATCACGAACCAACCAAAGGATTCCCCATGAAAATGACCGAGAACCGCCAGCAGCTCGCCGATGCGATCGCCAACGTGAAGGCAGCCGCCGAGGCTGAGGCCGTCGTGCGCGATCACCACAACAAAATCGCCGCAATCGCCGAGCGCGAGACAGAACTGCGCGGCCAGCTCGAAGCGGCACAGCGCGAGCATTCGCAAGCCTTGGTGCAGTGGGCATCCGCCGGCGGCCAAGGCGATGCGCCCGAGGCGCCGGAAGCCGTCGAGAAACTTGCCAAGGCGCTCGCTGCGGCATCGCGTGAAACCGATGCGTCAAAGGAGGCCGTGGCCCAGCACGCGGAAACACTCGCCCAAGCTCAGGCCGTCACCGCGCAGGCGGTGCTCCTTTTCCGCACTGCTCGCGAGCGCGTCCTGGCCGACGACTTCCGCGTTCTTGGCGCCGAATACCGGCGGCGTGTCGCCGAGTTGCTGGCGCTCAAAGAGCACATCGCCGGCACAATCCCGATCGTGCGTGAGTTCCGCGACGAAGTTCCAAATCTGACGCGTGTGTTCGCCCCGGTCTCCGATGCGCTGGGGGCGTTCCCTGTGCTCGAAAAGGGCGGCGCGGAGTACAGCCGCAATGCCTGGCGCACCTACATCGCCCAGCTCGCCAGCGATCCGGCTGCGCAGCTCGCGCCGGCGCCGACTGCCACAGCATGACGGTTTGGCGCCCCTGTGCGTTCCGGCCTTGCATGGGCCGCCTCGCGCACAGTGGGCGCCCTTTTCCTGATCGCAGCAACGGAGAACACCATGGCGACCCAACGAAAGCCACCACCGCCTCGATGGAAGCCGGGCCAGTCCGGTAATCCAAAAGGGCGACCGCCCGGCATCCCGAGCATGGCCGCGGTACTGCGCGGCTCTATCGACGTGCAGGCCATCATCGCCAAGCTGGCGGAGTCCGCCGCCAAGGGCAACACGCGCGCCGCCGAGCTGCTGCTCGACCGCGCACTGCCCACGCTGCGCCCGGTTGCCGAGGCCGTCGAACTGCCGGGCCTGAAGGATGCCGCAACGCTCACCGCCAAGGCCGAGCGCATCGTGGAGCTGGCTGCAGAGGGCAAGGTATCGCCTGACGTGGCTACGGCGCTGCTGGGTGCCATCGGCACGCTGGCGAAGGCCATCGAAATCGACGAACTGATGCGCCGCATCGAGGCGCTGGAGGAAGACCATGCACCGCCTAAGTGAACGCATCGCCGCGTTGGAGGCTTTCAGCGGTCGCTCGAGTGAGGAGCAATTCCGCAAGCTGTGCGAGCGCGAGGGCTGGACGCCAGAGTTTCTGCGCAGCGTGCTGCAGACCGCGCTCGATGAGGTAGGGCCGGATGACCCGAGCGCGGACATTTTCCGGGACGCCATGAAGCAGTTGGAGGCTCCCGATGCGACTGTCTGACAGAATCGCGAGCCTTGAAGCTGCCAGGCTCCAGCCCGCGCCACGACCGGATGGCCTGGCCGTGCTGGCGAAGTTGGAAGCCATCCTTGACGGCATGGGCATCGAAGTTCCACCCGCCGACGCACCGCAGACGATCACCACGCGCGCGCTGCTGGCCGAGCTACGGGGAGATTGCCATGGGACTGCGTGACCGATTGGACGCCCTGGAGAAGGCCCTGCAGCCGCCGGATGCCTACAGGCTGATCGTGCTACCGGATGGTGCAGACGAAGCAGCCTTGCGTGCTGAGTACCGCGAGCGCACCGGATACCGCGGGCCGCTGTTCGTGCTGTCGGAGGATGACGCGAGGTTGTGAGGTGGGGGGGTTGGACGCAGAAACAGCCCCCAGAGTGCCCCATAATCGGAGACGACAGCGGCGCAGCGGACTGCATGCCATGTAATACCTTGTATGTAAATGCTTTAACTCTGTGAGTCGCGCCACAATGCCGCTGTATCAGATGCAGTGGGCGCTGCGTGATGTGCAAGCGCCCGGCGCGTGGAGCCGTGGCTACAGCGGGGCGGGCGTACGCGTGGCGATCCTCGATTCCGGCATCGATTGCGGCAACGCGTGGCTGGCGCCGAACATCGACTTTTCCGCCGCCGCGTCGCTGGTGCCAGGCGAGGGCGTGTGCGTGCAGCCCGGCTTCTACTTCAATCACGGCACGCACGTCGCCGGCATCGTCGCGGCGCTGCCCAGCGGTTTCGGCAGTGTCGGCATCGCGCCGGGAGCCACGTTGATTCCGGTCAAGGTGTTGTCCGAGTTCACCGGCAGCGGCGCGTTCTCGTGGGTGCTGGGTGGGGTGGTGTATGCCGCCGATGAAGGCGCGGACGTGATCAACATGTCGCTGGGGGCCTACCCGATGCGCACCTCCGATCCGGACACGCAGGCCTATCTGCTGGCCTTTGGCCGTGCCGCCGAATACGCCAGGGCACGCGGCGCGGCGGTGATCGTGGCCGCAGGCAACGACGCCGCGCAGCTCGGTGCCGGTGGCGATGTCGGCGTGCCGGCCAGTGCGCCTGGCATGATTACCGTCTCGGCCAGTGGTCCGGCCGGTTGGGCCACCGGCAATCCGGCCTATGCGTGGCTGGACTACCTGGCCGACTACAGCGATTACGGCCCGCCCATCGCCAATGCCGGTCCCGGCGGCACGTTCTGGTATGCCTACGTGAACCCTGCGCAAGTCTGCAGCATCGCCGGCATTACGCGCAGCTGCTACGTATTCGACTCGGTGATCAGCACCATTCCAGGCGGCTGGAGCTGGGCTGCCGGCACCAGCATGGCTACCCCGGCGGCAGCGGCCGTGGCGGCGCTGGCGATCCAGCGCGGACGCATGACGACGGGCGCCAATCTGAGTCCGCAGGGTCTTGCCAATTTCCGCAAGACGCAGGTCGATTTCGTGCGCAATACGCTGCAAACCAGCAGCGATGACCGCGGCCCGCGCGGCCGCGATCCGTACTTCGGCTATGGCCGCGTCAATGCGGACAACGCCAGCAACGTCTTTTACCACGCACCGCGCGTGTCGCCGGCGCCGACCCCGCTGACCCCGCCCTACGCGCTGTAAACGGCGCGGATGCAATTATTGTTCGGCACAAGGACGTGCCGTGGTGTGTGCGGGCGCCCCGCTGGACACGCGCCCGCTCGCGGTTCATTGGCGTGGAAATGCGCTCTTCCCGCGCGCGCGCGCGCCGCCGCTACGCGCTGGCCCCTGCGCCGGCCTCCGCGCCGGCCCTTGAAATGCCCGCGCATGGCCACCAACTCAACGCGGTCGCCATGCTCTACCCGGCCACCAAGCTTGGGCCGGGAAGCCTGTGCGGGTAAACTTGGCACTCATTGCTACCGAGTGCTAGCAAGGCAGCAATCCCCTTTCATCAACCATCGTGGAGTTCCTATGAAATTGCGTCCGCTGCATGACCGCGTGATCGTCAAGCGTCTTGAAGAAGAGCGGGTATCCGCCGGTGGCATCGTCATTCCTGACAGTGCCGCCGAGAAGCCCAGCCGCGGCAAGGTGATCGCCGCCGGTCCCGGCAAAGTCAACGACGAAGGCAAGGTGCGCCCGCTCGATGTGAAGGCCGGCGACACCATCCTGTTCGGCAAGTGGTCCGGCACCGAAGTCAAGATCGATGGCGAGGAATTGCTCGTCATGAAGGAAGAAGACATCCAGGCCGTGATCGAAGGCTGAGCGCTCGCCGCGATCCGCACGCACATCCGCACCACCCCACATTTCGAGGAATCAACTCATGGCAGCCAAAGAAGTCCGTTTCAGTGAAGACGCCCGCGCGCGCATGTTGCGCGGCGTGAACATTCTCGCCAACGCGGTGAAGACCACGCTTGGCCCCAAGGGTCGCAATGTCGTGCTCGAAAAGAGCTACGGCGCTCCGACCATCACCAAGGACGGCGTGTCCGTGGCCAAGGAGATCGAGCTGGCCGACAAGTTCGAGAACATGGGCGCGCAGATGGTCAAAGAAGTCGCTTCCAAGACCTCCGACATCGCTGGCGACGGCACCACCACCGCCACCGTGCTGGCCCAGGCGATGCTCCGCGAGGGCATGAAGTCGGTCGCCGCGGGCATGAACCCGATGGATCTCAAGCGCGGCATCGACAAGGCGGTGTCCGCGGCCGTTGCCGAGCTGAAGAAGCTGTCCAAGCCCTCCGCCGATTCCAAGTCCATCGCCCAGGTCGGCACCATCTCGGCCAACGGTGACGAGAATATCGGCAAGCTCATCGCCGAGGCCATGGACAAGGTCGGCAAGGAAGGCGTGATCACCATCGAGGACGGCTCCGGTCTGGAGAACGAGCTCGACGTGGTCGAGGGCATGCAGTTCGATCGCGGCTACCTGTCGCCGTATTTCGTCAACAACCAGCAGTCGATGCAGGCGGATCTGGAAGATCCCTACATCCTGCTGCACGACAAGAAAATCTCCAACGTGCGCGAGCTGCTGCCCGTGCTCGAGGCCGTGGCCAAGTCCGGCAAGCCGCTGCTGATCGTCGCCGAGGAAGTCGAGGGCGAGGCGCTGGCTACGCTGGTGGTCAACACCATCCGCGGCATCGTCAAGGTGTGCGCGGTCAAGGCGCCGGGCTTCGGCGATCGGCGCAAGGCGATGCTGGAAGACATGGCCATCCTCACCGGCGGCCAGGTGATCTCGGAAGAGGTCGGCCTGCAGCTGGAGAAGGTCACCCTGAAGGATCTGGGCCGCGCCAAGAAGGTGCAGGTGGCCAAGGAAAACACCACCATCATCGATGGCGCCGGCGATACCAAGGCGATCGAGGCGCGCATCAAGCAGGTCAAGGCGCAGATCGAGGACACCTCCTCCGATTACGACCGCGAGAAGCTGCAGGAGCGCGTGGCCAAGCTGGCCGGTGGCGTGGCGGTGATCAAGGTCGGTGCCGCGACCGAGGTCGAGATGAAGGAAAAGAAGGCGCGCGTCGAGGACGCCCTGCACGCCACGCGTGCGGCGGTCGAGGAAGGCGTGGTGCCGGGCGGCGGCGTGGCGCTGATCCGCGCCATGGCGGCGGTCAAGTCGCTGAAGGGTGACAACGAGGACCAGGAGCACGGCATCGCCCTGGCGCGTCGCGCCATGGAAACGCCGCTGCGCGAAATCGTCGCCAACGCCGGTGCAGAGCCCAGCGTGGTGCTGGCCAAGGTCGCCGAAGGCAAGGGCACGTTCGGCTACAACGCCGCCACCGGCCAGTTCGGCGACATGATCGAGATGGGTATCCTCGATCCGACCAAGGTGACGCGCACCGCGCTGCAGAACGCGGCATCGATCGCCGGTCTGATGATCACCACCGAGGCCATGATCGCCGAGGCGCCGAAGAAGGACGAGAAGGCTCCGGCCGGCGGCGGTGACATGGGCGGCATGGGTGGCATGGGCGGCATGGATTTCTGATCCAGGCGTTCACGCTGCAGGCAACGCACGAAGCCCCGCATCGCGGGGCTTCGTTTTTGCGGTCTGCGCGCGCCATGCGGCGGAACTTTGCCGGCACAGGTGTGGTCCATGCGAAACCATGAGTGATTCCGACCACGGCCTGACCACTGCCCGGCGCCGCGCCAGTCGCGCGCGTGCCGCGTGGTTGCTGGCCGCGCCGCTGATCGTCCTGTTCGCGCTGGGTTGCGGCTACTGGCTGGGCCGCCAGCAGGTGCCGCGCGCACCAGCGCTGCCGTTGCTGGGCAGCGCGCCGGCGTTTACCGGTTTTCGCAACCAGCTCGGGCAGGTCGTGAACTCGGCGCAGTTTGCCGGCCAGGTGCAAGTGGTGACGTTCCTCGATCCCTATTGCACCAACGACTGTCCGCTGGTCGCGCTGCATCTGGTCGCGCTGGAGAATGACCTGCGCCTGGCGCAACTGCAGCAGCACGTGCGACTGGTCGCATTCAACGTCGATCCGTGGCACACCGGGCCGGCGCAGACCGCCGCGTTCATGCGCGAATACGGCTGGAACCCGGACGATACGCGCTGGCAGTTTCTCAGCGCTGCGCCAGCGGCCACGCGCCACGTGGTGCGGCAGGGCTATCACGTTGACTACGAACAAGTGTCCCTCGCCGCGGAAGCCGCCGCCGACGCGCGGGCCAAAGCCCGTGGCGATTATGTGCCGCAGCCACAGGTGGCCAACGCGCTGGCCGCCCAGGCCAGGCCCGATTTCGATGTGGTGCACAACGACATGCTGGTGCTGGTCGGCCCGCATGGCCATGTGCGCTGGCTCAGCGGCGATGCCGACAGCGTCGGCGATGTGCATTTGCTGAACCTGATCCGCGGACTGCTGCAACCGCGCTGAACGCGTTCAAGCCGTCGCGCCCGGTGCGGGCAGGCCGAACACCGCGCGCGCGTTGGCGCTGGTCTGCCGCGCGGTCTGTGCGATGTCCTCGCCGCGGTCACGCGCCAGCTCGGCCACGATGTGCGCCAGATACATCGGCTCGTTGCGTCGATGCGCGGGCTGCGGGCGCACGCTGCGCGGCAGCAGATAGGGCGCGTCGGTTTCGATCAGCAGGCGTGCGGCGGGGATCCCGCGCACCAGCTCGCGCAGATGCGTGCCGCGGCGCTCGTCGCACAGCCAGCCGGTGATGCCGATGTGGCAGTCCAGGTCGAGGTAGTCGCGCAGTGCCGCGCCGCTGTCGGTGAAGCAATGCACCACCGCGGCGGGCACACGGTCGCGCACGGTTCTCAGCAATGCGATGAAGTCATCGTGCGCCTCGCGCTGGTGCAGGAACACCGGCATGCCGAGTTCGGCGGCCAGCGCCAATTGCTGCTCGAAGGCCCGCAACTGCGCGGCGCGCGGCGCGTAGTTGCGGTAGTAATCCAGCCCGGTCTCGCCTACGGCGCGCACCTCCGGCTCGCGCAGCAGCACACGCAACGCGGCCTCGGTGTCGGCGTCGTAGTCGAGCGCATGGTGCGGATGCACGCCCGCGCTGGCATACAGCACGCCGGGATGCGCGCGGGCCAGCATCAGCGCCTGTTCACTGCTGGCGCGCGTGGCGCCGGTGACCAGCATCTGCGTCACGCCCGCACGCTGCGCGCGCACCAGCACGGCGTCGAAGTCGTGGCGGAAGGATTCGTGGGTCAGATTGGCACCAATGTCGATCAGGTCCATGGTGGCATCCGCAAAGCAGCGCATTCTGGCAGCAGCGGCGCGTCCTCGCAGCAAGGCGCGCCGGCCGCGCCGTTACCATGTGCGCATGCCGTTACCCGAGTTTCCGATCACGCCGTTGTTGCCGCAAATCCTGCAATCGCTGGCCGCGCAGCCGCGCCTGGTGCTGGAGGCACCACCCGGCGCCGGCAAGACCACGCAGGTGCCGCTGGCGCTGCTGCGCGCGCCGTGGTTGGCGGGGCAGCGCATCCTGCTGCTCGAGCCGCGCCGCCTGGCGGCGCGCGCCGCCGCCGGGTTCATGGCGCAGCAGCTGGGCGAAACGGTGGGGCAGACCGTGGGCTACCGCATCCGCTTCGAGCAGCGCATCAGCGCGGCCACGCGCATCGAGGTGCTGACCGAGGGCATTCTCACGAACATGCTGGTCGATGATCCGGAGCTGGCCGGCGTCGGCGCGATCCTGTTCGACGAATTTCACGAGCGCCATCTGCATGGTGATCTGGGCGCTGCGCTGGCGCTGGAGGTGCATCGCCAGTTGCGCCCCGAACTGCGCCTGCTGCTGATGTCGGCCACGCTGGATGGCGCGCGCCTGGCAGCGTGGCTGGATGCGCCGCGTCTGAGCTGCACCGGGCGCGCGTTTCCGGTGCGCGTGGTACATCCTGCGCATGCCCCGCACATGCCGCCGCAGGCGCAATTGCGCCGTGCCGTGCAGCAGGCCTTGCAGGAAACCGATGGCGACGTGCTGGTGTTCCTGCCCGGCCGGCGCGAGATCGCGCAGATGCACGCGCTGCTGCTGCAGGCGTGGGGCCAGGATGTGCGCGGCGAGGGCGCGCAGGCCGCGCCGGAAATCTTGCCGCTGCATGGCGAGCTGAGCCTGGCCGAGCAGCACGCCGCATTGGCGCCAGGCGCGGACGGCGCGCGGCGCGTGGTCCTGGCGACCAACCTGGCCGAGTCCAGCGTCACCCTGCCGGGTATCCGCGCGGTGGTCGACAGCGGCCTCGCGCGCGAACCGCGCTTCGATCCCAACAGCGGTTTCACGCGCCTGGAGACGGTGCGCATCGCCCAGGATTCCGCCGCACAGCGTGCCGGCCGCGCCGGTCGCGTGGCGCCGGGGCTGGCGCTGCGCCTGTGGCCGCAAAGCCAGCGCCTGGAACCCGCGCGCACGCCGGAAATCATGCAGGCCGAATTGTCCGGCGTGGCGCTGGGGCTGGCCGCCTGGGGCAGCACGCAATTGCCGTGGCTGGACGCACCGCCCGCCGGCGCGCTGGCGCAGGCGCAGGACCTGTTGCGCGCGCTGGGCGCGCTGGATGGCGAAAATCACATCACGGCCAGCGGGCGCAGGCTGCGCGCGCTGGGCGCCACGCCACGTCTCGCCGCGGCCGCGCTGCGCGCGCCGGTGACCCTGCAGGCACTGATGGCCGATCTGCTGGCGCTGATCGAGGCGCGCTCGCCATTGCGTGGCGCGGCCGCACGCAGCGACGATTTGCGCGTGGCGCTGGCCGCGCTGCATGCATGGCGCGACGGCGGCGCGCGCGCGGCGCAGGCGCATGGCGCCGAGGCCGGTGCGCTGGCCGCCATCGAGCAATCCAGCCGCGGCTGGCGCCAGCGTCTGGGCGTGCGCGGCGCCGCCAGCGGTGTGCCCGCCGCGCACAGCGTCGGCGACCTGCTGCTACCCGCGTTCCCCGATCGCATCGCGCACCAGAGCGGCGATGAGCTGCTGCGCTACCAGCTCAGCAACGGCCGTGGCGCGCGCCTGCACGAGGCCAGCGCGCTGCGCGGCGAACCCTGGCTGTTGGTGACCGAGCTGCGCACCGCGCACGGCGATGCACTGATCCTGCAGGCCGCGCCGTTCGACGCGGCGCGCTTGCTCAGCGAATACCCGCAGCGCTTCTCCAGCACGCGCGAGTTGCGCTGGAACGCACAGCGTGGTGCCGGCGAAGCCTTTGTCGTGGAGCGCTTCGATGCGCTGCTGCTGGCGCAGCGACACGTGCCGCTCGCGCCCGCCGAGGCCGCCGCCGCGCTGCTCGCCGGCGTGCGCGCGCAGGGACTGGCCGCGCTGCCGTGGAGCGAAGCCACGCGCGGCCTGTGCCAGCGTGTCCGGGCATTGCGCAGCTGGCTGCCCGAGCTGGCCCTGCCGGATCTCGGAGATAGCGCATTGCTGGTTGATCTTGAACACTGGTTGCTGCCTGTTCTCGAGGGCGTGCGCAGCCTGACGCAACTGGATGGCGAACGCCTGCACGCGGCGCTGCGCGCGCGGTTCGATCACGCGCAGTGGCAGGCGCTGCAGCGCGAGGCGCCGATGCACCTGCGCGTGCCCAGTGGACGCGAGCTGGCGCTGGATTATTCCGATCCCGCCGCGCCGGTGCTGGCGGTGAAGCTGCAAGAGTTGTTCGGTCTGGCGGAGACGCCCCGCGTGGCGCGTGGCACGGTGCCGGTGATGCTGCACCTGCTCTCGCCGGGTGGGCGGCCCATCCAGGTCACGCGTGATCTGCGCGGATTCTGGGATCGCACCTACAGCGAGGTGAAAAAGGAACTCAAGGGCCGCTACCCCAGGCATCCGTGGCCGGATGACCCGTGGCGCGCCGCGCCCACGCATCGCGCCAAACCGCGCGGTACGTGATGCGCGGCTACGTTGCGACCCGCCCTCAGCGCCGCGGCTTATGCGGGCGCTTCCAATCCGGCAGCGTGACCTGGCGCGCGCGCGCCACACTCAGCGCATGCGCCGCGGCGTCATGGGTGATCACCGAGCCGGCGCCGATGGTGGCGCCAGCACCGATTTCCACCGGTGCCACCAGCGCGCTGTTGGAGCCGATGAACGCATCGGCGCCGACCACCGTGCGGTGCTTGTCGAGGCCATCGAAGTTGCAGGTGATGGTGCCGGCGCCGATGTTGGCGCCGGCACCGATCTCGGCATCGCCCAGATAGCTGAGATGTCCGGCCTTGGCGTGCGCGGCAAGGCGCGCGTTCTTGGTCTCGACGAAGTTGCCGATGGCTGCGCCCTCGGCCAGCACGCTGCCCGGGCGCAGGCGCGCGAAGGGCCCGATGCTGCACGCGCCGGTGGCGACCACGCCATCCAGGTCGCAATGCGCATGCACCTCGCTGCCGGCGGCCAGCTCGACATTGCGCAGCCGGCAGAACGGCCCGATGCGCACGCCGTCGCCCAACACCACGCGACCTTCGAGGATCACGTCGATGTCGATCTCGACGTCGACGCCGCAATCGACGCTGCCGCGCACGTCGATGCGCGCCGGATCAAGCAGGCGCACGCCGGCATCGAGCAGGCGCGCGGCTTCGCGTGCGCGCAGGCGTTGTTCCAGCATGGCCAGCTGGCGCGCATCGTTGGCGCCTTCGGCCTCGGCGGCATCGGGTGTCAGCAGGCACAACGCCGGCATGCCTTCCTCGGCGGCCTGCGCGAATACATCGGTCAGGTAATACTCACCCTGCGCGTTGCTGCAATCGAGGTTGGCCACCCACACGCGCAGGCGCCGCGCATCGGCAGCGAGGATGCCGGTGTTGATCACGCGCAATTGGCGCTGTTCCGGGTCGGCATCGTGTTCCTCGACGATGGCGCGCACCTGGCCCAGTCCATCGCGCACCACGCGACCATAGCCACGCGGATCCAGCACCTCGGCGGCCAGCACCGCCAGCGCCACGTGCGCCTCGACCAGCGGGCGCAGCGTCTCCGCGCGCAGCAGCGGCACGTCGCCGTACAGCACCAGCACGCGCGCGTGCTCGGGCACCTGCTCCAGCGCCAGGCGCACGGCATGGCCGGTGCCGCGCTGTTCGACCTGCTGCACCCACTGCAGGTCCGGGCGATCGGCCAGCGCCGCGCGGAGTTGTTCACCGCGATGACCGTAAACGACCACGATGCGCATCGGATCGAGCGCGCGCGCGGTTTCCAGCACATGCGCCAGCAATGGCCGCCCGGCCAGCGGCAGCAAAACCTTGGGTTGCTGCGAGCGCATGCGCTTGCCCGCGCCGGCGGCCAGCACGATCACGTACAGGGGCTGCATGCTGTTCATGTGGTTTGCATCATCGCGCGCGCGGGATGGCGCAAGGTAGCGGATTGTGTTGGCCGCGTCATGCATGTGTAATCGGCCGCCCGGCACTGGCAACGTTCTTGCGATGGCGCGACACTTTACGCCGGATCGCAAGGAGGAGTGCCATGACCGTCAAGCCCCGAGTCATGCGGCTGCCGTTCCTGGCGGCGCTGCTGGGTCCGTTGCTGGCATGGGCCGCAACCCCCGTGGCAAACGCTGCCGCGGGTGCGCAGGATCAATCTGCAGCCATCGCCAGGGACTCGGCGCACGCCCCCAAGGTCGCGCGCATCCTGCGCGCCATGGGCGATTCCTCGACGCTGGGCCATCCCGATTTGTTCGGACGTTTCACCGGCATGCGTTGCTTCGCGAATCACGATTACGCCTGCGCGCTGAAATACTTCAAATATGGCGCCTATTACGCGGACAAGTTCTCGCAACTTGCCATCGGGCTGATGTACGACCACGGCAATGGTGTGCGCAAGGATCCGGCCAAGGCCTGGGCATGGCTGGCGCTGTCGGCTTCGCGCGGCTATCCGGAGTTTGTCGCCACGCGCAAACGCATCGGCGCGCGGCTGACGCCCACGCAGCGCCAGGCTGGCGAGACCGAGCTGGCGACGCTGGAAAAAACCTACGGCGACAAAGTGGCCATGCCGCGCATGCTCAGTTCCTTGCGGCTGGCGCTGATGAATGACATGACGGGCTCGCGCCTCGGTTTTGATCAGGGTGTCTACACCTACAGCGCGCATGAATTCCCGAGCGGTCCGCAGTTGACGCCGCGCGGCTTCGGCGGCCTGCGCGATCGCTGGTACTGGGACCCCAAGGATTATTTCCAGCAGCGCGACGCGCAGTGGGGGTCGGGTACCGTCACCGTCGGCGCGCTGCAACAGTCCGCGCCCGCGCCTGCGGGTAGCGCCGGGAAGCAGTGATCGGGCCGCGCCGCGGCTGCCGGGTGTGTCAGCGCTCCGGTTCCAGGCTTCGGGTGCTTCCAGCATCGCCGCGTCCGGCTCGTATACTGCGCGCATGAATCCACGCCATTTTCTGCTTGCGACGCTGCTGCTGCCGGCCGTGCTGGGTCTGGGTGGCTGCGGCAACAAGGGCCAGCTGGTCCGCCCCGGCGCGGCGCCGCATGCGCATCACGTGACGCCTGTTTCCGTGCCCGCGCCGCCTGCGACCAGCGCCATGCCGAGCCATCCCGCAATCGCGGCCACGGCATCGCCGCGCGGGTGAGCCTGACGTTCACCAAGATGCACGGTCTCGGCAATGATTTTGCCGTGCTCGATGCGCGTGTGCAGCACTTCTCCGGCGATCCCGCACTGATCAGGCGCATGGGTGATCGCCAGCGCGGCATCGGCTTCGATCAAATACTCACGCTGCATCCGGCCGCTGCGCCGGATGGCGTGGTGACGCTGCGCATCTGGAATCGCGATGGCACGCGCGCCGAGCAATGCGGCAACGGATTGCGCTGCGTGGCGGCGTGGCTGGCGCGCGCAGGCGAGATCGCGCCGGGGGTGGATGCGCGCGTGCAAACGGATCGCGTGGTAGCGACGGTGCGCGTGCATGCCGCCGAGGATGTCGAGGTGGACATGGGCGTGCCCGATTTCAGCCCCGCCGCGGCAGGCTTTGCCGCCACCTCGAACACGACAGCGCAGCGCCTGGACGTGGCCGGCACGACGCTCGATGTGACCGTGGTGTCGATGGGTAATCCGCACGCGGTGGTCGTGGTGGAGGATCTGGCTGCGCCTGCGCTGGACGTTCTGGGCCCGGCGCTCACCGCGCATGTCGCGTTCGCGCACGGTGTCAACGCCGGTTTCGTGCGCGTGCTCGATCGCGCCCATCTGGCTTTGCGCGTGCATGAGCGCGGCGCCGGCTGGACGCAAGCCTGTGGCAGTGGCGCCTGCGCGGCGATGGCGGCGCTGCGCACGTCCGCGCGCGTCGACGCCGAGGTTGCGGCGGCGCTGCCCGGCGGCACACTCGGTATCCGCTGGCAGGGTCCCGGCGCGCACTTGTGGATGCGCGGACCGGCTACGTTCGTCTACAGCGGCACGTGGCTGGACGCGGGCGATACTTGAGCAGCACCGAGGCCGATTGCGCGCGCCGCGCGCGCGCCGCACACTTGCCGCGGTGTCCACGGAGCACGCGAGCATGGCCGAGCTGACCCTGAAGACCGGACTGGAAGCGATGGACGTGGCCGCCTGGCTGCGCCGTCATCCGACGTTTCTCAAGGATTTCCCGGACATCGCCGAAACCCTGGTGATTCCGCGCGAGCGCGGCAGCGCGGCCTCGCTGGCCGGCTATCAACTGGAACTGCTGCGCGAGCGTCAGCGCGAGCTCGAAGCGCGTCTCGCCGAGCTGGTCGAGATCGCCAGCGAGAACGAACAGCGCGTGGTGCAGGTGCACTCGTATACGCTGAGCCTGCTGCGTGCACCGGATCTGGCCGCGTGCGCGCGCGCCATCGTCGCCGGCCTGCGCGAGGATTTTCATACCGAGCAGGTGAGCCTGCTGCTCAACGGAACGCATGCCGCGCTGGCCGGGCTGCCGTGGGTGCGTGATGTGCCCGAAGGCGTCGAGCGGCTGCCCGCGCTCGCCGATTTCTTCCCGCGCGGCGAGCCGCTGTGCGGGCGTCTGGCGCCGGCCAAGCTCGAGGCGCTGTTTGGTGCCGCTGCGCCCGAGGTGCAATCCGCGGCGCTGCTCAGGCTGGGCACGCTGGGCGTGCTCGGCATCGGCAGCCTTGATGCCAATCGCTTCCATCCCGGCATCGGCACGCTGTTCCTCAAGCTGATCGCCGAGGCGGCCGGCGCCGCATTAGGCCGCTACGTGTGAGCAACACCGGCGCGCCGCTGTCCGCAGCCGTCGCGCGATTTCTGGGTTACCTGCGCGTCGAGCGCCGCTATGCGCCGCGCACTGCCGACAACTACGCGCGCGAGCTGGCCCTGCTGACGCGTCACGCCGAAGCGCATGGTGTGCGCGACTGGCGCGAGCTGGTTCCGGCGCAGATGCAGGCTCTGGTCGCCAGTGAGCATCGGCGCGGGCGTGGCCCCGGCAGCCTGCGTCATCTGCTGGCCGCCAGCCGCAGTTTTTTCCGCTGGCTGCTGCGCGAGGGAGTGCTGCAGTCCAATCCGGCCTCCGGCGTACGCGCACCCAGGTTGCTGCGCAAGTTGCCACACGTGCTCGATGTGGACGAGGCGCAGCGCCTGATGGAACTGGATGCCGATGACGCGCTGCAGGTACGCGACCGCGCGCTGCTGGAGCTGCTTTACTCCAGCGGCCTGCGAGTGGCCGAGCTGTGCGGCGTGCACTGGCGCGATCTGGACCTCGATGAAGGCCTGGTGCGCGTCACCGGCAAGGGTTCGAAGACGCGCGTGGTGCCGGTTGGAGCCAAGGCGCTGGATGCGCTGCGCGCGCTCAAACCCGCCACGGCGAACGCTGCGGCACCAGTGTTCCCCGGCCGTGGCGGCAAACCGCTGACGCCGGCCGCGGTGCGTCTGCGCCTGAAGCGGCGCGCGCGCGAACAAGGCGTGGCCAAGCGCGTGCACCCGCACCTGCTGCGCCACACCTGTGCCAGTCATCTGCTGGAATCCTCGGGCGAGCTGCGCGCGGTGCAGGAACTGCTCGGTCACGCCGACATCGCCACCACCGAGATCTACACGCATCTGGATTTCCAGCGTCTCGCGCAGGTTTACGATCGCGCCCATCCGCGCGCGCGGCGGCGCTGAGCCCATCACGCCGCGCAGGGTGCCGGCGCGGTGCCAAAACGCGCGCGGGCGCCGCTACACTGGTGCCGATCCCAGCGCGATTTTCTGCCGGCGTGGCGTCGCCGGTGCCGCCCGCGAGGCGTTCGAGAGTTTCCATCATGCGTGACAAGCACGAGATCGTCAGCAACTGGCTGCCGCGTTATACCGGCACGCCGCTGGAAAGTTTCGGTCAGCATCTGCTGCTGACCAATTTCGGCCATTACGTGGATTTGTTCGCCCAGTGGCATGGCGTCGAGGTGCGGGGTCGCGACCGGCCCATGCCCAACGCCACCAGCGACGGCATCACCCTGATCAACTTCGGCATGGGCAGCCCCAACGCCGCCACGGTGATGGATCTGCTCAGCGCCATCGCGCCGAGGGCGTGCGTGTTCCTGGGCAAGTGCGGCGGCTTGAAGAAGAAGAACCAGATCGGCGATCTGGTACTGCCCATCGCCGCGATCCGCGGCGAGGGCACCAGCAACGACTACCTGCCGCCGGAGGTGCCGGCGCTGCCGGCGTTCCAGTTGCAGCGCGCGATTTCCACCATGATCCGCGACCTCGGCCACGATTACTGGACCGGCACCGTGTACACCACCAACCGCCGCGTGTGGGAACACGACGAGGCGTTCAAGGCGCACCTGCGCGCCACGCGCAGCATGGCCATCGACATGGAGACCGCGACCATCTTCGCCGCCGGTTTCGCCAACCACATCCCGTGCGGTGCACTGTTGCTGGTGTCGGACCAGCCGATGATCCCCGAGGGCGTCAAGACCGAGGCCAGCGATCGCGTCGTCACCTCGAGTTTCGTCGAGGCGCACATCAAGATCGGCATCGAGGCGCTCAAGCTGGTGCGACGCAACGGACGCAGCGTCAAGCATCTGCGCTTCGAGGAGGATCTGGACGGCGACGCCGACCGGGATTGAGCTGGCTGCATGGCATGCCTGTGGGCACGCCCGCAGGCTCTCAGTGGCCGCTGCTACCCGGATAGCTCAGGCTGAGGCCGGCGCCCTGCACGGTTTCCACCCAGTCGATCTTGATGCCGCGCGCACGTTGCGCGCTGGCCGGATCGAGACGGATCTCGAGGCCATTGGACTCCGTGACGATATCGCCGGCGCCAGCCGGGGCGAGCTGGAAGCCCGCGTTGCGATCCGGGCCGATTTCCAGGTGCAGCGCCATGCCCGGGTTTTCCTGCATGCCGGCGCGGATCGCCTCGGCGGCCCTGTCGGTGATGGTGATCGTCGGCGGCGTGCGGTCCGGCGGCGGCAGGCCCAGCGCCTGCTGCAGCTCGCCGCTGGCATACATCTGGCGCACGATATCGGCGCCGCCGACCAGTTCGCCGCCGATGTACAGCTGCGGAATCGTCGGCCAGTTGCCGTATTGCTTGATGCCTTCGCGCAGCTCCATGTCCTCGAGCACGTTGACGGTGTGGTAATCCGGCAGCAGCTCGTTGAGCACATTGGTCGTGGCCGCGGAAAAGCCGCACTGCGGCTGCTGGCGCGTGCCTTTCATGAACAGCACCACGCGGTGCTGCTGCAGCAGCGCGTCGATGCGCGTGCGTGTTTCTGGAGCGAGGGACATGACGGTTACCGGCGGGTGGGGTGGCCATTTTAGCGCGCCTTGCGCCAGTGGCTTGCATGCGCGACGGCAGGCTCCATATCGCCAGTTCGCCACCCGGAGTCGACATGGAAAGCTTCCACGCCACCACCATCATCAGCGTACGCCGCGGCGGGCGCGTGGTCATCGCCGGCGACGGCCAGGTCACCCTGGGCGCCACGGTGATGAAGTCCAACGCGCGCAAGGTGCGGCGCCTGGGCGTCAACGGCAAGGTGTTGGCGGGTTTTGCCGGTGCCACCGCCGATGCCTTCACCCTGTTCGAGCTGTTCGAGGACAAGCTCACCCGGCACAACGGCAACCTCACCCGCGCCGCCGTCGAACTGGCCAAGGACTGGCGCACCGAGCGCCGGCTGGGTCGGCTGGAAGCGCTGCTGGCGGTGGTCGATGCCGAGGCCTCGCTGCTGATCTCCGGCAATGGTGACGTGATCGAGCCCGAGGAAGGACTCATCGCCATCGGCTCCGGCGGCCCCTACGCGCTGGCCGCGGCGCGCGCGCTGCTGGCCAATACCGACCTGGATGCGCGACGCGTGGCTGAGCAGGCGCTGGCCATTGCCGGGCAGATCTGCATTTACACCAACGGCAATGTCACGGTGGAAGAGCTCTGAGTGCAGCCAGGGCACAGGGCTCGGGGAAAAACCGGGCCGCGCGAGAAGTTCCCGCACCGTACAGCGCCGTTGTCCATCCCCGATTTCATCACCCTCACCGACCCTCAGCCATGTCCGAACTGACCCCGCGCGAAATCGTCAACGCCCTCGACAAGCACATCATCGGCCAGCACGCCGCCAAGCGCGCGGTGGCGATCGCATTGCGCAACCGCTGGCGGCGCATGCAGTTGCCCGAGGAACTGCGCGAGGAAATCACGCCCAAGAACATCCTGATGATCGGCCCCACTGGCGTCGGCAAGACCGAGATCGCGCGGCGCCTGGCGAGTATGGCCGATGCGCCGTTCCTGAAGATCGAGGCGACCAAGTTCACCGAGGTCGGCTACGTTGGCAAGGATGTCGAATCGATCGTGCGCGATCTGGTCGATGTCGCCTTCAAGCTGGTGCGCGCGCGCGCCGCCGGGCGCGTGCGCAGCCGCGCCGAGGATCAGGCCGAGGAGCGTCTGCTCGATGCGCTGCTGCCGCGCCGTGGCGGCTGGGAATCGCAGCCCGGCGCGGATAGCGCCGCCGATCACGACACCCGGCAGAAACTGCGCAAGCAGTTGCGCGAAGGCGCGCTGGACGAGCGCGAGATCGAGCTGGAATTGAGCGCCAGCGCGGGCCATGCCGAAATCCTCACTCCGCCGGGCATGGAGGAGATGGGCCAGCAGTTGCAGCAGATGTTCCAGTCGCTGGGTCCGCAGCGCGCGCAGCGGCGCAAGCTCAAGGTGCGCGAGGCGCGCCACGCGCTGATCGACGAGGAGGCTGGCAAGCTGCTCAACGAGGACGAGCTGCGCCAGCAGGCGGTGCAGTCGGCCGAGGAGCAGGGCATCGTGTTCCTGGACGAGATCGACAAAGTGGCGCAGCGCGGAGGGGCCGGCGGCAACACCCCCGGCATCAGTCGCGAGGGCGTGCAGCGCGACCTGCTGCCGCTGGTCGAGGGCACCACGGTGTCGACCAAGTACGGCGCGGTACGTACCGACCATGTGCTGTTCATCGCTTCGGGCGCGTTCTCGCTGGCCAAGCCCTCGGACCTGATCCCGGAGCTGCAGGGGCGCCTGCCGATCCGCGTCGAGCTGCAGGCGCTGGGCGTGGAAGACTTCGAGCGCATCCTCACCGAGCCGCGCCACGCGCTGACCCTGCAATATCAGGAGTTGCTGCGCACCGAGGGCGTAACGCTGAGCTTCGATGCCTCCGCCGTGCGCCGCCTGGCCGAGCTGGCCTGGCAGATCAACAGCCGCACCGAGAACATCGGCGCGCGCCGGCTGGCTACGGTGATGGAGCGGCTTCTGGAGTCGATCTCCTTCGAAGCGTCGGACAAGTCCGGCGAAAAATACGTGATTGACGCCGAATATGTCGATGCGCACCTGGCCGATCTGGCGGCTGATGAAGACCTCTCCCGTTACATTCTTTGAACCCCGGCTGTCGTCGTCGCTGCTAAGCTCATCGACCTGCTGGCGCCTGCCTGCTGCGCGTTGACGACGCGCCATCCATCCATCCCTGGCACGATCAATCATTCACCATGGGCAAGATCATCCCCCTGAAAACACCGGGCTTCCGCGCGCGTCTGCGCGAGGCGGCGAGTGCCGGCGAGTTGGTGCGCGTATGGCGCGGCAACCTCGAGCACGGCAGCTTCTGCGGTTACGTCGCGGGCATCGGCCGCGAGTACTTTCTGCTGTCCGTGGTCGGCGACACGCTCGGTTTCGATGGCCTCTACGCCATGCGTCACCGCGACCTGACCGAGCTGGAAGCGCCCGAAGAGCACGCCGGTTTCATCACCCGCGCGCTGGAATTACGCGGCGTGCAGATCCCGCGCCCGCACGATTTCCCGCTCGACGACATCGTGCAGGTGGTGCAGGCCGCCAGCGGCCACGCGCCGGTGATCGGCGTGCACGTCGACAGCGAGGAGGAGTCCGAGGTGTGTTACATCGGGCGCCTGCTCGGGCTGGAGGACGACGGCTTCAACATGCAGGAAGTCTCGCCCGATGCCGAGTGGCTGACCGAGCCCTCGTTCTTTGCCTGGTCCGAGGTGTCCACGGTGAGTTTCCGTGAGCCCTATGGCTTGGCCCTGGCCGAGGTGGCGGGTGCCGCGCCGGCGCTGAAGCTGGATGGCCCGGACGTCGGGCGCGTGCATTGAGCACCGCGCCCAGCGAGCTGCGTCTGCGCCGCGCCGAGCGCGTGCTGGAAGTGAGCTGGGCCGACGGCACGCACTACAGTCTGCCGCTGGAATACCTGCGCACGCAATCGCCCAGCGCCGAGGTGCAGGGCCATGGCCCCGGCCAGCAGATCCTGGTGGCCGGCAAGCGCACGGTCGGGGTAAGCGCCATCGAGCCGGTTGGACAATACGGCGTGCTGCTGCGCTTCGACGATGGCCATGACACCGGCATCTTCAGCTGGGACACGCTGGCGCGCCTGGGTCGCGATTACGCAGGCAATTGGCAGGCCTATCTCGCTGCGCTGGAAAAAGCCGGACTGGGCCGCGACTGAGCGGCATCGCGTCAACGCGCTGCGCGGTACACATCCGGGTCGCTTGGCGCCGGGCGCAACGACCAGCGTTTGTAGGTCCACTGGTACTGGGTGAAAGCGCTGCGCACGCAGTCCTCGACGCCGGCATTCAGTGCGGCGCAGGCGATCCCGGCATCGGCCGCGGCGATGTCGGCAGGCGCTGCGCGCCAGTGCAGGCGAAATCCGGCGCCGCGCGGCAGGCGTTCCATGAAGCTGAACAACACCGTGGCGCCGGTGCGCTCGGCCAGACGCGGCAGCAGCACCATGGTCGCCGCGGGCAGGCCGAAGAAGGGCGCGAACACGCCCTCGCCGCCGCGCGGCTGCTGATCCGGAAGGATACCCACCACGCCGCCGGCCGCGAGGCGCCGGTACAGGCTGCGCACGCCGCTGCCCTCGGCGCGCACCTGTTCGGGCGCATAACGGCCGCGTGCGTGGCGCAGCAGCGGTTCCCACGCCGGCTGCCGGGGCGGTCGGTACAGGATCGCCAACGGCGTGCGCGCGCCGATCCAGTGATTGAGCAACTCCCAGCAGCCCAGGTGCGGCGCCGCCACGATCAAACCCTGGCCGCGCGCCAGCGCGGCATCAAACAACTCCTGTCCGTGCACTTCGCGTACCAGGCGCAACGCGCGCTCAGCGCCACCGCCCCAGACTTTGCCCAGTTCGGCGATGCCGCGGCCGGTTTCGCGCAGGCACGCGCGCGCCAGCGCCGCACGCGCGGCGGGTGTCTGTCCGGCGCAGACGATGCCAAGGTTCACCTCGACATTGCGCCGCTCGCGCCCGTTGGCGCGCCACAGCAGCGCGCCCAGCCCGGCGCCCAGTGCGTGCAGCACGCGCAAAGGCAGCCGGCCGACCAGGCGCAGCAGGGCATAGGTGAAAGCGACGTGCCAGCGCATGCGCGCCTGCGCGGGATCGTTCATGGTGACTCGCGGCGAGATAATGGCGCAGTGTATTCAGCGCGCGCGTGCGCCGCACGACGGAGGAAACCGGATGATCGCCCTGATCCAGCGCGTGCAGCGCGCGCATGTCGAGGTGAACGGCGCGATGGTCGGGCAGATCGCGGCCGGATTGTTGGCGCTGGTGGCGGTGCAGCCTGCCGATGGTGAACCGCAAGTACGGCGGCTGCTCGACCGCATCCTCGGCTACCGCGTATTCGCGGACTCCGCCGGGCGCATGAACCTGAGCCTGAGCGAGACCGGTGGCGGCCTGCTGCTGGTCAGCCAGTTCACCCTGGCCGCCGACACGCGCAAGGGCATGCGCGCCAGCCTCACGTCCGCGGCGTCACCGGCGCTGGCCGAGCACCTGTTCGCGCACCTGCTGGAACTGGCGCACGCGCGTCACACGCCGGTTGCCAGCGGGCGCTTCGGCGCCGACATGCAGGTGCATCTGGTCAATGATGGCCCGGTGACGTTCTGGCTGGAAGCACATTGAACGCATGCTCCGTGCCAAGGAACCACGCGCTTGAATAGTGGTCAGAACGTCGCCAACTGATTAAACTGGAAGGTTCATTCACCCCACGGTGCACGGCATGGCCAATACCCCCAACGAGCAGCAATCGGAAATCAAGCGGCTCATCACCAAGGGACGCGAGCAGGGCTACCTGACCTACGCCGAGGTGAATGACCACTTGCCCGATGACATCGTCGATCCGGAACAGATCGAGGACATCATCGGCATGATCAACGGCATGGGCATTGAGGTGCACGAGATCGCGCCCGAAGTCGGCCTGTTGCCCGAAGCTGCGCCTACCAACGAAGACGACGAAACCGCCACCGAGGAAGCCGTGGCGCTGCTCTCCGTGGTCGATTCCGAGGTCGGCCGCACCACCGATCCGGTGCGCATGTACATGCGCGAGATGGGCACGGTGGAACTGCTCACGCGCGAGGGCGAAATCGCCATCGCCAAGCGCATCGAGGAAGGCCTGGCGCAGGTGCAGACCGCGCTGTCCAGCTTCCCGTGGACGGTGCGCCTGCTGGTCGAGGAGTTCGACCAGCATCTGGACGGCAAGAAGCGCCTGTCCGAGGTCATCGCCGGCTTCAACGATGGCGAGGAAGAAGTCGCGCCGCCGCCGCCGGTGGTGGTCGACATAGCCAAAGACGACGACGACGAAGAAGGCGTCGTCGCGGTCAAGGTCGAGGGCGAGGAAGAGGAAGCCGGCCCGAGCGGACCCGACCCGCTCGTGGTGCGGCAACGCATCGAGGATCTGCGCCAGTTGTATGCCAAGTTCGAGAAAGCCGCGCACAAGGCCGAGGTCGGCGACAAGAAACTCGACAAGCATCGCGCCGCGCTGGGTGAGGCGTTCCTGGGCTTCAAGCTGCCCTCGGCGCTGATCGACCTGCTGGTGAGGAAATTGCGCGAGGTGGTCGGCGAAATCCGCGGCCACGAGCGTGCCATCCTGGACATGTGCGTGAAGAATTCGCGCATGCCGCGCGCCGAGTTTCTCGCCAGCTTCCCCAGCCACGAAACCGACCTGACTTGGGCTGACAGCCTCGCGCGCAAGCGTCAGAAGTGGGCGCCGGCGATCAAGGCGCGTCGCGACGCGATCGTCGCCGAGCAGGAAAAGCTGCTCGCCGTCGAGCGCTTGTTGTCGATGCCGCTGACCGATGTCAAGGACATCAACCGCGCGTTGTCCATCGGCGAGGCCAAGGCGCGCCGCGCGAAGAAAGAGATGGTCGAGGCCAACCTGCGCCTGGTCATTTCCATCGCCAAGAAGTACACCAACCGCGGTCTGCAGTTCCTGGATCTGATCCAGGAAGGCAACATCGGCCTGATGAAGGCCGTGGACAAGTTCGAATACCGCCGCGGCTACAAGTTCAGCACCTACGCGACGTGGTGGATCCGCCAGGCGATCACGCGCTCGATTGCCGACCAGGCGCGCACCATCCGCATCCCGGTGCACATGATCGAGACGATCAACAAGCTCAACCGCATCTCGCGCCAGATGCTGCAGCAATACGGCCGCGAGCCGACGCCGGACGAGCTGGCCAAGGCCATGGAAATGCCCGAGGACAAGATCCGCAAGGTGATGAAGATCGCCAAGGAACCCATCTCCATGGAGACCCCGATCGGCGACGACGAGGATTCGCATCTGGGCGATTTCATCGAGGACGGCAGCATCCTCTCGCCGGTCGACTCAGCCACCGACACCGGCATGGTCGAAACCGTGCAGCAGGTCTTGTCCTCGCTCACCCCGCGCGAGGCCAAGGTGCTGCGCATGCGCTTCGGCATCGACATGAATACCGACCACACGCTGGAAGAGGTCGGCAAGCAGTTCGACGTCACCCGCGAGCGCATCCGCCAGATCGAGGCCAAGGCGCTGCGCAAGTT
Organism: Metallibacterium scheffleri; assembly: GCF_002077135.1. Taxonomy (NCBI): domain Bacteria; kingdom Pseudomonadati; phylum Pseudomonadota; class Gammaproteobacteria; order Lysobacterales; family Rhodanobacteraceae; genus Metallibacterium; species Metallibacterium scheffleri. The sequence goes on along the minus strand of NZ_LDOS01000001.1, from coordinate 246,691 downwards.
GCGGCATCCCAGCCGTTCCGAGCAGTTGCGCTCGTTCCTCGACACCGAGTAAGCGCGCGCCACGGCATCCTCAGCTCGCCGCCACACGACGCCCGCCATGCGCGGGCGTCGTGCTTTGCGCCTGCCGCTACACTGTGCAGCACAGCATCGGGCCTATAGCTCAATGGTTAGAGCAGAGGGCGAGGCGGGATTTCGCGCAGCACGGCTGCGCGCCGGCGAGCGCCCGAGTCGAAAGGCGAGGGCGGGTGAGAGTCCGGCGATTTTTGCCCCGCTACACTGTGCAGCACAGCATCGGGCCTATAGCTCAATGGTTAGAGCAGAGGGCGAGGCGGGATTTCGCGCAGCACGGCTGCGCGCCGGCGAGCGCCCGAGTCGAAAGGCGAGGGCGGGTGAGAGTCCGGCGATTTTTGCCCCGCTACACTGTGCAGCACAGCATCGGGCCTATAGCTCAATGGTTAGAGCAGAGGGCGAGGCGGGATTTCGCGCAGCACGGCTGCGCGCCGGCGAGCGCCCGAGTCGAAAGGCGAGGGCGGGTGAGAGTCCGGCGATTTTTGCCCCGCTACACTGTGCAGCACAGCATCGGGCCTATAGCTCAATGGTTAGAGCAGAGGGCGAGGCGGGATTTCGCGCAGCACGGCTGCGCGCCGGCGAGCGCCCGAGTCGAAAGGCGAGGGCGGGTGAGAGTCCGGCGATTTTTGCCCCGCTACACTGTGCAGCACAGCATCGGGCCTATAGCTCAATGGTTAGAGCAGAGGGCGAGGCGGGATTTCGCGCAGCACGGCTGCGCGCCGGCGAGCGCCCGAGTCGAAAGGCGAGGGCGGGTGAGAGTCCGGCGATTTTTGCCCCGCTACACTGTGCAGCACAGCATCGGGCCTATAGCTCAATGGTTAGAGCAGAGGGCGAGGCGGGATTTCGCGCAGCACGGCTGCGCGCCGGCGAGCGCCCGAGTCGAAAGGCGAGGGCGGGTGAGAGTCCGGCGATTTTTGCCCCGCTACACTGTGCAGCACAGCATCGGGCCTATAGCTCAATGGTTAGAGCAGAGGGCGAGGCGGGATTTCGCGCAGCACGGCTGCGCGCCGGCGAGCGCCCGAGTCGAAAGGCGAGGGCGGGTGAGAGTCCGGCGATTTTTGCCCCGCTACACTGTGCAGCACAGCATCGGGCCTATAGCTCAATGGTTAGAGCAGAGGGCGAGGCGGGATTTCGCGCAGCACGGCTGCGCGCCGGCGAGCGCCCGAGTCGAAAGGCGAGGGCGGGTGAGAGTCCGGCGATTTTTGCCCCGCTACACTGTGCAGCACAGCATCGGGCCTATAGCTCAATGGTTAGAGCAGAGGGCGAGGCGGGATTTCGCGCAGCACGGCTGCGCGCCGGCGAGCGCCCGAGTCGAAAGGCGAGGGCGGGTGAGAGTCCGGCGATTTTTGCCCCGCTACACTGTGCAGCACAGCATCGGGCCTATAGCTCAATGGTTAGAGCAGAGGGCGAGGCGGGATTTCGCGCAGCACGGCTGCGCGCCGGCGAGCGCCCGAGTCGAAAGGCGAGGGCGGGTGAGAGTCCGGCGATTTTTGCCCCGCTACACTGTGCAGCACAGCATCGGGCCTATAGCTCAATGGTTAGAGCAGAGGGCGAGGCGGGATTTCGCGCAGCACGGCTGCGCGCCGGCGAGCGCCCGAGTCGAAAGGCGAGGGCGGGTGAGAGTCCGGCGATTTTTGCCCCGCTACACTGTGCAGCACAGCATCGGGCCTATAGCTCAATGGTTAGAGCAGAGGGCGAGGCGGGATTTCGCGCAGCACGGCTGCGCGCCGGCGAGCGCCCGAGTCGAAAGGCGAGGGCGGGTGAGAGTCCGGCGATTTTTGCCCCGCTACACTGTGCAGCACAGCATCGGGCCTATAGCTCAATGGTTAGAGCAGAGGGCGAGGCGGGATTTCGCGCAGCACGGCTGCGCGCCGGCGAGCGCCCGAGTCGAAAGGCGAGGGCGGGTGAGAGTCCGGCGATTTTTGCCCCGCTACACTGTGCAGCACAGCATCGGGCCTATAGCTCAATGGTTAGAGCAGAGGGCGAGGCGGGATTTCGCGCAGCACGGCTGCGCGCCGGCGAGCGCCCGAGTCGAAAGGCGAGGGCGGGTGAGAGTCCGGCGATTTTTGCCCCGCTACACTGTGCAGCACAGCATCGGGCCTATAGCTCAATGGTTAGAGCAGAGGGCGAGGCGGGATTTCGCGCAGCACGGCTGCGCGCCGGCGAGCGCCCGAGTCGAAAGGCGAGGGCGGGTGAGAGTCCGGCGATTTTTGCCCCGCTACACTGTGCAGCACAGCATCGGGCCTATAGCTCAATGGTTAGAGCAGAGGACTCATAATCCTTTGGTTCCAGGTTCGAGTCCTGGTGGGCCCACCACGCTGCAAGTTCGACTCTCTGCTGCATAATGGCGCGCGCTGATTCCAAGGGAGCGGGCTGTTGCGCACCATCGCTGTCCAGTCGACCGCGTGCACCAAGTGGGCTCGGCTGGACGCGCCTGTCTGGGAGCGATCATGACGCCGCCACGAGGTGCCCTCACCCCGGAACAAGCCGCGCGGCAGACCATCGACACCCTGCTCGGCGCCGCCGGCTGGGCGGTGCAGAACCTCGCCGAGGTCAATCTGCACGCCGCGCGCGGCGTCGCGATTCGCGAGTTTCCGCTGGTCGAAGGCCACGGCACCGCCGACTACCTGCTGTATGTCGATGGCCGCGCCTGCGGCGTGATCGAGGCCAAGAAGCAGGGCGCGACGCTCACCGGCGTCGAAACGCAGTCCGGTCGTTATGCACAAGGTCTGCCTGCCAGCCTGCCCGCCTGGCGCCGGCCGCTGCCGTTTCTCTATGAATCGACCGGCGTCGAAACCCACTACACCAACGGCCTCGATCCCGAGCCGCGCGCGCGTTCCGTGTTCGCCTTCCATCGGCCCGAGACGCTGGCGGCGTGGCTGATCGCGGCGCCAGCGCAAGGCGCAACGCCCGCCGTTCGCGCTGACGTGATCGCCGATGCGCCCGCCAACACCGCGGCTGGAACCTTCCTCGCGCGCATGCAGCAGTTGCCGTCGCTGATCGACGACCTGTGGCCGCCCAAGCCGCAGGCGATCGCGAAGCTGGAGCAGTCGCTGCGCGAAAACCGCCCGCGCGCGCTGGTGCAGATGGCCACCGGCTCCGGCAAGACCCTGCTGGCGATCGTGCTCAGCTACCGCCTGATCAAGTTCGCCGGCGCGCGCCGGGTGCTGTTCCTGGTCGATCGCGGCAATCTGGGCCGGCAGACCAAGAAGGAGTTCGACCAGTACGTCTCGCCCTACAACAACTACAAGTTCGGCGAGGAGTACATCGTCCAGCACCTCACCTCCAGCCAGCTCGACACGTCCGCGCGCGTGGTCATCTGCACCATCCAGCGCATGTACTCGATGCTCAAGGGCCGCGAACTCCCCGACGAGGACGAGGAGCACAGCACCGAGGACGCCGAAGGGCTGTTCAAGGACACGCCGCCGCTGGAATACAACCCGGCGTTCCCGATCGAGACTTTCGACATCGTCATCACCGACGAGGCGCACCGCTCGATCTACCACCTGTGGCGGCAGGTGCTGGAATACTTCGATGCCTACCTGATCGGCCTGACCGCCACGCCCAGCAAGCAGACCTTCGGCTTCTTCAACCAGAACCTGGTGATGGAATACGGCCACTCGCAGGCCGTGGCCGATGGCGTCAACGTCAACTACGACGTCTACCGCATCCGCACCAACGTGAGCGAGCAGGGCAGCACCGTCGAGGCCGGCTATTACGTGCAGTTGCTCGATCGCCAGACGCGCCGGCGCAGCGACTGGCAGCTCGACGAGGACTTCGCCTACGACCCTGCCGAGCTCGACCGCGCCGTGCAGACCCCGGACCAGATCCGCACCGTGGTGCGCACCTTCCGCGATCGCCTGTTCGGCGAGATCTTCCCCGGCCGTACCGAGGTGCCCAAGACCCTGGTGTTCGCCAAGGACGACAACCACGCCGAGGCCATCGTGCAGATCCTGCGCGAGGAATTCGGCAAGGGCAACGAGTTCGCGCAGAAGATCACCTACCGCACGACGGGCGCCACGCCTGAGTCCCTGATCCGTGCCTTCCGCACCAGTTACCACCCGCGCATTGCGGTCACCGTGGACATGATCGCTACCGGTACCGACATCAAGCCGGTCGAGATCGTGATGTTCATGCGCTCGGTCAAGTCGCGCTCGTTCTTCGAGCAGATGAAGGGTCGCGGCGTGCGCGTGATCAATCCGGCCGACCTGCAGGCGGTGACGCCGGACGCGCGCAGCAAGGACCACTTTGTCATCGTCGACGCGGTCGGCGTGTGCGAGCGCGACAAGACCGACAGCCGGCCGATGGACCAGAAGAAGTCCGTGCCGCTGGACAAGCTGCTGCAGGCGGTCGCGCTGGGCAACGTCGAGCCGGAAGTGATCTCGTCGGTGGCCGCGCGCCTCGCACGGCTGGATCGCGACATCGACGATGCCGACAAGGCCAGGGTGGTCGCCGCCAGCGGCGGCTACGGCCTCAAGGATTTGTCGCGACGGCTGGTCGATGCGCTGCACGGCGACTTCAGCGCACCCGCATCTGCCACGGCGCCACAGCTCGCGGGCGAGGGCGGCGAACTGCGCGCCGCGCTCACCGAAGCCGCCAAGCCGCTGTCCGATCCCGCGCTGCGCGAGCTGCTGTTGCGGCTGCGCCAGCAGGCCGACATGGTGGTGGACACCGTGACGGCCGATCACCTGATCGAGGCCGGCTTCAGCGCCGCCGCTAGCGATCGCGCGCGCAGCATGGTCGAGACCTTCGAGTCGTTCATCGCCCAGCACCGTGACGAGATCACCGCGCTGCAGATTCTCTACAACCGGCCCACCCGCGCCCCACTGACCTTCGAGGCCATCAAGCAACTGGCCGACAGCCTGCAGGCGCCGCCGTATCTGCTGGACGAGAGCGCGCTCTGGCAGGCCTATGCCGCGCTGGACCAGAGCAAAGTCCAAGGGGCCAGCCGCCAGCGTATCCTCACCGATCTGGTCAGCCTGGTGCGCTATGCCATGCATCAGGACAACGAGCTGGTGCCGTACCCCGAGCGCGTCGCCGCCAATTTCAAGGCTTGGCTGGGCCAGCAGCAGGCCCATGGGAAATCGTTTGGGGACGAGCAGCAGTGGTGGCTGGAGCGGATCGCCGAGCACATCGCCGCCAGCCTCGACATCCGCCTCGAAGACTTCGACGCCGCACCCTTCAACCAGCGCGGGGGCCTGGCGCGCGTGCATCAACTGTTCGGCACCCAGCTACCCAAAGTGATTGAGGAACTGAATCGGGAGTTGGTGGCGTGAGTTACGCAGATGGGGAAGCGGGATCCGGAATGCGCTGGTCAACTGTCACCATCGGTGGTGTTTGCTCTAAACCGCAATACGGCTGGACCACGAAGGCAATGAGCGAAGGCGGTCGTATTCGACTGCTGCGAACCACAGACATCACATCCGGGGAGATAGATTGGTCCACTGTTCCGTTTTGCACCGACGAACCGCCAGACGTCGACAAATACCTCTTGCACGAGGGAGACATTGTCATCTCGCGCGCTGGATCGGTCGGCGTGAGTTATTTGATCACCCGAGTGAAGCCATCCGTGTTCGCGTCTTACCTCATCCGCTTCCGCCCCGGCCCTACGGTGGAAGGGCGATATTTGGCTTACTTCCTCAAGAGCCGCGACTATTGGCAGCAGATTGCTGACAACACTTCTGGCATCGCTATCCCCAACGTGAACGCGAGCAAGATCAGCGATATACGCTTGCCGCTGGCTCCACTTGCTTTACAGCGCCGCATTGTCGCCGAGATCGAAAAGCAGTTCTCCCGCCTAGACCAGGCCGTGGCCAGCCTGCAGCGCGTCAAGGCGCAGCTCAAGCGCTACAAGGCTTCCGTGCTCAAGGCCGCCGTCGAAGGCCGGCTCGTTGAGACCGAAGCCGACCGCGCCCGTCGCGAAGGCCGCAGCTTCGAGACCGGCGCCGAGCTTGCTGCACAGGGAAGTGCGAATGCCGCGGGAGGCAGGAAGCCGGGAGCGGCCCTGCCCTATGAAACGGGGGAACAACTTCTCAAGCGCATCCTCGACACCCGTCGCAGCCAGTGGAAGGGCAATGGCAAGTACAAGGAACCTGCGGCGCCCGATACCAGCGGCTTGCCCAAGTTGCCGGAGGGGTGGGTGTGGTGCGGATTCGAGCAAGTGTCGTCTGCCGACAAACATGCACTTAAAGCCGGGCCGTTTGGAAGCGCCCTGAAGAAGGACGTCTATGTTCCTTCGGGATACAAGATCTATGGTCAAGAGCAGGTGATCCGAGGTGATCACAGCTTCGGCGATTACTTCATCGAGGAAGCCAAGTTCCGTGAACTCGAGAACTGCACCGTCAAGCCGGGTGATCTGCTCATCAGTTTGGTCGGTACAGCCGGGAAAGTGCTCGTGCTGCCAGAAAACGCCAGGCCCGGCATCATCAATCCGCGCTTGATCAAACTGTCGCTCAACCCATCCTTCATTGCACCGGCCTACGCTGCGTACATGCTCCAATCTGCGTGGGCTACCCTGTTCTTTAAGGGACAGGCACATGGCGGGACCATGGAGATCTTGAATCTAGGCATCGTCAAGACGCTTCCAGTTCCGTTGCCGCCTCTGCGCGAACAACACCGCATCGTCGCCGAAGTCGATCGCCGACTGTCCATCGTCCGTGAGGTCGAGGCCGAGGTGGACGCCAACCTCAAGCGCGCCCAGGCGCTGCGCCAATCCGTGCTGACGCGCGCATTCGCGGGTGATGCCGGATGAGCGCCTTGCGCGTCGTCGAAATCCTGCGCCGCATGGAGCAGGGCAGAACGCGCCCTTTTCTGGTTCGCGCCGAGGACGATGCGCTCTACGTTGCCAAGGGTCGCGAAACCACGCAGCGCGGCCTTGTGGCCGAGTGGCTTTGCGCGCACCTGGGGCGTGCGCTCGATCTGCCGATACCGCCGTTCACGTTGCTGGAGGTGCCTGCCGAATTGGTCGCGGCGCTGGGTGCTGAAGGTGGAGCCCTGGGCGCGAGTACGGCATTCGGTTCGCGACTGGAATCCGGCGTTCAGGACTTTGCCATTGCGCAGCTTCGCAACGTTGATGTGGCGCTGCGTCGCCGGTTGCTGGCGTTCGACTGGTGGGTGGAAAACGCGGATCGCACCCTGTCGGAGCTGGGCGGTAATCCCAATCTGCTCTGGCGCGCGGCGGGTGACGCCATGCTGGTGATCGACCACAACCTGGCGTTCGATCGCGAATTCGATGAGTCGACATTTTTCGCAACTCATGTGTTCCATGGCGATGCGAGCGCTCTGTTCGAGGACTGGATCAACTGGACCGACGCAGCCAACCGCCTGCGCGCCGCGCTGCCTTCGTTCGATGAGGCGCTGGCATCCATGCCCGAACAGTGGAATTGGCTCGACCCCGAGGCGACGTTACCGGTTGGTATAGACTGGACTGCCCGTCGCGCCCGACTTGATGAACGCATCAACATCCGCAGGGGCAGAACACAATGACGACCGCCGCCCGCTACGCCATTATCCGGTTTCTGCCTTATGCGCAGACCGAAGAATTCGCCAACGTCGGCGTGGTGCTTCATGCATCGGCAACAGGCGCATTCATCTTTCGGCTCAACCCGAAGTGGCGTCGAATCGGCGCGTTTTTCGACACCCTCGACCGGCAGGTGTTCAACGCGGCGCGCAAGGATTTCGAAGTCGAGATACTGCGGATAACGGCTCTGGCCGAAGCGACGCCAGCGTGGGGCGGTCGCGCGTTCGACGAGCTGGTGAGGCCGCGCGAATCGCTCTTTCGTTTCTCGCCGGTTCGCGCGGTGATGACTGATGATGTCGAAGCCACGCTCGATGCGCTGTATGAGCGGTATGTCGAGCACATGTTTGCGACGGCTGAGTACCAGGAAGTGCTGCTCGACCGCGCGCTGCGCGGCGTGTTCCGTCATGAAGGACTGGCGGGGCGCTATCGCAAAACCACTCTGGGAACAGATGCCGTGCGCTTCCCCGTGCCATTCGCCGAGGTAGGAGCTGATGGCATCGTCCGACGCGTAATCAAGCCGTTGCATCTGGCGCAGGGCGATCCCATACGCGTGCTGGACCACGGCAACCAATGGATCGGTCGACTGCGTCATCTGCAACGCCAGCTTGCGTTACCCGCTGTGCTGCTGCCAGTCCAGCAGCCGGAGGCCCATGCGGACAACGTGGGTGCGTTCGAGGAAGTGCGGCAAGGGCTGATCGAGGCCGGCGCGCAGGTGGTGCCGGTGACGGATCAGCGGGCCATCCTCGATTTTGCTCGTGCCGCCTAGGGCGATGCCCGCATCCTGGCGCGGCGCGGTAGGAAGCCTGTGAACGCATCCACCCTCGTCCAAAAGCTCTGGAACTACTGCAACGTGCTGCGCGACGACGGCATGGGCTACGGCGACTACGTCGAGCAGCTCACGTTCCTGCTGTTCCTGAAGATGGCCGACGAGCGCACGCAGCCGCCGTATCGCCAGAAAAGCATCGTCCCGGCTGCGTATGCCTGGCCGACGCTGGTGGCGCAGGATGGTGACGAGCTGTTCGATCACTACCGCCACGTGCTCGAAGCGCTGGGCCAGCAGAAGGGCACGCTGGGCCTGATCTTCGGCAAGGCGCAGAACAAGTTCCAGGACCCGGCCAAGCTGCGGCGCGTGATCGTCGACCTGATCGACAAGGAGAACTGGTCGGCGCTGGGCGTGGACGTCAAGGGCGATGCCTACGAAGGCCTGCTGGAGAAGAACGCGCAGGATCTGAAGAGCGGCGCCGGCCAGTACTTCACTCCGCGCGCGCTGATCCAGGCCATGGTCGACTGCATCGCGCCGAAACCCGACGAATACGTCTGCGATCCGGCCTGCGGCACCGGCGGCTTCCTGTTCACCGCGTACAACTACGTGATCGCGCACCACCCCAACCTGACGCGCGAGCAGAAACAGCATCTGCGCGAGAATGCCTTTACCGGCGTCGAACTGGTGCAGGCGACGGCGCGGGTGTGCGCGATGAACCTGCTGCTGCACGGCATCGGCTCGGAAACCAGTGTGCCGGTGCAGGTGACCGATGCGCTGGCCAGCGACCCAGGCGAGCGCTACGACGTGGTACTGGCCAATCCGCCGTTCGGCAAGAAATCCAGCACGATGATCGTCGGCGAGGACGGCCGCACGACCTCCGAGAAGGAGATCATCGAGCGCGATGATTTCTGGGCGACCACGTCCAACAAGCAGCTCAACTTCGTGCAGCACATCAAGACGCTGCTCGACATCCACGGCCGCGCCGCCGTGGTGGTGCCCGACAACGTGCTGTTCGAGGGCGGCGCCGGCGAGACCATCCGCCGCAAGCTGCTGCACGAGTGCGAGGTGCATACCCTGCTGCGCCTGCCCACCGGCCTGTTCTACGCTCAGGGCGTCAAGGCCAATGTGCTGTTCTTCGACAAGAAGCCGGCGTCCGAGACGCCATGGACGAAGACGCTCTGGATCTACGACCTGCGCACCAACCAGCACTTCACGCTGAAGACCGCTCCGCTCAAGCGCGAGGATCTGGACGAGTTCGTCACCTGCTACCACACGGCCAACCGGCATGCGCGTGTGCCGACCTGGAACGCGGACGCGCCCGAAGGCCGCTGGCGTGCCTACCGCTACGACGAGCTGATCGCGCGCGACAAGGCCAGCCTGGATATCTTCTGGCTGCGCGACGACAGCCTGGCCGAGAGCGACAACCTGCCCGCGCCCGAGGTGATCGCGCAGGAAATCGTCGATGATCTCGAAGCCGCGCTGGAGCAGTTCCGGCTGATTGCGGCGGATCTGGGCGGTGGTGGTTCGGCTCTGGAAGACTGACTCACGAGCTTGCCGCACTCGGCTGATGGCCAAGGGATACGTTTCTCGGGGGCAAGGTCACCTGGACCGGGTATCCAAGCCTACCTCGCCAACAAGTGGCGCGAACTGGGCACTACGCCGTAGCCGAGCCGAGGCTCCGACCTCCATCACCACAGCATCCCGCGGCCGTCCTTCATGCCGGCGCCAGCAGGGGGCGACGCGTTTCCCAATCAGCCAGCCACGCGGGCAGATCCTCGGCGGGCATGGCGCGGGCGATGAAGTAACCCTGCGCCAGGTCGCAACCTTGCTGGCGCAGGAAATCCCAGTCCGCCTGGTCTTCCACGCCTTCAGCCACGGTCACGATGCCCAATTGCCGGGCCATGGCGAGGCTGGCGGTGAAAATGGCGTTGCGGGTGTTGTCGCGACAGGCGCCATGGACGAAGCTGCGGTCGATCTTGATCTCGTCGAAGGGGATGTCGCGCAGTTGCGCCAGTGAGGAATTGCCGGTGCCCAGATCGTCGATGGACAAACTGATTTTCTTCAGCCGCAAGCGCGTGAGCGTGTCCAGCGACGCGAGGGCATCGGTCATCAGGCGGGATTCCGTCACTTCCAGGATCAGTTCGTCCGGCGCGCCACCCGCGCGGACGATTTGACCCAGCACGAAATTCGTGAAATCCAGCCGCGCCAGATTGTCCATGGAAACGTTGACCGCGATGCGCAGCACCAGGCCTGCCTCGCGCCAGCGTCTGGCCTGCGCAAGCGCCTCGGTGAGCACGATGCGGGTCAGGTCGTCGATGATGCCGTGCTCCTCGGCCACGCCGATGAACTGGTCCGGGAACACCAGCCCGTCATCGGGGTGACGCCAGCGCACCAGGGTTTCCACGCCCTTGAGGGCGCCGCTCACCACTTCCACCTTGGGCTGGTAATAATTGACCAGCTCGCCACTGGCGACGGCATGCCGGACCTGCGCGGCGCTGTAGCGCTTGCGCGCCTCGCCGGCAGTCTTGGGCGCCATGTTGCGCCACCTTTTCAGCAGCGCGCGGATCGTTTCGGGTTGTACCGGCTTGTTCACGTGGCCCAGCACATTCAGGTGATGGGCGCGGGCAAGCCGCACCGAGGTATCCAGGATGCGCTCATCCTCGCCGCTGACGAGTACCAGGGCGCTGGTGTAGTGGATATCCACGAGCCGGCGAATGAATTCGACGCCGTCCATGCCGGGCATGTTGAGGTCGAGAAATATCATCTGCACGTCGGAAGCCTGCTGTTCCAGCAGAGCCAGTGCTGCCTGGCCGGACGTGAAGGTGTCCACCCGATCCAGCCCCAGGTTGGCGAGTTGGCGCGACAGCAGTTTGAGCTGGAACGGTTCGTCGTCCAGGATCAAGACGCGCGGCGCCGCCATGATCAATGTCCTCCTTGATGGATCGCGGCCAGAACCCCGGTCATGGCGTTTCCGAACTCGCTGGCGAGGGCCTGACCCGCTTCGGCATCAGCCATCCGGCCCGCATGTTCCAGCCGCGCGCAGACATCACCCAGATCGAGCGCACCGACTGAGAGGGAGGAAGACTTGAGTTTGTGGGCGCCATCGCGCACCGCTTTCCAATCGCCGAGGGCAAGCGCGGATTGAATCCGCATCGCCATATCCTGCGCGGAACGCTGGTAGTCCTGCAGAAAGTCCGCGATCACCGCCGGGTCGTCGCCGACCAGTTGTGCCAGAACCGATGTATCCAGCAAGGCCAGATGCTTGCGCGCGGGCAATGCGGCGGTGTCGCCCTGGGTTGTATGCGGGTCAGGGGCTGGCAGCCACTTTTCCAGCATGGCCTTGAGCTTGTCGAGGAGCACGGGCTTGGACAGGTAATCGTCCATGCCGACTTCCTTGCAATGGGCTTCGACTTCCTTGAGGGCGTTGGCGGTCACGGCGACGATGGGCAGGCGCTTGCCCTCGCCTTCCTCGCGCCGGATGGCAGCGGTGAGTCCAAAGCCATCCATTTCCGGCATGTGCAGATCGGTGAGCAGCATCGCGTAATCACCGCGGCGCCAGCATTTCAGCGCATCATGGCCGTTGACGATGACGTCCGCGGAAAAGCCCAGCAAACCGAGTTGCCGCAGAATGACTTTCTGGTTGATCTCGTAGTCTTCGGCAACGAGAATCCGTTCGCGGCGCCGTTCCACCGCTGTCACTGTGGACTGTGCAGGGGATGTCGCGTTGACATCATCCGGGGAGCTTTCCCGCTCAGGCTCCATGGCGCGATCGGCCGCAGCCGCCACCGCCTTGAGCAGCACCCTGTGGGTCAGCAGGTTGCCTTCCGCGCGCAGCAGGTCGTCATGCACATAACGCCGCCCGTGACGCCAGCCGCGCCCGACGACGATGAGGTGAATTCCATTGCCTGGGTGGGCGCGGGCCGTGGCGAGCAGGTCAGTCAGCGGGAATGAGGCGATGCCGGTGTCGACAACGATGATCCCCGGTCCGGGCGGATGGTTGTCTATCCATTGTCGGGCAGCCGCTAGATCGGTCGCGCGTGCTACCACGGCCTTGTCATAGGCGAGATAGGTGGCGAGATCGTCGGCTGTCCCGTCCGGACCGCCTACGACCAGACAGGGAAGCCCGGAAATCATTTGCAAATCGGATCCTGACGCCGCGAATCGCGACGCGAATCGACCGGCATCGTGGTGTTCGCCGCGCAAGGTGAAAGGAATGCTGGCCTTGAACCGCGAGCCTTTGCCCGGCTTGCTATGCACGGTGATTTCACCGCCCATGATGTTGGCCAGTTGCCGCGAGATAGCCAGTCCCAGTCCGGTTCCGCCAAATTTTCGGGTGGTGGAATTGTCGGCCTGGATGAAGGCCGTGAATAATCGCTTGAGCGTGTCGTCATCGATGCCGATACCGTTGTCGGCTACCTGGAACTCCAGCATCACCCGTTGCGCGTCGCTTTCAACCAGCATGGCGCGTACTGACACGCGGCCCCTGCGCGGCTGCAGGCTGGAAAACTTGACTGCGTTGCTCACCAGATTGGTCAGTATCTGGCGCAGTCGTCCAGGATCGCCGATCACCTCGGTGGGAATGGCCGGATCGGTGAACAGCGTCAGCTCGACCTTTTTTTTGAGGGCCATGATGTCCATGACCTTGCAGACGCCATCAACCACGTCCGCGACGCACATGGGCACGCTGTCGATTTCGAGTTTTCCGGCTTCGATCTTGGAGAAGTCGAGAATATCGTTGATGACGGCGAGCAGGGCGAACGCCGATTCGTGGATGATATTGGTCATTTCGATCTGCTGAGCGTTGAGGCTGCTCTGCTGCAACACGTCAATCATGCCGATCACGCCGTTCATCGGCGTGCGGATCTCGTGACTCATCGCGGCGAGAAACTCCGACTTCGCGAGGCTGGCCTTTTCCGCCACGACCTTGGCGCGTTCGAGCTCGAAGTTGGCGTGCCGCAGCGCTTGATCGAGCTTTGTCCTCTCCACTTCAATCAGGTTGCGCGCGGTATTGTCGGTGCCGATCAGCAGGTAGCCGATGACTGCGTTGTGTGCGTCGCGCAGGGCGGTGACCGACACAACGGCCGGGAAGCGGCTGCCATCCTTGCGGATGTAGGTCAATTCATAGATGTCCTCGATGCCGCGCGAGGCCTTGAATATCAACGCCTCGAAGCCGGGTGCGATCTGCGTGGCCAGCTCGGTGCTCAACGCCATGGCACGCGCGACCAGCTCCTGCGGGTCGGAGATATCCGCCGGCGTGATCTTGTTCAGCACCTCCGCGGCCGTATAACCCAGCATGCGCTCGGCGCCGACATTGAAGATCTGGATGACGCCATTCGCATCGGTGGCGATGCTCGAAAAATTCGCGCTGTTGAAAATGGCGTTCTGCAAGGCGCCCGCCTTGAGCAGGGCCTCGCGGCTGCGCACCTCGGTCATTCGGCGGGCTTTGCCAGCATCACCGGCAGCGGTGGGTGCGTTTCCTTTTCTTGGCATGGTCGATTCCTGTGCAGCCAGCGCAGCCAAACTCCAGATGCAACACCAGGCACGAGCAGCCTGGAGCTGTTGCGATGCGACCCTACAACGAACCGGGAATCCATGAGCGGGCGCAGAGGCCGCGATATGGGCAAGCCGCTCCCCGATTACTGTGCGGGTGGCCCGCCCAACGGCATCGATAGCTCACCGCGGCAACTCCGCAACGAGCCTGCATGACGCGCCGAGATCCTGCTCGGCATGCAAGGATCTCATTGCACCGCGATCTTGAAGCTGCCGTTGCACGCGCAGCGCGTCCGTGTTGCAGCCCTGCAACGCGCAGTGGCGTCGATTGACATGCTGCGCCCGCATGGGCTGTGATGATCCACCCGGTGCAGGTGAGATGTGCGATGTGCGGCTTTTTCGGAATTTTCGATCCGCAGGGCCAGGCCGAGGCGCTGCGCCCGGTGGCGCTGCGCCAGGCACGCCTGCTGCGCCATCGCGGCCCGGACTGGAGCGGCGTGTACACCGACGCGCACATGGTGCTGGCGCACGAGCGCCTGGCCATCGTCGATGTCGCGCACGGCGCGCAGCCGCTGTTGTCCTGCGATGGCGCGCAGGTGCTGGCGGTGAACGGCGAGATCTACAACCACCGCGATCTGCGCCGCGGTTTTCCCGATTACGCCTTCGCCACCGACAGCGATTGCGAGGTGATTCTGCCGCTGTGGCGTGCGCAGGGCGCGGCGTTTCTCAACGTGCTCAACGGCATGTTCGCCTTCGTGTTGTGGGATCGCGCGCGCGGCGACTGGCTGATCGCGCGCGATCCGATGGGCATCGTGCCGCTGTACACAGGCCGCGACGAACACGGCCGCCTCTACGTTGCCTCGGAGATGAAGGCCCTGATCGGCGTGTGCGTGGACATCGAAGTGTTCCCGCCCGGACACTTCCTCACCCGCGGCATGGACGCGCCGGCGCAGTACTACGCGCCGGAGTGGCGCGATTACGAGGCCGTGCGCAATGGTCCGGCCGAGCCGCTGGCCCTGCGCCAGACCCTGGAGCGCGCCGTGCACCGGCATCTGATGACCGATGTGCCGTACGGCGTGCTGTTGTCTGGCGGGCTGGATTCGTCCCTGGTGGCGGCCATCACCGCGCGCTTCGCCGCGCGCCGCGTCGAGGACGACGACCGCAGCGAGGCATGGTGGCCGCGCCTGCATACCTTCGCCATCGGTCTCGAGGGCTCGCCCGATCTGGCCGCCGCCGAACAGGTGGCCGCGGCGCTGGGCACCGCACACCACGGTTTCCACTTCACCGTGCAGGAAGGACTGGACGCGCTCAGCGACGTGATCTACCACGTCGAGAGCTACGACGTGACCACGGTGCGCGCGTCCACGCCGATGTATCTGCTGGCGCGGCGCATCCGTGCCATGGGCATCAAGATGGTGTTGTCCGGCGAGGGTTCGGATGAACTCTTCGGCGGCTACCTGTATTTCCACATGGCGCCGGACGACCGCGAATTCCACGACGAGTTGGTACGCAAGCTCGACGCGCTGCACCTGTACGACTGCGCGCGCGCCAACAAGGCCATGGCGGCGTGGGGCGTGGAGGCGCGCGTGCCGTTTCTGGATCGCGAGTTCATCGACGCGGCCATGCGCACCGCGCCGGCGGCCAAGCGCCCTGGTGCCGGGCGCATGGAGAAGGCCATTCTGCGCGAGGCTGGGCGCGGCCTGTTGCAGGACGCGATCCTGTGGCGGCAGAAAGAGCAATTCTCCGATGGCGTCGGCTACGGCTGGATCGATGCGCTGAAGGCGCACGCCGAGGCCGGCATCAGCGATGCGCAGATGGCCATGGCCGCGCGCCGCTACGCGGTGAACGCGCCAGGCAGCAAGGAGGCCTACCTCTATCGCAGCCTGTTCGAGCGCCACTTTCCAGGCGAAGCCGCGGCGCGGCTGGTGCCGGGCGGGCCTTCCATCGCCTGCTCCACGCCGACCGCGTTCCGCTGGTCGCAGGCCTTCGCCGATTGCAACGATCCGTCCGGTCGCGCGGTGGCCGCGGTGCACCGCCACGGCCTGCCGGAGACCGGCTAGTGATCTGCCGCTAATCGCGCAGCGCGTAATCCAGCGTGGCGACCACGCGCACGGTCTTGTCGATCTGCTGCTGCTCGCGCGCGCCGGGCACCGGATCGCGCGGCAGGATTTCGATCAGGCCCTGATTGGCGCGCACGATCGGGCCGATGCGGCTGCCGGAGTCGTGCGCGAACTGCGCGGCGGCGGCACGCGCGGCCTTGATCGCGGCGCTGAGCAGCGCTGGCTTGATCGCATTGATGCCGGTGAATAGATAGCTGGGGCCGGTGGCGAGGCCTTGCGACTCCAGCGCCACGCCCTGTCCCACCAGTTGCCCGGTGGCCTGCGCCGCGCTGGCCACGGCGTTCACATCCTGGCTGCGTACCAGCAGGGTCGCGCTGACGATGTAGCGCTCCTTGTATTGCGCATTGCCCCACTGCTGCGCGGCGCGATCGGTCACCTGCAGGCTGCGCTGCACCACCGCCTGCGCCAGTCCGTGCAGTGCGAGGAAGGCGCGCACGCTGGCCGTGTCGCGCTGGATGCGCGCCTGCACCTGCGCCAGATCGTTGCCGGCTTCGGTGTAGCGCAGCGGCCACACGGCCAGATTCGCGCGCACGTTCTGCTCGGCCAAGCCCTTCACGGTGACGCTGCGCGGCGCGCTGCGCGAGGCGAACCCGTGGCCGATGAACCAGCCGCCCAGCGCAAGACCCAGCGCCAGGACCGATGCGGCAAGCAAACGTGGGTGCATGCTGGCAACCTCGACACGACGAAGTCGCCATTATGCGCGGCCAGGAGGACCCAGGCTGCCGGCGCCGCGCTCAGTGACCGCCGGCCGCGGCCGCGCTGGCCTTGGCGATGAACGGCGGCTTGGCGAACCACATCACGCCGATCAAAGCGACGAACAGCCAGCCGAGTATCCAGAACAGGTCGACGGTGGACACCATGAAGCCCTGCGCGGTCACGACCTGGTTGAGCACCGCCTCGGCGCCCTGCGTACTGCCGGTGACCTGGGTGAGCTGTTGCAGCGCCGCGCGCGTGTTGGGCGAATACACGTTGATGTGATCGCCCAGCACCGCGTGCTGCACGGCGGCGCCGCGATCCCACACGTAGGTGGTGATCGAGGCCGCGAAGCTGCCCGCCACGGTGCGCAGGAAGGTGGCCACGCCTGATCCGGAGGCGATCTCGCGCGTTTCCAGGTCGGACAGCAGGATGGTCAGCACCGGCATGAAGAACAGCGCCACGCCCAGGCCCTGCCAGAACTGCGCCCAGGCGATGTCGCCGAAGCTGACCATGCTGTTGAAGTCGGCGCGGTAGAACGACACCAGACCCATGGCCAGGAACGACAGCGAGGCCAGAATGCGCAGGTCGTAGCGCCCGCCGTAACGACCGACGAAGAACGTCAGCAGCACCGGCAGGATGCCGACCGGCGCGGCGGCGAATCCGGCCCATTCGCTGGTGTAGCCCAACTGCGTCTGCACCCACAGCGGCACGATCAGATTCAGCGCGAAGAACGCCGCGTAGGCAAGCACCAGCGCCACCGTCCCGGCGGCGAAGTTGCGGTGTCGGAACAGCTTCAGATCGACGATCGGCTCGCGGTCGGTCAGCTCCCAGATGACGAACACGGTCAGCGTGATGGCGGCGATGATCGCCAGCACCACGATGAAGTCCGAGCCGAACCAGTCGAGCTGGTTGCCCTTGTCGAGCAGGATCTGCAGCGAGCCCACGCCGAGAATCAGCGTGATCAGGCCGACGTAGTCGATGCGCGGGCGCTGCGTGGTTTCCGGCCGCTTGTGCATCTGCAGCCAGACCATGAACGAGGCGAAGATGCCGATCGGCACATTGATGAAGAAGATCCAGCGCCAGGAATAGTTTTCGGTGATCCAGCCGCCCAGCACCGGCCCGGCGATCGGCGCCACCACGGTGACCATGGCGATCAGCGCCAGCGCCTGCGGGCGTTTTTCGGTCGGATAGATCGACAGCAGCAGCGCCTGGGTGATTGGATACATCGGCCCGGCCACCGCGCCCTGCAGCGCGCGGAAGGCCACCAGCATGCCCATGCTGGCGGCAAAGCCGCACAGCGCCGAGGTGAGCGAGAACAGCAGCGTGGCCAGCACGAACAGGCGCACTTCGCCGAAGCGCTTGGCCAGGAATCCGGTCAATGGCAGGGCGATGGCGTTGGCCACGGTGAACGAGGTGATCACCCAGGTCGCCTGGGTCACCGTCGAGCCGGTGTCGCCGGCGATGGTCGGCAGCGACACGTTGGCGATCGACAGGTCGAGCACCTGCATGAAGGTGGCCAGCGACAGGGCGAAGGTGGTCAAGCCCACGTTCGCCGGGCGGTACAGCGGTTCGCTCATGGTGACGGCTCAGCGCTGCGTGGCGTGCGTGGCGGGCAGCGCCGAGGCATGCCCGGCATTGGCGTGGATGATGCGTGCGATCAGCGCATCGGCGGCACGCAACTGGCCATCGTAGACCCGCGTTTGCAGCGCTGGTCTGCTGCGCGGCTGGGTGGCCAGCATGGCGCCGCTCTGGTTGTGCAGATTGACCTCGACCGTCATCGACAGGCCGACGCGCAGTGGATGCTTGAGCAACTCGTTCTGGTCCAGATCGATGCGCACCGGCAGGCGCTGCACGATCTTGATCCAGTTGCCGGTCGCGTTCTGCGCCGGCAGCAGCGCGAAGGCGCTGCCGGTGCCGATGCCCAGACCCTGCACGCGGCCGTGATACACCACGCCGCCGCCGTACACGTCGGAGGTCAGCGTCACCGGCTGGCCGATGCGCATGTCGCCGATGTTGGTTTCCTTGAAGTTGGCGTCCACCCACACATGATCCAGCGGCACCACGGCCATCAGCGGCGTGCCCGGCATGACGCGCTGGCCCAGCTGCACGTTGCGTTTGGCCACATAGCCTGAAACCGGCGCCAGCAGCTTGGTGCGCACCAGATCCAGATAGGCCTGGCGCAGCATGGCGGCGGCGGCGAGCACGTCCGGCTGCCTGGCCAGTACGGTCTCGGCGATCGGCGCGCGGCTGCTGTTCAACTGCTCGCGCGCGGCGCCCAGTGCGGCGCGCGCGGCGGCCAGCGCATCGGCGGCATGCTGCACGTCCTGCGCCGAGACCGCGCCGGTGCCCTTGAGCTTGAGCACGCGCGCATTGTCCTGTTCGGCACGACGCAACTCGACCTGGCGCGTGGCCAGCAGCGCCTGCGCGGCGCCGGCGCCGGCATACAACGCGCGCACCCGGCGCACGGTCTGCGCGAGATTGGCCTCGGCGCGCTCCAATGCAACCCGAGCATCGGCGGCGTCGAACTGCACCAGGGTCTGCCCGGCGCGTACGAAGTCGTTGTCATCGGCATCGATGGCGGTGACGGTGCCCGGCACCAGCGGGGTGACCTCGACGATATTGGCGTGCACATAGGCATCGTCCGTGCTGGCGTACCAGCGGCCATCCAGCCAGTACCAGGCGCCCCACGCCAGCAGTGCGAGCACGACGATGACGAACACCAGGCGCAGCAATATCTTGCGACGCGGGTTGGACGCCGCGGTGGCGGAAGTGGTGGGTTCGGGCGTGCTCATGGCTGGATCTCGGCAACATTGGTGGGTGTCGGGGTATCGGCTGGCGGCACATAGCCGCCACCCAGCGCCACGACGAGACTGACGCCGGCGCTGAGCCGGTCGGCGCGCAGCTGCGCCAGGCGCTGCTCGGCCTGCAGCAGATACTGCTGCACCTGCAGCGCCTGCATTTCGCTGATCACGCCGGCGCCGAGCTGGTCCTGCGCCAGTTTCCAGGACAGTGCGGCGGCGGCATGCGCCTGCTCCTGCGCGCGCAGTTCACGGTCCAGTGATTGCGTGGCGCTGACGCCATCAGCGACCTGGTGGATGGCCTGCACGAGCACGCCGTTGTATTGCGCGACCGCGGCGTCGAAGGCGGCATCTTGACCGGCGAGATTGGCGCGCAGGCGGCCGCCGTCGAACAGCGGCAGGCTGATTGCCGGGGCGAACTGCTCGTAGTGCGAGGCGCCTTCGAGCAGATTGCCCGCGCCCAGCGAAGCCAGCCCGAGCCCGGCGGCGAGGTTGATGTTGGGCAGGAATGCCGCGCGCGCGACCTTGATCGCTCGCGCCTCGGCCTCGACGCGCCACAATGCGGCGGTCACGTCCGGACGCCGCGCCAGCAGCGCGGCGGGCAGCGTGGCCGGCAGCGCCAGCGGCGCGGCGCGCAAGGGCGCGGGTGCGTGCAGGCTGTCGGCGAAGCCCGGGCCCTGGCCACACAGCGCGGCCAGCGTCAGCGCCGCGGCGCGTTCACCGCGCTGCGCGGCTTCGAGTTGCTGGCTGGCCGTAGCCTGTGCGGCGCTGGCCGCGGCCAGTTGCATGTGGTTGTCCACGCCGGCGGCAACGCGCTTGCGGGTCAGATCCAGCAGCTGCGCGCTGCGCGCGAGATTGGCCTTGAGGATGGCCACGCTTTGTCCGGCGTAGGCGTAATCGACGTAGGCGCGGGTCACATCCGCGGCCAGTTGCAGGCGCGCGGCGCTGGCCGCGACGGCCACGGCGCGCGCCTGATCGACCGCCGCCTCCCATTGCGCACGCTGTCCACCCCACAAGTCGAAGGTGTAGTTGAAGCTGAGCCCGGCGCGCCACAGCGTGGCGTAGTGGCCGCCCAGCGGCGCGCCGATCACCGTCGGCGGGATGCGGATGCCGTCGGCCGACACGCCAGCGCCCAGCGTGGGCATGCGCGCGGCATCGGCACCGGCGGCCACGGCATCAGCCTGGCGTACACGCGCCGCGGCTACAGCCAGATCGGGATTGCTGGCCAGCGCGACATGAATCAGATGATCGAGCTGGGCATCGTGGAAGCTGCGCCACCAGTCGGCGGCAGGCCACGCAGCGGCTTGCCGCGGCACGCCGGAGAGCGTGTTGCCCATGGCCAGGCTGTTGGCGGCAAGCGGCGCCTGCTGTGGCTTGAGGCCACCAGGACTGACGCAGCCGGCGAGCAGCAGGGTGCCCAGTGCCAGCGTCAGCGGCTTGAGGATTGGTGACATGGCAGGACTCAGTTCGGAGTGTCGGTGGAGCTCAGGGATTCGACGATGCGTTTGAGCAAATCGCGCAGCGCGTCGCGCTCGGGCTCGCTCAGGTTTTCCAGTGCGTGCGCCATGGTGCGTTCACCGCAGCCGCGCATGCGCGACCACAGCGCGGCGCCGGCTTCGGTGGGGATCACGCGCACACAGCGCCGGTCATCCGGGTTGGGCTCGCGGCGCACGTAACCTTTCTCCTCCAGGCCATCGAGCACGCGCGTCATGGCACCGGCATCGTGCCCCAGCGCCTGTGCCAGTTCGCCCGGCGCCAGCGGCGCGCACTGCGCCAGGCGCTTGAGCGCGGCGTACTGGGTGTGATTGATGGCCAGGCCGTTGGCGGCTAGCTCGGCTTCAAGCGCGCTGATCAGTCGCGCGCGTGCCAAACCGAGCAGCAAGCCGAGGTTTTCCTCGGCACCCGGGGGGAGATTGCAAACAGGAGTCATGGCCTTATTTGTGTAGGCAAGCAGTGAAGTGGATCAGCAGTGAAACTTTGATCGCAGTTGATGTTCAAAGTTCCATGCTTAAGCAATAATAGTCCAAGCAAGCTTGTCATGGGTCACGTCCCGAGGAAATTCAATGTCTCGTCGTCACGCCGCGTGGTTGTCACTCGTCCTGCTCGGCAGCCTGCTAGCCACCGCGCTCATTCCCGTTCATGCCGCCAGCTACGAAGTGCTGGGCGGGCGCAGCAAGACCTCCGGCTGGCGCTGGGCTGACGCGGCGTTCTTCGCTGCGGTCGGCGACGCGCGCCCGTTCACGCTCGGTGGCCATGACCTGACCTGGGCGCCCGAGGCCGAACTGGGCTGGATCGGCCCGCGTCCGGTCAACGCGCGCAATGTGCACGAATACATGACCCATCCGGTGTGGATGGCGATGGGCGGCGCGCGCGTGTCCGGCTTCTGGCGCCAGGCTTTCCTCGGATTCGACGTGGCGCTGACCAAGAACCGCACCGGCGCGCTGTCCAGCCCGTATGAGTTTGTCAGCACGCTGGGCTGGCAGGGCACGCATTACCTGCTGGCGCTGCGGCATATCTCCAACGCCAGCTTCCACGAGCCGAACCTGGGCGAAACCATGTTGCTGGTGGGCTTCAGGTTTTAGCTTGGCGCAGAGCCGTGCGCCGCACCGTCTGCATGGCGCGCGGCTTTCCCCGCGTCCCCGGCTCGGGTTCAGCGCGCTTGCGCTTCGGCCAATGCCTCGGCGTCGTGCGCTGGCGGATCAATGACCAGCGGCGGCTGCGCGGTGGCGCGGCGGTGCGCGGCAAAAATGTGGCCGTAGTGCAGGATGCGCTTGATGGTGTACCAAGTGATGCGTGCGATGTCGTGCACCGGGCGGAAATGGCTGCGCCGAAACTCGGGCTGGTAGCGCGAATCGATCGGCACCGAGACCACGCCCAGGCCCAGCTCGCGACAGGCCGTGATCAGCAGCGCGGCCTCGAACACGAAATCTTCGGCTTTGAGATCGGCCAGCGCGAGGACCGCGCGCGGATAATAGCGTTGCCCGCTCTGGCTGTCGGCGATCGCCACGCCGGCACCCCAGGAGATGCCCCAGTCGGCCACTGCGTTGGCGCGGCGCCGCGCCGGCGGCTGCTGTTCGCGGTTGCGGATGCGCGCGCCGATGACGATGTGCTGCGGATACTGCCGCGCGGCGGCGAGCAGGCGCGGCACATCGCTGGCCAGGTGCTGGCCGTCGCCGTCCATGGTGACCACGCCATCCACGCCCAGTGCCAGCGCGCGGCGGAAACCGTCGCGCAGGCCGGCGCCCTTGCCTTGCGGCGTGGGGTGCCGGATCAGCATCACCGGCAGATCGGCGATGCGTGCGGCGGTGGCGTCGCTGGAGCCGTCGTCGATCACGATCACCCGCGCGCTGACCGCCAGCGCGCCCAGCACCACCTCGCGGATCGCGCGCTCCTCGTTGAGCGCGGGGATCAGGATGGCGACACGATCACCGGGGGTCGGGCTCAAGGTCGATACTCGCAGTGCAGGGTGAGCAGGGTGCCAGAGCCCAGCGGCCAGGTGAAGCGTCGTGCTGCGGCGCCCAGGCAGATCTCCAGCAGCGGCAGCGCGCGCGCAGCGGGATTGCCCGCGTACCAGGGCTGCAAACGCGCATCGCGCGGGGCATTGTCGGATGCCTGGCCGTTTTCCACTTGCGCGCGCAGACGCGCACCCGGTCGTTCGTCGACAGCGGGCGCCAGCAATAGCGCGGCGGCGAAATCCAGGCTGCAGGGCGCGACATCGGCCAGCGCGCCGGCGGCGGCGGTATCGAACAGCACTACAAGCTGCGGCGCGGCGCTGGCCTGCATGTCGAGCAGTGCCGCCAGCAGTGCCGGGCCGATGCCCTCGCGCCCGCAGGCCAGCGCGCTCATCGGCGCATGGCTGGCCGCGGCCATGCTCCAGTGCCCGGCGGCGGCGTTGTGCACCGAGTGCGTGAAACGCGTCGGCGAGACCTGATCCGGCGCCTGCGCCAGCGTGCCGAGAATGGCGTCGGTATTGGCCATGTCGCCGAAGGCGCTGCAGAACACCGCGCCGATGGCGCTCGCATCGCGCGCGCCGACTGCCTGCGTGGCTGCTTCCAGCGCCAGGCGTACCGCATGTGGCGCACGCCGGTGCTCGGTCGGCGTCATGCGCGCGGCCATCGCGTTGGCGTGGCGCCCGACGGGCAAGGCCCGCGCCGGATCGCGCAGCCAATCCGCGAAGGCAGCGGCATCATCGAGCCCGGGCGCGCACAGCCCCCAGCCGATGATCGTGGCGTGCAGCGCGGTGTTCATGCGGCGTCCGCGCCGGCAAAGGCCAGGCAGGCATTGCTGCCGCCGAAGCCGAACGAAAAACTCAGCGCGCGGCGCAATGCGCGAGATTGCGGCACGAGTGCCAACTGCGCGGCGATGCCCGGCTCAGGCCGGATGCAACCGACCGTGGCCGGCACCACGCCTTCGTGCAGCGCCAGTAGCGTGAGCACGGCTTCCAGCGCGCCTGCCGCGCCGAGGGTGTGGCCGGTCGCGCCCTTGGTCGAGCTGGCGCTGATGCCGGGCAGCGCCTGCGCGACCAGCGCGGCCTCGACGGCGTCGTTCTGGCGGCTGGCGGTGCCATGCAGATTGATGTAATCGAAAGCTTGCGCCGGCAGCGCGCACTCGTGCAATGCCGCCTGCAGCGCGCGTGTCGCACCGAGGCCTTCGGGATGCGGTGCCGACAGATGGTGCGCGTCGCTGCTCTCGCCGCAGGCCAGCAGGCGCGGCGCTCCGGGTGCGTCGGCAACACGGCGCAGCAGGACCAGTGCCGCGCCCTCGCCGATGGACAGTCCGGCGCGTTCCACGTCGAACGGCCGGCACGGCGCGGCGTCCACCAGCTGCAGCGCATTGAAGCCATACAGCGTGCTGGAGCACAGCGAGTCGGCGCCGGCCACCAGCACGGCGTCGGCGATGCCGGCATGCAGCAGGCGCGCGCCCAGGCCGAACGCCTTGGCGCTGGCCGAACAGGCCGTGGACACGGTGAACGCCGGCCCGGCGATGCCGGTGTGCGCACACAGCCATTCGGCCGGGCCGTGCAGGTGGTACACGCGCGCGTCGGCCAGATCGCGTGGCAGGTGACCGTGATCGAGGCGCCGATACGCCTGTTCGCTGGTTTCGATATTGGCGGTGGAAGTGCCGAGCACCAGCGCCACGCGCGTGGCGCCGCAGTCGCTCAGCGCCCGCGTCAGCAGTGTGCCGAAGTCGTCCTGCGCCAGCGCCAGTATCAGCAGGCGATGCAGACGCGTGTCCAGGCCAGGAGCCGGCCGCAGGGAACGATCGTCGACGCGGCCGATCCAGCACGGCAGCGGCGGGCCGTTCGGCGCGTAGTCATTGCGGCGCAGCCCACTGCGACCCGTGCGCAAGGCCGCCACGTGCGCAGCGCATCCCGTGCCCAGTGCGGACACGGCAGTGAACGCAGCGATGGCAACCGGGGTCGAAGGCACGGCGAGGTCGTCGGCGAGGGCGCGGAAGTATAGGGAACCTTGAAAACTCCCGTCCTGCAGTCTGTCGTGGATGCACTGTTCGGCGCCGGTCCGGCCGGTCCAGCGCAGGGTCCATCGCGCTCGCGATCGGCGGACGCTGGTGGCCATTGCGTGCCCGGCAGCTCGGGGGCCATTTGCGCCGTGGTTCCATGGCTGACGCCGGCGGCATCGCCGGGTACTGCAGGTAAGCTCGTGGTTTTGAACGGAGGCGCGGCATGTTCAGCGAATCATCCGGGCGCGTCGATGCGCTGCTGCGTGGCCTGCAGGATCGCATCTGCGCCGCGCTCGAGGCCGTGGACGGCGGCGCGCGTTTCATCGAGGACGCATGGCAGCGCAGCGAGGGCGGCGGCGGGCGCACGCGCGTGCTCAAGCAGGGGGGCGTGTTCGAGCAGGCCGGCATCGGTTACTCGCGCGTGCAGGGCGGGCAATTGCCGGCATCGGCCACCGCGCACCGGCCCGAGCTGGCTGGCGCGGCGTGGACCGCGGTCGGCGTGTCGCTGGTGTTGCATCCGTGGAATCCCTACCTGCCCACCACGCATGCCAACGTGCGCTACTTCGAGGCGCATCCGGCCGGCGCCGCGCCGCTATGGTGGTTCGGCGGTGGCTTCGATCTGACGCCGTTTTATCCCTTCGACGCGGACTGCGCGCACTGGCACGGCGTGGCACGCGCGCTGTGCGCGCCCTATGGCAGCGAGGTCTATGCGCGCTACAAACGCTGGTGCGACGAGTATTTTTTCCTCAGACATCGCGGCGAGATGCGCGGCATCGGCGGCCTGTTCTATGACGATCTCAACGAGTGGGGCTTCGAGCCCTGCCTGCGCTTCACCGAGGCCGTGGGGCAGGGCTTTCTGGATGCCTATCTGCCGCTGGTCGCGCACCGTCGCGACACGCCTTACGGCGAGCGCGAGCGCGAGTTCCAGTTGTACCGGCGCGGGCGCTACGTCGAATTCAATCTGGTTTATGACCGCGGCACGCTGTTCGGCTTGCAATCGGGCGGGCGCGCCGAGTCGATCCTGATGTCGCTACCGCCGCGTCTGCGTTACGAGTACGGTTACGCGCCCGCGCCGGACAGCGCCGAGGCGCGGCTGGCCGCCTATCTGCAGCCGCGCGACTGGGCCTGATCCTCGCGACGCGGTAGCCGCGCCGTAAACTCGGGGACATCTTGCGCGCGGGTATCATGCGCGTTCCGGCGCGGAGCGCGCCTTGAGGTTCGAGTTCACGTGCAGCAGACGGCAGGACGCGAATCCCCGCAGCGATGGCAGCAACTGCCACGTGCATTGGTGGGCGCCCTGGTGCTGGTGCTGGCGGGTTGTGCCATCGCGCCGCGCGTGCCGCGACCACACCTGGCGCTGCCGCCGCACTACACGCAGGCGCCGGCTGCGACCGCGCTGGGCCCGGCACCGGATCTGGCGCACTGGTGGCGCAGCTTTCGCGATCCGGTACTGGATGCGCTGGTGCAGCGCGCGCTGGCGCAGAATCTCGGCCTCAAGGCCGCCGGCGAGCGTCTGGCCGCGGCGCGCGCGCTTCTGGGCACGCCGCGCGATCGGCATCTGCCCAGCGCTTCGCTGTACACCAACGAGCAGCCGACGCCGGGCAGCACCGCCAGCTATTTCCAGATCGGCTTCGATGCGATCTGGCAGTTCGGCCTGTTTGGCCGCGGCGAGAGCGAGCAGCGCATCGCCGATGGCAATGCCAATCTGGCCGCGGCCGATCTGGCTGCCGCACACGCTGCCCTGGTGGCCGAGGTGGTGCGCAGCTATCTGGATTTGCGCGCCGCCGAACAGCGCGCGCAGCTGGCCGCGGACATGCGGCGCATCGCCCGGCGCCGCGCGCAGCTGATCGCCGTGCGCGTGGCGCAGCATCTCGATGCGCCGGCGGCGAATGCAGGCGCACGCGCCGGCGCCGCTGAAGCCGCTGCCGCGGTGACGAGTGCCGAGTCCGATGCGGCGATCGCGCGCCAGCAGCTGGCGGTGTTGCTCAGCGAGACCGCGCCCGATGCCGCGTTGTCGGCCGCCGGTCCGCTGCCGCTGCCGCCTGCCTTGCCGCCGCAATTGCCGCCCGCCAATCTGCTGCGCACGCGCCCGGACATCCAGCGCGCCGAGGCCGCGGTGCTGCACGCTGCGGGCGAGCTGGGCATTGCCCGCGCCAACCTGTATCCGCGCCTCGGCCTGGGCTGGACCGCCACGGCATCGGCGCAGACCGCCGGCGGCGAGATCGGGCGCCTGCGCACCATCCCCAGTTTCGGCCCGATCATCAACATGCCGCTGTTCGACTGGGGGCTGCGCCAGGCGCAGATCCGCGCCAACGGGCATCAGCTCAAGGCCGCTGTGCTGGACTACCGGCAGACCGTGCTGGCGGCTGTGGGCGAGGTCGAACAGGCCTACGCCGCGCTGCGCAGCGCGCAGGCGCAGGCTGTCGCCGCGCAGCTGAGCGCGCAAGCGGCGCAGCAAGCTGCGCAGGCCGCCACCACGCGCAGTGCGCTGGGTCTGGGTGATGGCCTCGCAGCAGGCAGCGCCGCGGATGCCGCGCTGCGTGCGCGCAGTGTCGCCAGCGGCGCGCAAGCCGCGGAGGGCGTGGCCTGGGTGAGGTTGTACAAGGCGCTGGGCGGCGCTTCGCCGCTGGCGGGCAGCGCGCATGAGCGCAGCCCCGCACGGGCCGCGCGCTGATGGTCGCCCTGGCACGCAAGACGCTGATCCACGAATGGCGGCGCTATCTGCCGGCGTCGCTGGCCGTGGCCTTCTCGGGCGTGTTGCTGCTGGTGCAACTGGCGCTGGTGTTCGGCATTTTTGATGGCGCGGCGGTGTACATCAATGCCTCGCGCGGACAGATCTGGGCGGGCTATCCGGGTACGCAAAGCATCGATTCTGGACGCAGCATTCCGCGTGACGCCGAGATGCATTTGCTGATGGACCCGCAGGTGGCACAGGCCGAGCCGTTCCAGTGGGTCAATGGTGATTGGCGGGGTCACCGCGCGCTGGGCAGCGTGTCGGTATTTGTCTCCGGCGTCGATACCGCGCCCGATGCGCTGGCGTTCGCGCGCGTCATTCCGCCGGCGCTGCGCGCGCTGCTCAACGAGCCCGATGCGATCATTGTCGATCGCGCCGATCTGCCCAAGCTTGGCATTCGCGTGGGTCAGAGCGGCATTCTCAACGGTTTTCGCGTGCGCCTGGTCGGCACCACCAATGGCCTGCGCGCGCTGGGCGGGGTGAATATCATCGCCTCGCTGGCGACCGCGCGGCGCCTGAACGTGGGCGGCGATCCACGCCCGGCCTACTACCTTGCGCGGTTGCGCGATCCGCAGCAGGCCGCGGCCGTGGCCGCCCGCCTCGACCCGCATGAGCGTGGGCGGCGCTATTCGGTATGGACGGCCAGCACGTTGGCTGCGCGCACCGTGCACTACTGGCTGTTCGAGACCGGCGCCGGTCTGGGCGTGGTGTTCATGTCGCTGGTGGTGTTTCTGGTCGGCACGGTGATCACCAGCCAGACGCTGATGGGCGCCGTGGCCGGCTCGATCAGCGAATACGCCACGCTGAATGCGCTCGGCGCCAGCCACCGCGCGCTGAGTCGCGTGGTCATGGAGCAGGCCGGCTGGGTGGGTGTGATCGGACTGGCCTTCGGTGGCGTGCTATCGGCGCTGGTGCTGGTGCTTGCGCACGGCCAGAACGTGCCGGTGGCGATCACTCCGCTGGGCATCCTGGCCTGCGCGGTGCTGGTCATGGGCATCACCCTGCTGTCCGGGCTACTGGCGGTGCGCACGCTGCGCAATGCCGATCCGGCGAAGCTGTTGCGATGAGCGCCGCGATGAACCCCGTGCCGGCGATTCGCGCGCGCGATGTGGCCAAGAGTTTCACCGTGGGCAAGGTGTCCACGCGCGTGCTCGAAGGGCTGAGCGTGGATCTGGCCGGCGGCGAGCTGACCTTGCTGTCCGGTCCGTCCGGTTGTGGCAAGAGCACGCTGCTGGCCATCCTCAGTGGCCTGGAGCGCCCCGATTCCGGCAGCGTGGTGGCACTGGGCGAGCCGGTGTGGGAGCTGAACCGCAAGGAATTGCAGCGTTTCCGCCTGCGCCATATCGGTTTCGTGTTCCAGGGCTTCAACCTGTTTCCGGCGTTGAATTCGGTTGAGCAGGTGGAGCTGCCGCTGAGCTACCTCGACCTGGGCGCGGCGGAAACCCGGCGCCGCGCCGAGGCCGCGCTGGAAGAGGTCGGTCTCGCGCATCGGCGCAAATTGCGCCCGGCCGAATTGTCCGGCGGCGAGAAGCAGCGCGTGGCGATCGCACGCGCACTGGCCAAGCAGCCACAACTGCTGTTCGCCGATGAACCCACCAGCGCGCTGGATTCGGTCAGCGGCCAGACCGTGATCGATATCCTGCATCGCGCCGCGCGCCAGCATGGCACCATGGTGCTGTGCGCCAGCCACGATCCGCGCCTGATCGCGCACGCCGACCGCGTATTGCGCATGGAAGACGGTCGCGTACTGGCCGACGAGCACCACCCGCATCCGGCTGCTGCCGAGGAGCCTGTCGCATGAACCAAGCCAAGTACCTGCCCATGGTCCTGCTGCTGACGGCGTGCGCCGCGCTGCTGCTGTCGGCCTGCGGCGCCGCGACCGGCGGCGATCCGGCATCCGCGCCACGCGCGTATGTCGCCATCGCGCGCGGGCAGGTTGCCGTCGAAGGCGGCCTGCTGCAGGTGCGCGCAGCGGTGCCGGGCCTGGTCAGGGCCGTGTCGGTGGCGACCAACGCCAAGGTCGCCGCGGGCCAGACGCTGGTGCAACTGGATGATGGCGCGGCGCGCATCGCCGTGCAGCTGGCGCGCGCGGACCTGGCGCAGGCACACGCGCAGCAGGCCATGTTGGCTGCGGGTGAGCCGGCCGCGGCATTGCGCGCGCAGCGTCTCGCCGCCGCCGTTGCCGCCGATGCGGCTTCCGGTCAGGAGTTGGCCGAAGCGCGCGCTGCGCTGGGTGAGATCAAGGCGCACGCGCAAGCCGCGGCCGCCGCGGTGCAGGCTGCGCAGGCGCGCCTGGCCGCGGCGCGCCATCAGCTGGCGCTGTACACCGTGCATGCGCCGGTGGCCGGGTACGTAGCGCGGCGCCTGGTGCAGGTCGGCGCGCGGGTCAGTCCGGACGATGCGCAGCCGCTGTTGGAACTGCTGCCCGAGCGCCCTTTGATCGTGCGCGCGGAACTGAACGAAGCTTATGCGGACAAGGTGTATCCGGGCATGCGCGCCGAAGTAGTGCTGGATGCTGGCGGCGGGCGCAGCTATGCCGCGCATGTGCTGCGCCTGGGTTTGACTTACGGCGCGGTACGACTCGGGCCGCAGCATGATCAACCCGACGACGCGCGCGATCTGGAGTGCGTGCTGCAACTCGATGCACCGGGGCTGCGCGTGGGCCAGCGCGTGCGCGTGCAGTTCCTGCCGCAAACCGCGCGGGCCGGTGCTGAATGAATCATTCACGCAACTTTGATTACGATTTTGTGGTCATAGCCAAGATTGCCTTGCGTCTGCCGTGGCGCGCGTCGCGCGCCTTCTCTACCTTGACTCCAGGATGATTTCGTCCATGAATCAGTGGACCATTGTTTGCGATTTCGACGGCACCGTCAGCGTCGGTGATGTCACCGACCTGTTGCTGGAGCGTTACGGCGCGCCCGGATGGGAAGAGCTGGAAACCGCTTGGCAACTGGGCGAGATCGGTTCGCGCGCGTGCCTGGCCGGACAGATCGCCTTGCTGGATGCCAGCCCGGCGCAACTCGATGCGGCGGTGGCGTCGATCGCCATCGATCCGGCATTCCCCGCGTTCGTCGCCGATGCGCGCGCCGCCGGCGTGTCGCTGACCGTGGTCAGCGACGGCCTCGATCGTGCCATCCACGCACTGCTGGCGCGCTATGGCCTCGGCGACCTGCCGATCGTGGCCAATCACCTGGAGCAATCCGGCGCGCGCAGCTGGCGCCTGGAGTTTCCGCATTCCAACCCCGGCTGCCGCGCCGCCAGCGGCACCTGCAAGTGCGAGCGCGCCGAGGGTTTGCGCCGGCTGGCGCCCAACGTGCTGCTGATCGGTGATGGCAGTTCCGATTTCTGCGTCGCCGGTTCGGCCGATTTCGTGTTCGCCAAGCATCGCCTGATCGCGCATTGCCGCGAGCAGGGTTACGCGCACCTGCCCATGCACGGTTTCGCCGAGGCGCGCGCGGCGCTGCCGCGCCTGCTGGCCGGTGAACTGCACGCGCATCCCCATCGTTCTCACCAGGACATCTGATCCATGCCGCACGCCGATCCGCATCACATTGTTCCGTTCGCCAGCGCATCCGCGCGCAGCGAGGCCGACTTGCTGGCCGACGAGGCACGCTACTGCTCGTTCGGCGACACGGTGCACTACACCGAGCCACCGAAGATCTTCGCGCGTTGCGAAGGCAGCTACATGTACGACCGCGCCGGCCTGCCCTATCTGGACCTGCAGATGTGGTATTCGGCGTGCAATTTCGGCTACGCCAATCCGCGCCTCAACGCCGCGCTGAAGCACCAGATCGACACCCTGCCGCAGGTCGCCAGCCAGTACCTGCATGTGGAGAAAATCGAACTGGCGAAGATCATCGCGCAGGACGCCGAGCGCAAGTTCGGCCTGCCCGGGCGCGTGCACTTCAACGTCGGCGGCGCGCAGGCGGTCGAGGATTCGCTCAAGCTGGTGCGCAATTTCAAGGGCGGCAAGAGCCTGATGATGGCCTACGAGGGCGGCTACCACGGGCGTACCCTGGGCGCTTCGGCGATCACTTCCAGTTACCGTTACCGGCGGCGTTACGGCCACTTCGGCGATCGCGCCATGTTCCTGCCGTTCCCGTACCACTTCCGCGGGCCCAAGGGCATGAGCAAGGAAGAGTACGGCGAGCAACTGGTGCGCGAGTTCGCGCGCCTGTTCGAGACCGAGTACTACGGCGTGTGGGACCCGAAGGCCGGCGAGTGCGAGTACGCGGCGCTGTATGTCGAGCCGCTGCAGGGCACCGGCGGCTACGTGCTGCCGCCGAAGAATTATTTCGCCGGCATCAAGAAGGTGCTCGATGAGCACGGCATGCTGATGGTGGTGGACGAGATCCAGATGGGTTTCTACCGCACCGGCAAGCTCTGGGGCATCGAGCATTTCGGCGTCAAGCCCGATGTGATCGTGTTCGGCAAGGCGCTCACCAACGGCCTCAATCCCCTGTCCGGGTTGTGGGCGCGCGAGGAGCTGATCAATCCCAAGCAGTTCCCGCCCGGCTCCACGCATTCCACCTTCAACGCCAATCCGCTGGGTACCGCGGTGGGTCTGGAGACCATGCGCATGCTGGCCGAGACCGATTACGAGGCGATGGTGTCCGCCAGCGGCGCGCACTTTCTCGCCGGGCTGCGCGATCTGCAGAAGCGCCACCCCGAGGTCGGCGATGTCGATGGCCTCGGACTGGCGCTGCGCGCCGAGATCTGCGAAGCCGACGGCTTCACGCCCAGCAAGAAACTGGTCGATCGCATGGTCGACATCGGCCTGGCCGGTGATCTCGATCACAACGGCAAGAAGATCGGCCTGGTGCTGGACATCGGCGGCTACTACAAGAACGTGATCACCTTCGCGCCCTCGCTGCACATCAGCGGCGCCGAGATCGACCTGGCCATGAGCCTGCTCGACCAGCTGCTGACGCGCGCCAAGCGTTCGCTGTGACGCAGCGCCGAGCCGTGCCGTCGCAGCCCATCGGCCGCGACGGCATGGTCGCTACAATCACGCCATGGATATCTTCAAGGTCTTCACCATCGAGGCGGCGCACCGGCTCACCGCCGTGCCGCCCGGGCACAAGTGCGCGCGCCTGCACGGGCATTCGATCCGCATCGAGGTCCACGTCAGCGGCGAACCCGACCCGGCGCTGGGCTGGGTGTGCGATTTCGCCGACATCAAGCGCGCGTTCCGGCCGTTGTACGCGCAGCTCGACCACAACTACCTCAACGACCTGCCGGGCCTGGACAATCCCACCAGCGAGTTGATCGCGCGCTGGATCTGGCAGCGACTCAAGCCGGAATTGCCCAGCCTCAGCTGCATCGTGGTGCACGAGACCTGCACGGCCGGCGCGAGTTATCGCGGCGATTGAATATCGTCCAGGCCCTGATCGTTCTCGCGGCGTCCATGCTGTGGAGCAGCATCGTCCGGACTCGGGCGGCTGCACGGCATGTGCAAAACCGCTTCAGCATTGGAAACCGCGGCTGAATTGGATCATTAGGCACGATGTTGCATCGCACCAAATTCCGTGCTAGGATCTCCTCACGCTGAAATCCAAGCCTGAGGAGGCTGCCATGACCAACACTGCGTTCAACACCACCGCCTGGACCGATACCGTGACTGGCGCCGGTCGTGATCTGCAAGCCGCTGCGCTGAAGGCGCAAACGCTGAACTTCGATACCTTCGGTACCCTGCTGGGCCAGCATTTCGACATGCTGAGCAAGCAGAGCGAGGCTGCGTTGGCCTTTGGCCGCGAAGCCATGGCCGCGCGCGACGCCGAGTCCGCCAATGCGCTGATCGGCAAGGGCATCGCCACCGCGCGCAGCCAGGCCGAGGCTGCGTTGGCCCATGGGCGCAGCATCGCGAGCACGCTGAACCGTCACGCCGAGGCCTTGCAGAATCTGGCTGAGAAGCAGGTCGCGCAGATCAAGCCCATCAAGGGCTGATCCAACACTGCAGTCGAAATACCGCGGAAGCTCCCTCCCTCTCGGCTTCCGCGGCTCCTGACGGGCCGGTCATACCGGCCCGTTTTTTTGGGCGCGCCGCGCCCTGTCCCGCCGCCCACAAGGAAATCGTGAGGCAGGCATTGCCGCGCGCGTAATGCGGCTGCTATCCTTTTACGGCTTTGAGGCAGGCAGTCGGCAGGCTCGCGCTGCGGGCTGGACGCGAGGCAGTGTCGATGCACAGTTCGATTGCGGGCGGCAGGCGTTTCGCGTTACGCAGTGTCGCGCTGCAGCTTGGTGCCACGGTGTTGCTGGCCGTGACCTGGGCGGTCGCGCAGGGGATGCCGGCGGCGCTGGCGGCGTGCTTCGGAGGTGGTGCGGTGGCGTTGGGCAATGCGCTGTTCGCACTGCGTGTGTTTGCTGTGCGCGTGGCGCCTGCGCGGCAGGTGTTGCGCGGGATCTACGCCGGTGAGGCGCTCAAGCTTGGACTGGCGCTGTCCTTGCTGTACGTGGCCATCGCCGTGCTGAAATTGCCGTTCCTGCCGTTGCTGGCGGGTCTGGTGCTCGCGCAAATCGTGTTTTGGGTCGCCCTTGTCGCAATCAGGTGAGCGGATGTCTGGCAGTGCGGAGCAAGCCGCCGGCGGCGGCATGACGGAATACATCCACCACCATCTGCACAATCTGCAGTGGCACGTGGGTGCAGGGCCGTTCTGGGTCATCAACATCGACACCGTCGGTGTTTCCCTGGTGCTGATGGCGATTTTCCTGGGCGTGTTCATCCCTGCCGCGCGCCGCGCCCACGCAGGCGTCCCCGGGCGTTTCCAGGCTTTCGTCGAGATGGTGGTCGTCGGTGTCGACGAGCTGGTGCGCGAGACCTTCCATGGTTCCAGCAAGCTGATCGCACCGCTGGCGCTGACCATCTTCGTGCTGGTGTTCATGATGAACTTCATGGACCTGTTGCCGGTGGACCTGTTGCCCTGGCTTGGACGCGAGGCGGGTTTGCCTTATCTCCGCGTGGTGCCTACGGCCGACCTGAACACCACCCTCGGCATGGCGCTGACGGTGTTCCTGCTGATCCAGTATTTCGGCCTCAAGCACAAGGGGGCGCGGTTGTTTTTCAAGGAAATGTTCACCGCGCCGTTCCACGCGCACGGTTTCGGCGCGATCGTGCTGGCGCCGGTCAATTTCCTGCTGCGCCTGATCGAGGAGGCAGTGCGCCCGGTTTCGCTGAGTCTGCGACTGTTCGGCAACATGTATGCGGGTGAATTGATCTTCATCCTGATCGCGACGATGACCCTGGGCGCGAGTCTGGCGCATGCGCTGACATACGTGATGGGCCCCGTGCAGTTTCTGTCCGACTTCGTGTGGACCACCTTCCATATCCTGATCATCACCCTGCAAGCCTTCATTTTCATGATGCTGACCATCGTCTACCTCAGCATCGCCTCGGAACAACACTGATTTCCCCTCGTAAACCCGATCCTTACTGCGGAGAGCACCATGGAGCACGTTGATTCGATCGCCAATGTCATGGGCATGACCATGATTGCCGCGGGCCTCTTGATTGGCCTGGGCGCGCTTGGGGCCGCCATCGGCTTCGGCATTCTGGGCGGCAAGTTTTTGGAAGGCGCGTCGCGCCAGCCCGAGTTGACCCCGATGCTGCAGGTCAAGATGTTCATCGTCGCCGGTCTGCTCGATGCGATTCCGATGATCGGCGTGGCGATCGGCCTGCTGTTGATCTTCGCCAATCCGTTCCTGTCGGCGCTGGCGAAGTAATCACTTGAAACCTCTCAAGCCATATGCGGTCGTCGCGGCGATTGCCGCGACCGTAGTGGGAAGCCTGCAATGAACATCAACCTGACGCTCATCATCGAGGGCCTGGCGTTTTTCGCCGTGGTGCTGCTGGTGATGAAGTACGGATGGCCGCCTTTCATGGCGGCCATCGAAGAACGCCAGAAGCGCATCGCCGAGGGGCTGGCCGCGGCGGAAAGCGCGCGCGCCGAACTGCGCGATGCCGATGCGCGCGTGGCCGAGGAGATCAAGGCCGCGCGGCAACAGGCCGCGGAGATCATCGACCGTGCCCAGCACCAGGCCAACCTGTTGCTGGACAAGGCGCGCGAGGACGCCGTGGCCGAGATGCAGCGCTACAAGTCCGCCGCCGAGACCGAGATCGTCGCCGCCACGGCGCGCGCGCGCGCGGAGCTCAGCGCGCGCGTCGGCGAGCTGGTGCTGGCCGGCGCCAGCAAGATCCTGCAGCGCGAGGTGGATGCCGGCACCCATCGGCAACTGCTCGATCAACTGGCGGCCGAGATCTGACCATGGCGCAGGCGCTGACCCTCGCCCGACCTTACGCACGCGCTGCCTTCGGTGCCGCGCGCGCGGACCAGCAGCTGGCTTCGTGGTCGGCGTGTCTGGCATTCGCGGCGCAAGCCGCGCTCGATCCGCAGATCGTCGCCTTGCATGGTGATCCGCGCGTGACGCCGGGGCAGTTGCAGGCGCTGCATCTGCCCCCGGATGCGGCCAGCGGTGGTGCGTTCGCGCGCTTCCTCGTGGTACTTGCCGAGGCTGGGCGCCTGAATCTGCTGCCCTTCATCCGCGACGAATTCGATGCCCTGCTGCGCGATGCCGAGGCCACGCTCGAGGTCAGCGTGACCAGTGCGCAGGCACTGGACGAAGCTGCGCAGGCGCGTCTGAACGAAGCACTGGCGCGCCGCTACGGACGCCGCATCCAGTTGAACCTGCGCCAGGATCCGGCGCTGCTTGCCGGGGTGATGCTCGAGGTCGAAGGCGAAGTCATCGACGGCTCCATGCGCGGACGTTTGCAGCGCCTCGCTGGCGCGCTGGCCCACGGCAACTGATGGTTTAGCACCCGACCCTCCTTGCAGATTCCACATTCGCGACCGCCCTGTTTGCGCGGGGCTCCACGGGAACAAGTCCATGTCCAGCAACACGCTCAATCCTTCCGAAATCAGCGAGCTCATCAAGCAGCGCATCGAGCAGTTCAAGCTCGGCGCAGAGGCGCGCAACGAGGGCACCCTGATCAGCGTGTCCGACGGCATCGTGCGCATCCACGGTCTCGACGACGTGATGCAGGGCGAGATGATCGAGCTGCCCGGTGACACCTTCGCGCTGGCGCTGAATCTCGAGCGCGACTCGGTCGGCGCCGTGGTGCTGGGCGACTACCAGCATCTGCGCGAAGGCGATCGCGTCAAGACCACCGGCCGCATCCTCGAGGTGCCGGTGGGCGAGGCGCTGCTGGGGCGCGTGGTCAATGCGCTGGGTCAGCCCATCGACGGCCGCGGCACGATCGCGGCCACCGCAACCAGCCCGATCGAGAAAGTCGCGCCCGGCGTGATCTGGCGCAAGTCGGTGGATCAGCCGGTGCAGACCGGCTACAAATCCATCGACGCCATGGTTCCGATCGGTCGCGGTCAGCGCGAGCTGCTGATCGGCGACCGCCAGACCGGCAAGACCGCGCTGGCCGTGGATGCGATCATCAACCAGAAGGGCTCCGGCATAAAGTGCATCTACGTCGCCATCGGCCAGAAGCAGAGTTCGATCGCCGCCGTGGTGCGCAAGCTCGAAGAATACGGCGCACTGCAGCACACCATCATCGTCGCCGCCTCGGCGTCCGAATCGGCCGCGATGCAGTACATCGCGCCGTATTCCGGCTGCACCATGGGCGAGTATTTCCGCGATCGCGGCGAGGACGCGCTGATCATCTACGACGATCTGACCAAGCAAGCCTGGGCCTACCGCCAGATCTCGCTGCTGCTGAAGCGTCCGCCGGGCCGCGAGGCCTACCCGGGCGACGTGTTCTACCTGCATTCGCGCCTGCTCGAGCGTGCCGCGCGGGTCAACGCGGAGTACGTCGAAAAGGCCACGCAGGGCGCAATCAAGGGCAAGACCGGTTCACTCACCGCGCTGCCGATCATTGAAACCCAGGCTGGCGACGTGTCGGCATTCGTGCCGACCAACGTGATCTCGATCACCGACGGCCAGATTTTCCTCGAGACCGACTTGTTCAACGCAGGCATCCGCCCCGCGGTGAACGCCGGCGTATCGGTATCGCGCGTCGGCGGCGCCGCGCAGACCAAGATCATCAAGAAACTGGGTGGCGGCGTGCGCCTGGCGCTGGCGCAGTACCGCGAACTGGCGGCGTTCGCACAGTTCGCATCGGATCTGGATGCAACCACGCGCGCGCAGCTCGAACGCGGCCAGCGCGTCACCGAGCTGATGAAGCAGAGGCAGTACAGCCCGCTATCGGTTGGTGACATGGCGATTTCGCTGTATGCCGCCAGCGAGGGGCATCTGGACGATCTGAAAATCGCCGAAGTGCTGCCTTTCGAGCACGCGCTGCACCAGTTCATGCGTCAGGGCTACGCCGCACTGATGCAATCGATCGACACCAGCGGCGATTGGAACAAGGACATCGAGGGCACCTTCCAGCAGGCGCTCGCGGAGTTCAAGAAGACCGGAAGCTGGTAAGCGGGCCGGGGCTCGGGACCGGGGCACAGGACTCGCGGTAGCGGGTTGCGCGGTTCCGGGATCGAGATCCGGAGAAGAAACGATCGGGAGGATGGCGATCCGGCGGTGCGCCGGGTTCCGAGTCCCGAGTCCCGAGGTTTGCAGACATGGCCAACGCACGCGAAATCCGCAGCAAGATCCGCAGCACGCAGAACATGCGCAAGGTGACGCGTGCGCTGGAAATGGTTTCGGCTTCGAAAATCCGCAAGGCGCAGGATCTGATGCGCGCCTCGCGGCCGTATGCGCGGCTGATGCGCCAGGTGGTCGGTCACATCGCCAAGGCCAATACCGAATACCGGCACCCGTTCATGGCGCGGCGCGAGGCGGTCAGGCGCGTCGGCTATCTGATGATTTCCTCCGACCGCGGATTGTGCGGCGGGCTCAATGCCAACCTGCAGCGCAAACTGCTGGCCGAGATCCGCGCCTGGCGCACACAGGGCGTCGAGGTCAATGTGGTCGCGGTGGGGCAGAAGGCGCTGCAGTTCTTCCGCCGCCTCAAAGACATCCAGTTGGTCGGTTCGGTCACGCATCTGGGTGAACGCCCGCGCGTCGAGGATCTGATCGGCGTCATCAAGGTTCTCCTGGACGCCTATACCGCGAATCGCCTGGACCGCGTATTTTTGGCCTACAACGATTTCATCAACACCATGAGCCAGAAGCCGGTAGTGGACACGCTGCTGCCATTGCCCGCCGGGCAAGGCTTGCAGGCCGGCCACGACTGGGATTACCTGTACGAGCCGGACGCCCCCAGCGTGCTCGACCCGGTGCTCAAGCGCTATATCGAGGCGCTGGTTTACCAGGGTGTGCTGGAAAATCTGGCCTGCGAGCACGCGGCGCGCATGGTGGCCATGAAGAGCGCCTCGGACAATGCCAACAAGCTGATCGAAACCTTCACCCTGATCTACAACAAGGCCCGCCAGGCGGCGATCACGCAGGAAATCAGCGAGATCGTCAGCGGCGCGGCCGCGGTGTAATGTCGATGCGATCTATGCGACGAACCCCGCAGCTTTGCGCGAATCGTGGCACCCGCGCCAAGTGGCTGATCCAGGTTCCGCGTTTGTGCGCACTTTCGAAATCCCAACGAAATTCCCGGAGTCAATGCAATGAGCCAAGGCAAAGTAGTGCAGATCATCGGTGCGGTGGTGGACGTGGAGTTCCCGCGCGACCAGGTGCCGAGGGTGTACGACGCGCTCAAGCTGCCGGGCACGGCGATCACGCTCGAAGTGCAGCAGCAGCTCGGTGATGGCGTGGTGCGCACCATCGCGCTGGGCACTACCGACGGACTCAAGCGCGGCCTGGTTGCCGACAACACCGGTGCGGGCATCAAGGTGCCGGTGGGCAAGGGCACGCTGGGACGCATCCTCGACGTGCTCGGCCGTCCGATCGACGAGGCCGGCCCGGTGCAGGCCGAGGATCACTGGGAAATCCATCGTGCTGCGCCCGCCTATGCCGATCAGGCCGCGGCCAATGAATTGCTGGAAACCGGCATCAAGGTGATCGATCTGGTCTGCCCGTTCGCCAAGGGCGGCAAGGTCGGCCTGTTCGGCGGCGCCGGCGTCGGCAAGACCGTCAACATGATGGAGCTGATCAACAACATCGCCAAGCAGCACAGCGGCCTGTCGGTATTCGCGGGCGTCGGCGAGCGCACCCGCGAGGGCAACGACTTTTACCACGAGATGAAGGACTCCAACGTTCTCGACAAGGTGGCGATGGTCTACGGCCAGATGAACGAGCCGCCGGGCAACCGTCTGCGCGTGGCGCTGACCGGCCTGACCCTGGCCGAATACTTCCGCGACGACAAGGATCCGGCCACCGGCCGGGGCCGCGACATCCTGTTTTTCGTCGACAACATCTACCGCTACACGCTGGCCGGCACCGAGGTGTCCGCGCTGCTCGGTCGCATGCCCTCGGCCGTGGGTTACCAGCCGACGCTGGCCGAGGAAATGGGCGTGCTGCAGGAACGCATCACCTCGACCAAGACCGGCTCGATCACCTCGATCCAGGCCGTCTACGTGCCCGCGGATGACCTCACCGATCCCTCGCCGGCGACCACCTTCGCGCATCTGGATTCCACGGTGACATTGAGTCGCCAGATCGCCTCGCTGGGCATCTATCCGGCGGTTGATCCGCTGGACTCCACCAGCCGCCAGCTCGACCCGAACATCATCGGCCAGGAGCATTACGACACCGCGCGCCGCGTGCAGGGCACGCTGCAGCGCTACAAGGAGTTGAAGGACATCATCGCCATCCTCGGCATGGACGAGCTCAGCGACGAGGACAAGTTGTCGGTGTCGCGCGCACGCAAGATCGAGCGCTTCTTCTCGCAGCCGTTCCACGTCGCCGAGGTGTTTACCGGCGCGCCGGGCAAGTACGTCACGCTCAAGGAAACCATCCGCGGCTTCAAGATGATCTGCGATGGCGATTGCGACCACCTGCCCGAGCAGGCGTTCTACATGGTCGGCGGCATTGACGAGGCGATCAAGAAGGCCGAGGAAATGGGTGCCAGGAAGGCGGCATGAGACCAGCCGGTAACTTGCAGCGATCAATCGGGCTGGCGATGACCACCATCATTTCCGGCCTGCCGGTTTGACATCCACCCGCAGCAACCAATCGAACCCGATGACCATGACCACCATCCGTTGCGACATCGTCAGCGCCGAGGCCGAGATCTTCCACGGCGAGGCCACCCTCGTGGTCGCCAGCGGCGTCATGGGCGAGCTGGGCATCGCGCCGCGCCACGCGCCGCTGATCACGCGGCTGAAGCCGGGCCAGGTCGATGTGGTGCGTCCCGATGGCGAGCGCCTGTCGTTCTATGTCTCCGGTGGCATCCTCGAGGTGCAGCCGCAGGTGGTCACGGTGCTGGCCGATACCGCGCTGCGCGCCGCCGACATCGACGAGGCCGCTGCACTCAAAGCCAAGCAGGAAGCCCAGGATGCGCTGAGCAATCGCAAGGACGCGATCGAACTGGCCGAGGCGCAGGCACAACTGGTGCAGGCGATCGCGCAGTTGCAGGCACTGGAGCGGCTGCGCAAGCAGCTCAAGCACTGAGCCGGTGCCGTCCTGCCGGTCGGGTCCGCGCGGGCGCCAGCGTGGATCGATCAGGGCTCGGCCCACTGCCGCAGCAGGTTGTGGTAAACGCCCGTCAGCCCCACGCATGCGGTCTGGTCCGCGCCCGTGGCCAGCAGGCGCTGGATGGCGCGGTCCAGGTCGAACAGCAGGGTGCGCCGCCCGTCGTCGCGCACCATGCTCTGTATCCAGAAAAAACACGCCATGCGTGTGCCGCGGGTGACCTCGGTCACGCGATGCAGGCTGGACGCGGGATACAACACCATGTCGCCAGCCGCCAGTCTGATGCGCTGCAGGCCACAGGTATCCTCGATCTGCAGTTCGCCGTTGTCGTAATCCTCGGGCGCGTTCAGAAACAGCGTGGCGGATAAATCGGTGCGGATTTTCTGGCCGCTGCCCGGCAGCAGGCGCACGGAGCCGTCGACATGTGCACCGAAGCTCATGCCCACGCCATAGCGGTTGAACAACGGCGGGTACACGCGCTGCGGCAGCGCGGCGCTGATGAACAGCGGGTTGCGCTCCAGCGCAGCCAGCACGACATCACCCAGTTCACGCGCCATCGCGGCGCGTTCGTCGATCTGCTGGTTGAACTTCACTGGCGCGCCGGTATGCCCGGCGGTCGCGCGGCCGTCGACCCAAGGCGCATCGGCGGTCTCGAGGCGGACGCGCAGGGCAGCGACCTGCGCGGCAGTGAGCATGTTCGGAATCTGCAGCAGCATGGGCGTTGCGCCTCCTCAGGATTCGTCGGCCGCTGCCACAGCATGCGGCGGCGGTGCGGATTCAATAGCGGTAGCTGAAGGTCATCTGCAGGGTGCGTCCGATGCCGGGCACCGAACGCCCGCCATCGGAGGGAATCAGCGAGACGAAGTAGCGTCGATCGCCCAGGTTGAACACATTCAATTGCACGGAATACGGCCCGGTGTCGTAGCCCAGCATGCCGTTGTAAACGGCGTAGCCTGGCGCGGAGACCACGTTGTTGTTGGCCGCGTAGCGCAACGACTGCCACTGCGCGCCGATGCCGGCGCGCCAGTGCCGGCCCACTTGCCATGTGGACCACAGCGTGGCCGCGTTGCGCGGCGTATTCGCCGGAACCTTGCCCTGCGTGCCGTCCAGTGCCTTGACGATGCGTGCGTCGAGCAGGGTGTAGCCGGCGAACAGCTGCCAGCCGCGGGTGATGTTGCCCACCAGTCCCAGGTTGAGTCCACGCACGCGCACGTTACCGTCGAGCGTGTACACGCCGGGCGAGATCTGCGTCCGCGCGTTGGTCTTCTGCACCTCGAACAGAGCTGCGGTAAGCGCCAGCGCATCTTCGGCGAGATTCCATTTGCCGCCGACTTCGAGCGAGCGGTTCTGCTCCGGTGCGAGGTCCTGCATACCGTTGACGACGGTGAGGGTTTCCAGCGAAGGGTCGAACGAGGTGCCGTAGCTGGCGTAGTAGGACTGGCGTTCGTCGGGTTGCCAGATGAAGCCGCCGCGTACGCTGGTGAAATACACCTTCTGCTGCGCATAGGCCGGCTGTGACGTGGTGTTCCACAGGTCCGCGGCGAAGCGGTCGCGACGCAGGCCACCCACGAACTGCCAGTGCGGGTCCAGCTGCACGATGTCGTTGGCATACACGGCCGCCGTACTGGCATGGCCCAGCGCGGCGTTGCCCGGCGTGGTGGTTGCGCTGGCGGGTTGCGGCAGTTGCGCCGGGTCGAGCAGAGACAGTAGTGGTAGCCCGCTGCGCGAGGACGCCTGGTTCACGTAGCGGTCGCGACCCAGCTCGATGCCGGTGACCAGCGTGTGCGCGATCGCGCCGGTGTCGAAGCGCGCCTCCAGCTCGGCCTGGTCGCCGAGTGCACGATCATGGATCACGCGGTCGTGGCTGCCGAGCTGCACATACAGCTGGTCCAGCGGCAGGCTGGTTGGATTGCCTTGCGCGCGGTTGAGCGTCGTGCCCGCAGCCGTGACGATGGAACTGGCGCCGGTCTCGCGCGCATCGGTGGTGTAGCTGCCCCAGCGCAACTGATTGTGGAAGGAGAGGGCATCGCTGAAGCGGTGCATCAGGCGCGCGTCGAAGATGGCGACGCGCTGGATCGTGCGGTCGTCGGTCAGCCCGTAGAAGTTGTTCGTGTCGACGGCGGCGGGGTGCCCGTTGAGCGGCGGCAGCCCGTAATCGGGCATGTCGCGGTTGCGCTGCAGCAGCGCCGACAGGGTGATTTCGGTGTCCGTGCCCATGCCCAGGCGCAGCGATGGTGCGATGCCGCCGTCGCGATTGTGCAGCACGTCGCGCGTGCTGTGGATGTCCTGGGCGAAGGCGTTGATGCGGAAGGCCGCCGTCGTGCTCAGCGGCTGGTTGACGTCGGTGCTCAGGCGCGTGCCTTCCGGGTTGGCGGTGGTGGCGCTGAAGGAACCGAAGGCGCGGGCCTCGGGCACCTTGGACACCTGATTGATGACGCCGCCCGTCGAGCCACGCCCGAACAGCATGGACGCGGGGCCCTCCAGCACCTGCACCGAGGACAGGTCGAACACATCGCGGTAGTACTGGCCGCGATCGCGCATGCCATCCAGGTAGATGTCGGTGCGCGCGCTGAAGCCGCGCAGATTGATGTTGTTGCCGATCTGCCCGCCTTCGGCGCCGCCCAGGGTGATGCCCGGCACGTTGCGCAGGGCATCGGCCAGCGCGGAGACGCCCTGCGACTGCAGCAGCGCGGCGTCGAGCACGGTGACGCTCTGCGGAATGTCGCGCAGCGACTGCACGCCCAGCGGGCCGACCGCGGCGTGATCGTGCAGCCAGGCATCGCGCAGGCTTTGCGCCTCGACCTTGATCGGTTGCAGCGACCTGATCTGCGCCAGGTCGGGCGCATCCGCTGCGGCTGTCGCGGCAACAGGTGCCGGCACCGCGTCGTGACCGGGGTCGTGACGAGCGACGCTGCCTGCGTTCGCTGCCTGCGCGGCAGCGGGCGTGGCGAGGTGCAAGGCAACGGAAAGCGCCGCGGCCAGCGGCGTGGGCGACAGTCGGGACATGGGCTCTCCATGGAACTGGAGCCCTGGCGACGGCTGGGGCGTGGGGCGGCGGCGAGGGGCAACGAGCGCCGCGGTCAAATGCGAACAATTCGCATCTTATGCGGCGTCGCGCGCAAGGTCAAGAACTGGCGCAGGTGTTGCGTCGGTGCATGTTGAGTCGCCCGGTCAGGGTTGGGCGGCGGGTTGCGCCTGCAACCAGTGCAACGCTACACCAGGCCCGGCATACAGCACCTGCGCGCGCTGATCCTTGCCGATCACCCCGGCCAATGCCTGCAGCGCGGCCAGATCGCTGGCCGGACACAGGCCGTCACCGGTGGTCACCAGACTGCGTTCGGCGATCACGCTGGTACCCGCCAACTGGTAGCGCGCCTGATAGTGGCCAGCGCTGTTGCTGAAGTTCACCGGCGGTGGAATGGCAATGAAGTGGCTACCGGGCGGGAAACGCAGGTGCGTATTGCTGACGCGCGCGCTGCCGGTGCAGGCCAGGGGCAGGCGCCGGCCCGCGGCATCGCCGCCGGGTACATTGATCCACGTGCCGGAGCCGGGGATGGTCACCGCCGCCGGGCCGGGCAGTTGCGCGAACGCCGGCACCTTGACCTGCATGCGCAGCACGAAGGGCGTGGCGAAATCCAGCGGGTTGCCGAACTGCATGTCGCCGGTGCCCTGCATGCCGCGTGAAGCCAGCATGCTCTGCATGATGTATTTCTCCTGCCCGGGTCGCACGCTGAGAAAATTGCCGCGCATGCCGAT
This sequence comes from Metallibacterium scheffleri, assembly GCF_002077135.1. Taxonomy (NCBI): domain Bacteria; kingdom Pseudomonadati; phylum Pseudomonadota; class Gammaproteobacteria; order Lysobacterales; family Rhodanobacteraceae; genus Metallibacterium; species Metallibacterium scheffleri. The sequence goes on along the minus strand of NZ_LDOS01000001.1, from coordinate 201,747 downwards.
GTCGGTGGCGCCGACGCCGCGCTCGCTGCTGCGCGCGATCAGGCTGCCATCGGCGGTGATCTCGCTGTGGTCATCCGAGACCAGGCCCATGGTGGCCGGGCCGAAGCCGGGCGTGTGCATGACGCGCGGCTCGCCCGGCGCGGCGCGCACCAGCACGACTTGGCGCCCGAGATCGCTGCCGGGCAGTTCGCCGAACGGCGCCTCGCCCACGGTGGAATCGACGAATAGATGCCACTGCGGCAAGTACGTGATGATGTGGTTGAAATGATTGGCGGCCACCTGCGGTGGGCGATTGGGACCGCCGGCATTGATCAGCGCGCCGATCGCATCGATGCCCTTGGCGGCGAGCAGCGCTTCCAGCAGCGTGGCGTGGTCCTTGCAATCGCCGTAGCGGTTGGCGATCACGGTGGCGGCATCATGCGGCACCACGCCACCGACGCCGAAATACACCGCCACGTAGCGGATGTGCTTGCTCACCCAGTCGTAGATCGCCACCGCCTGTGCGCGCTTGCCGCTGATGCCACGGGTGATCGCGTCGGCCAGCTTGCGCACCTCGGGCGTGACCGCGCTCATGGCCTGGGCGCGCGCCCAGTAGGCGTCGCCGATGGCGGCGTAATCGGGGAATGTGCTCACCATCACCCGTGGCGAGAACACGTAGGGACTGGGCGCGATGGTCTCGGGCGCCATCGGCGGCACGTTATCCAGCGCGAAACCGATCAACTTGCGGCCACTGCCGGCCGGCGTGGTGGGCGCCCACGCTTGCATTCCGTAGGACTGGACGTGAAACGGCAGGTCGGCGGGGATGTCGTAACTCAGCCGCACCTTGCCCCAGTCGCCATAGCGCGAGTAGCTCTCGATATCGCTGAACTGCCCGGGGAACAGCGCCTCGTGGGTATCGATGCGGTAGCTGTAGTGCAGCGTCGCGCCCACCGCCAACTGCGGGAACACGATGATGCGCAGCTCGGTGTCGGAAAACATCGGCGCGCCCACGCCGGCGTTGTCGAGTTTGGTGAAGATCTGGTTCTTGCCCACCTCGATGCGCTTGCCATCCGGGGTACTGACCCAGGCGGAGAGAACATCGAGTTTCTGGCGCGACACGCTGTAGGGCAGGCGCACGCTGCTCCACTCGCTGATGCCGGCGACGGTGTTGATGCGCACGCTGCGCGTGACCGTTTCGGTGAATGCGCCGCTGCGCTCGATACGGTAGGCATCCTCCAGCAGCAGATTGCTGGAGGCCGATTGCACCTCGGCCCTGGCGGGCGCCGGGATCACCTCGGGAATCGTGTGGTCCGGCGTGGCGGTGGCGCGCGCGGTCGATGCGGGTGCCGCGGGCAACAATTGTGCGTGGGCGATACCCGCCGCCAGCAGGGTGGCGAGGGCGAGGGTCGAAGCGATGCGACGCATGAGTGTCCGTTCCCGGGTGGCGTGCGCGCGAGTCTAGGCGGAATCCGCTGATCGCGTTGGCTGTGCCCGGCCGTACAGGCCGGCCGGGCACGGCCAGGGCTCAATCGCGGATCGGCGCGGCACCTGCCCCGTGCAGGCTGGCGTTGAGCGTGGCCAGCTCGGGACCACGCAAGTGCCGCCAGCGTGCCAGGGTTTGCTGCAGGGTCGCGTGGGCCATGCGGAAGCCCAGCTCGGCGTCGCGGGTCGGCGGCACGTCGGCGTTGTCCACCGCGTGCTCGAGGCTGTCCATGCGCGCGGCCAGCGCGGTCAGGCTGTCGAGATGCGTGGGCGGCGTGCCCACCGAGTTCGACGGATCGGGCGCAGGGATGTCGCTGAGCGCCGCGAGGCGCGCGCGAAACGCACCCAGCGCCGCGGCCTGCGCGGCGGGCAGCGTGGCACTGACCTGCGCGAGTGCCTTTTGCAGGCGCGCGGCGCCGCGCAGCGCACTAGCCAGCGCGGCGCGATCGGTTTCAATCGCCTGCGCCAGCTTGAACTGCGCGGCGTAATCGGCGGCGCTCATGCCGCGCACGCGCGGATCGGGCAGCACGCGCAGTGGCTGCGTGAAGTGCTGGCCGTCCACATCCAGCACCACGCGATACGCGCCGGGCGCGGCCCACACGCCATCGCTCCACACCCCGTGCGGGGCCAGCGCCGCCGGCGCCGCCCAATGCAGATTCCACACGAAACGGTGCATGCCGGGCGTGGTCGCCAGTGGTGTCGGCTGCTGCACCCACACCGGCGCGATCTGGATCTTGGTGAGGTCGATGCCAGGCAACGCATCGGCGCTGCTGTAGCGGCGCACGACCTGGCCGGCGGCGTCGAGGATGCTCAGGCTCACCCTGTGCGCCGGTGATTTGAGCGCGTAGTCGATGTAGGCGCCGCTGGGCGGATTCTTGCCGCGCGGTTCGCTCAGCGGCAGCGGCGTGCCGGCGAAGCCCAGCGGACGCACGCGATAGGCCGCCAGTGGTGCGAACAGATACGTGCCCGGCGCGGCGCTAGCCGCCGCCATCTGCCGCAGCGGGGTGATGTCGTCCATGATCCAGATGCCGCGTCCGTGCGTGGCGATCACCAGATCGTTGTCCTTGACCAGCAGATCGCGCACCGAGGTCACCGGCAGATTCTGCTGCAGCGGCTGCCAGTGATCGCCGTCATCGAACGAGACGAACACGCCGAACTCGGTGCCGGCATAGAGCAGGCCTGGCGTCACCGGATCGACCGTGACCACGTTGACGAAATCACGCGGCGGAATGCCGTGGGTGATCGCCTGCCAGGATGTGCCGCCATCGCGCGTGCGGTAAATATACGGGTGGAAATCGTCCAGCCGGTGCCGGTCGATGGCCACGTAGGCGACCCGCGCATGACGCGGCGAGGGTGCGATGCCGGCCACCTTCGACCACGGCGTCAGCGCGGACGGGGTGACGTTGCTCCAGTGCGCGCCGCCATCGTGCGTCACCCACAGCAGGCCATCATCGGTGCCGGCCCACACCAAGCCGGCATCCAGCGGCGAGGGCGCGATGCTGTACACCACACCGCGGCGTGGTCCGGCGATGGGGCTGTCGGCGGCGGTGCTGGCGTCGAGATTGGCCGGCACGGCCGGGTCGCGGCGGGTCAGGTCGGGGCTGATCGGCGCCCAGTGCGCGCCGCCGTCGAGGGTGCGGAACACGCGCTGGTTGCCGAAGTACAACGCCTTGGGCTGCGCCGGAGAAAACACCAGCGGCAGCGTCCAGGTGGCGCGATACAGGCCCGGCCAGGCCAGGGTCGGGTTGACCGATTGCGTCTGCTGGGTGCGCTGGTCGTACTTGTCCACCGAGCCGTTGTAGCTGTTGCCGTAGACCAGATCGGGATCGTGCGGATCGACCGCAATCTCGCCGCTCTCGCCGCCCGCGGTCAGTTCGTGGAACTGCATCATGCTGATGCCGTCGACGCCGTGCTCGCTCTGGCTGGGCAGGCACACCGCGCCGGAGTCCTGCTGCGCGCCGCACACCCAGAATGGAAAGCGGTTGTCGGTGGTGACGTGATAGATCTGCGCGGTCGGCTGGTTGTACCAGCTCGACCAGGTCTTGCCGCCATCGACACTGACCACCGCACCTTGATCCACGCCCAGAATGCGGTGGGCCGGGTCGCGCGGGTCGATCCACAGTGTGTGGTAGTCATCGCCGCCGGGCGCGCCCTTGACCGGCACGAAGGTCTTGCCGCCGTTGCGCGATTCGTACAGCGCGGTGTTGGCCGCGTAGACCACATCGCTGTCGCGCGGATCGACGGTGATGCCGCCGAAATACCAGCCGCGCTGCCAGATGCGCACGTCGGAACTGACGTGCGTCCAGTGCGCGCCGCCGTCGTCCGAGCGGTACAGGCCACCGGCCTTGGCATCGACCATGGCGTACACGCGTTGCGGGTCGGACGGCGCCACCGCCACGCCGATGCGCCCCGGCTGTGCGGCGAAGCCGTGCGCGGGCTGGCTGATCTCGCGCCAGTGCGCGCCGCCGTCGGTGGACTTGTACAGCCCGGAATCCGGTCCGTTGGACGGCGGATACACGTTCCACGGCGGGCGCCGCGTCTGCCACAGCGCGGCGTAGATCACGCTGGCATTTCCGGGCTGGAAGGCCAGGTCGATGGCGCCGGTGTTGGCGTTCTTGTACAGCACTTTCTGCCAGGTCCGGCCGCCATCCGTGGTCTTGAACACACCGCGTTCGGCGTTGGGGCCGTAGGGATGGCCCAGCGCGGCGACGTAGACGATGTTCGGATCATGCGGGTCAACCAGCACGCTGCCGATCGCCTGCGTGTGGGTGAGGCCGATATGCGTCCAGGTGCGCCCGGCGTCGGTGGATTTCCACATGCCATCGCCCATGGCGATGTCCGAGCGCATGTCGGCCTCGCCGGTGCCGACATAGATCACGTCCGGGTCGGAGGGCGCCACCGCCAGCGCGCCGATCGAGCCCACCGGTTCGGCGTCGAAGATCGGCGTCCACGTGCGTCCGGCATTGTCGCTGCGCCAGACGCCGCCATCGACCGCGCCGAAGTAAAAGCGCTGCGGATGCTGCGGCACGCCGCTGACCGCCAGCACGCGTCCGCCGCGGAACGGACCGATCAGGCGCCAGTGCAGATCCTGGAACAAGGCTGGCGCGACCCGCGCGGGACCTGGCGCCGCAGCAGGCGCGGCCGTGGCCAGCGTGCCGCCCGCGGCCAGCGTCATGAGCAGGGTCAATGTCAGAGTCTTGCCAAGCGATGGATGCATGAGTTGGTCCCCGAAGTGGGCGTGCGCCACGCCCGTCTAGCCAACGCCGCAGCGCACCCTGCGCACGGCGAACCCGTGATCTGGAATGTTGCCCGAGGGTTTGGACTCGCGCACCGCGCACAAGTTTCGTATGGCGCAGGTCCAGGCAAACAGGTTTTGCGCATCCAGCGCCACGCGCGCGGCGCAAGTCGCGGCTTATTCCGGCAGCCGAGGCAGCCCCTGTTCGTCGCGCTGCTCGACCGCGATCGGGCGCGTGTTCATGCGCCCCGGGGTGCTCAGCGGTTGGCTGGCTTCACCCTGGCTCAGGCGCAGCGCATTGAGCAGCGCGTGGCAGGCATCGGCATGCTCACCGAGGGCTTGCAGTGCCATCCCCAGCAGTTCCCAGCCGCGTGCGCTCGGCGCCAGGCCCAGCGCGCGCTGCAGCGCTTCGCGCGCGGCACCGGGGCGACGCAGGCCGAGTTGCAGCTGGCCGATGGCGGTCAGCAGCGCGGCATCATTGGGATGCGCCTCCAGCCAGTGCTCGGCGCGCTGCAAACGCACCGGCAGGGTGTCGGGCTCGCCCAGCTCGGCCCAGGCGTCCAGCAATTGCGGATCCCAGTGCCGCGCCAGCGCGGTTTCGATTTCGTCCATGGCCGCCAGTCCGGCGCCGAACTGCGCGGCGCGGCGCGCGTAGGCAGCCACCACGCCGGGTGGGCGCCGCTGCGCGCGCGACAAGTCGGCCCACAGCGCGTTGATGGCACCGGCGCCATGGGTCTCGGCAATGGATTGCGCCAGTACGCGTGCTTCCAGTTCGGCGTAGGCATTGGCGCTCAACGCGGCGCTGGCGCGCAATGGCTCCAGCGCGCTGCGCGCGCGGTCGGTGCGGCCGGCGGCCAGTGCGGCTTCGGCCAGTTCCACCCAGCCGGCTGGCGGCAACTGCTGGCTTTCGGCAGCGGGGACCAGCAGGGCCAGGGCTTCCTCGGCGCGGCCTTCGCGGCGCAGTACGCGCGCGCGCAGCACGCGCGCGGCACGTGGCGCCTGCTGGCTGGCTTCGTCCAGGGCTTCCAGTGCGCGCGTGGCCTCGCCGCGTCGATAGGCGGCCTCGGCTTCGGCCAGCAGCGCCGGTGCGCGTAGTGGCCCGAAGCGCGCGGCGCGGGTCAGCGCACGCTGCGCCTCGCCGTGGCGCCCCTCGATCAGCGCAATGAGCCCCTCGGAAAAACGCTTGCGGCTCATGCGCCGGTGGCGTCGCGACATGGCGCCGAACGGCCAGCGCAGCAGGCGCCAGGCCAGGCCCAGCACGATCCACAGCAACAGGATCAGCAGCGCCAGCGCGACCACGGTGCTTTCGAGTTGCCAGCCATGGAAGCGCAACAGCACATAGCCCGGATCGCTGGCCAGTGCATGCCAGCCCAGGCCGGCAACCAGAGCGACCAGCAGCAGCCACAGTGCCCAGCGCCACAGCGTCATCTGCGCGCACCCTTGGCAGGCGCGACCGGCACCGGCGCGCGCAGGGTTTCCAGCGCGCGCAGGCGGCGCAGCTCGGTGAGCGTGGCGGCGAGTTGCGGCAGCGGCGCAGCGGGCAATGGCTTCAGCGCTTCGATTTGCGCGCTGAAGTTCTGCGTGGCGATGGCGCGCGCATCGAAGCGCGATTGCAGCAAGGCGCGCGCGTCGGCCAGCGCGGACTGATACGTGCTGCCGTCCCAGGCCAGCAAGGCAGCCTGCGCCTGCGCCAGATCCAGTGCCAGCATCTCGTGCAGCAGGTTGCTGCCGGCGCCGGACAGCGGCGCCTGGTCGATGCGGCGGATGCGCACCAGGCCCGCCAGGGCGTGACCGATCCGCGCCAGCACCCCGGCTTGCCGCGCAGCGGGCTGCGCGCCGGGCGCCAGCGGCAAGGCCCACACCTGCGCACGCAGCTGGCCCAGCACGTCGAGCTGGGCCGCGCGCGCGATCGGCTGCAGGTTCTCCAGCGCCGTGATCACGCCAGCAACATCGGCACGCAACGGCGCATAGACCGGCGCGTTGACGCCGCTCAGCGCCTGCGCGGCCAGGCGCGCTGCATCCAGCGCACCGCCGGCGTCGTGGAACAGGCTGTAGCGCTCCTGCGCCATGCGCAGCAAGAACTCGGCCTCATCCAGGCGCAGCGCCTGGGTGCCGCCGTTGCGACTCTCGCCCAACGCGGCCACGGCGTCTTCCAGCGTGCGCGTGCGCTCGCGCAGGCCGAGCAACTCTTCGCGCAAGGCGCGGTTCACCGCGGCGGCGTCGTCCAGGCGCTGGCTGAGTCCCGCACGCTCCTGCTGCAGGTTGCCCAGCGCATCCTGCAGTGTGTCGATGCGTTCGTTCTGGCTGCGGCTCAGGCTCAGCGCCTGCCGTGCCGCGTGATCGGTCTGCCGCAGTTGCCACAGTGCCGCGCCCAGCAGCAGTACGACCAGCAGCGGCAGCCACCACCACAGCCGGCGCCAGCGGCTGCGCGGGGGCTCGGGGTGCGCGGGGATATAAGTCTCGTCCATGGTGGAATGCTAGCAGCCTGTCGGGCGCAACCAGTCAGGTTCTCGTGCCGTGACCCAGCGCGCGTTGCGCGTGGATGGCCCCGGCGGCCGCGAGCAAGTCGGCGGACAGCGCCGAGCGGGCTTGATGTACCTGCGCGAAACCCGCGGCGCGCGCCTGCGCCGCCACGCGCGCGCCGCTGGCGATGACGCTGGCGGTCAGCAGCCGTGCACGCGCTGCGGCTGGCAGCGAGCGCATGAGATGCGCCAATGCCTCGCTGCTGGACAGCAGCACGTACAGCGGCGCGCGCGTGCGCCGCAGTGGCTCCAGGTGACGCCGGTCCAGACGCGCGGGCAGGCGCTGATACACCTCGGCGCGCAGCACGCGCGCACCGCGCGCGGCCAGTGCCTGCGGCAACAGCTCGCGTCCACCTGGGGCGCCGACCAGGCCCACGCGCGTCAACGGCGCTTGCAACGCCGGCAACGCCAGCAGGCCCTCGCTGTCGGCGCGCGCGGGGAATTCCACATCGGTCAGACCGTGACGTCGCAGCGTGCGCGCACTGGCCGCGCCCACGGCGAGCACGCGTGTGCGGCGGCCGGGCGCGAGTGCATCGAGCCGCGCCGCGGCGCGCACCGCGGCGGGCGAAACGAAGATGCACAGTGGCGCGCGCAATGCCGCGTGCAGCGCGGCGCGCGCGGCGCTGGCATCCGCAGCCGGCGCCAGCCGTGAACCCGGCAGCAGCAGTGCGCGTCCACCCAGTGCGCGCACGCGCTGCGCCTCATGCCGCGCGCTGCCGGCGGCGCGCGTCAGTACCAGCGTGGCGCCGCGCAAGGACGCATGCGCCGGCGTCGCGACGACATCGGAAACCGAGACCTTCATGCGCAGCGATGCTAGCAGTCCGGCGGACTTTGCCCGACCGGGCTGCGAATCCGTCGGTGTGGTCCGCATTTCCGCCGCTGCTTGGCCCATGGAACCAGCATGCGCCGGCGCAGCGTCGAAAAGCGGTCCGCGCCAGCCGCATGCTCGCCTCGACCAGCAAAGCCCGACAGGCTGCTGGCGCAGGCTCCGCGTGCCGGCTGCGGCTTGTGGCTCTGGCGCGGGCCGGTCACACTCGCCGTCCATGAATACCCGATTGCACGATTCCGCCAACCTCGTCAGCGCCGATGGCGCGCTGGCACGCCTGGTCGCGCGCATGCGCGCCGAGATTCCGCTGGCCGCCGCCATGGACTTGCAGCCGGGTGTGCACGCCCACGGCATGCTCAGCCTGCGCGCGCCGCTGGCGCCCAACATCAACGACAAGGGCTGTGCCTTCGGCGGCAGCCTGGCGTCGTTGCTGACGCTGGCGGGCTGGGCGCTGGTCGAGCTGGAACTGGAGGCACGCGGGCTGCACTGCGAGGTGTTCGTGCAGGACTCCACGCTGCGCTACGTGGCGCCGGTGTGGGGCGAGCTGCACGCCGTTGCGCATCTGGACGATGGCGAGCACTGGGATGATTTCTTCGCCGCGCTGACCGCGCGCGGCAAGGCGCGATTGCAGATCCGCGCCAGCGCCGAAAGCGCGGGTGAACCGGCCACGCTGCTGCAGGCGCGCTACGTCGCGCGTCTGCCGCGCTCGACCTGAGGATCGCCATGCGCCTGCGCCCGCTGCTCGTGCTCGCCCTGGTCGCCGTGCTGCTGGCTGGTTGCGCCACCGATCGCCGCGCCGACGCGTTGCAGAAAACCCTCGACGACTACTCCACGGCGCTGCGCTGGGACAGCATCGTCGCCGGCGCAACATTCATCGAGCCCAAGTTGCGCCGCGAGCATCCGCTGAGCAAGTTCGAGATTGCGCGCTACGCGCAATTGCGCGTCGCCAGCTACGAGGTGCAGGGTACGCTGCCGGGTACGCCCGACACCTATCGGCAAGTCGTGCGAATCGGGCTGATCAACCGCAATACGCAGACCGTGCGCGACATCACCGACAAGCAGACCTGGCGCTGGGATGCCAAGGACAAGCAGTGGTGGCTGGTGTCCGGCCTGCCGGATGTGACCCAGGGCGATTGAGCGATTGCCTTGCGCCCACGCGCGCAGCGGATGCGCTGAACCGTCCTCAGCGCGTGCGTCCCAGCGCCGCCAGCAGGCCGCGCAACAACACCACGGGCGTGGGCGGGCAACCCGGAATGCGCACATCCACGGGCAGCACGTTTTCCACCGCGCCCAGACTGGCGTAGGAGCAGCCGAATTCACCGCCATCACAGGCGCAGTTGCCGGCGGCGATCAGCAGATGCGGCTCGGCCATGGCCTGCCAGGCATCCAGCAGCGCCGCCTGCATGTGGCGGGTCACCACGCCAGTGACCAGCAGCGCGTCGGCGTGGCGCGGCGAGGCCACGAAATGGATGCCGAAGCGTTCGAGGTCGTAGTACGGATTGCCCAGCGCCTGCACTTCCAGCTCGCAGCCGTTGCAGGAGCCGGCATCGATGTGGCGGATCGCCAGGCTGCCGGCGAAGCGCGCATCCAGCGTGCGCCGCACCGCGATGCCCAGTGCCTCGAGCGATGCCGAGGCGTCGAGCGGCTCGGTCAGGTTGCCGGTGCGGGCGATGCGGTTGAGGATGCGCAGCATGGGCGTTTACAGATCGTGGCCGGCGTAACTGCCGTTGATGGATTTATTGCATACCGGAAAGTCCGGGATGATGTTGCCCGGCAACAGGCGCTCCAGCGCCGGCCAGTTCAACACGCCGGGATCGCGTGGCGCATAGCAACTCACGCGACCCAGCGCATCCAGGCGCACATACGCCACGGTTTCACCGCGCCAGCCTTCGACCAGGCCAAGACCCGTGCCGCCACCCGCGGGGGCAGCCCAGGTCAGCATGGTCGCGCCGGCGGGCAGATCGGCAAGCAGCGCATCGAGCAGGTCGAGCGCGATGCCGATTTCATCCAGACGCACGCGCAGGCGTGCGACGACATCGCCCTGCGTGTACACCGGCACGCGCACGCCAAGCCGGTCATACGGCGCATAGGGCGCATCGCGGCGCACATCCAGATCCTGCCCCGAGGCGCGCGCCACGTAGCCGAGACAGCCGAGCGCGCGCGCGTCGCCGGCGCCGAGTACGCCGGTGCCAACCAGGCGGTCGTCCAGCGAGGGGTGATCGAGCACGATGTTGATCAGCGGCCGCAACACCGCGCGCAATGCGTCGTGATCGGCGCGCAGGCTGGCGATCGCCGCGGCATCCACGTCCACGCGCACGCCGCCCGGCGTCAGTACATCGAACAGCAGGCGATGCCCGAACAACTCGGCGCTACGTCGCTGCCAGCGCTCGCGCAATGCGCCGAACTGCACGTGCGCGAAACTGAAACCGACGTCGTTGGCGATGCCGGCGGCATCGCCGAGATGATTGGCCACGCGCTCGCGCTCGGCCAGCACCGCGCGCAGCGCCAGCGCACGCGCGGGCGGCGTGACACCCGCCGCGTGTTCCAGCGCCATCGCCGCCGCCCAGGCGTGCGCCACCGCGCTGTCGCCGCTGACACGCGCGGCCAGGCGCAGCAGCCCGGCCGCGTCACGCCCGCAGGCGATGCTCTGCACGCCGCGGTGGACATAGCCGAGGCGCAATTCCAGCTGCAATGCCTGCTCGCCGACGGTGGCGAAACGGAAATGCCCTGGTTCGATGGTGCCGGCATGGATCGGACCGACGGCGACCTCGTGCACGGCGCCGCCGGCCACGCGCGTGAACGGGTACGTGGTATCGGCCGGGGTGCGCGCGGGCGGTTGCGTCGGCGCAGCCAGCGGGAATTCGTGCTCGCCCCAGGCTTGATGGCGCAACCAGCGGCGCGGGTCGGGATGGCCGACGAAGTCCACGCCCAGCAGGTCGTGCCAGCCACGCTCGCTGCGCGCGGCGCCGGCGAAGTGTGGCGTCAGGCTGGGCAGGGCCGGGTTCGGGCTGTCGAGTTCGGCATGCAGCAGCAGGTAGTCGCCGCCATCGGCGAACAAGGCCAGCCCCTGCCATGGCCGCACACCGTGGTCGATCCACAGCGCGGAGAAACGCGCGCCGAATGTCGCCAGCGCCGCCGCGGCGCTGGCCCAATCACGGGCCTGCAACTGCAGCGTGCGCCCCGGCAGCAGCGCCTCGGCATGCGCCACCTGTGGCGGCGCAACGCGGCCCGGCAGCGCGGCGCGCAGGCGCGCGAGCAGGGTCACGTCGGTCAGTGCAGTGCTCACAGCAGCGGCCTGCCCGAGATCAATTGCGTGGCCTGATCCAGCCAGTGCGCCAGCACGCCCGGAATGGCGATGCCGAGGATCAGCACCATGGCCAGTTGCAGGATCACCGGCAGCATGTTGGCGCGCACCGGGTACTGGCCCACCGGCGCGGCGCCGAACACCATCGGTTGCACCGCGCGGAACAGGCCGGCAAGGGCCACCAGCAGGCCCAGCACCAGCAGCGGCGTCAGCCACGGCCACGCCTGCATCGTCGCCACCAGCAGCAGGAACTCGCTGGTGAAGATGCCGAAGGGCGGAAAGCCGGCGATGGCGACCACGCCCAGCAACAGGCTCCAGCCCACCGCCGGCTGCGTGCGGATCAAGCCACGGATACGCTCGATGCGCTGGGTGCGGGCGATGTGCGTGGCGTGGCCGACGCTGATGAAGATCGAGCTCTTGGTCAGCGAGTGCACCAGCATGTGCAGCAGCGCGGCGAACGTGGCCAGCGGGCCGCCCACGCCGAAGCCGAAGGTCATCAGGCCCATGTGTTCGATCGACGAATAGCTGAAGAGTCGCTTGATGTCGCGGCGCCTGTGCAACGAAATCGCGCCGACCAGAAACGTCAGCAGACCGAAGCCCATCAGCAGATGCCCGGCCAACTGCGGCGAGTCGCTGTGCAGCAGCGCGGCGTCGGTGAGCATCTTCATGCGCACCACCGCGTACAGCGCCACGTTCAGCAGCAGGCCGGACAGCACCGCCGACATCGGCGTGGGGCCTTCCGAATGCGCGTCCGGCAGCCAACTGTGCAGCGGCACCAGGCCCACCTTGGTGCCATAGCCCACCAGCAGGAACACGAAGGCCACCACCATCACGCGCGGCTCCAGATGCGGTGCGATGGCGTACAGCGTGCTCCAGCTCAAGCCATTGGCGCCTGGGGGCAGCGCGTGCTGCGCGGCGAAATACAGTGCCACAGTGCCAAACAGCGCCTGCGCGATGCCGACGCCGCAGAGGATGAAATACTTCCACGCCGCCTCGATCGCCGCGGGCGTGCGGTACAGCGACACCAGCAGCACCGTGGTCAGCGTGGCGCCCTCGACCGCCACCCACAGGATGCCGAGGTTGTCGGTGGTCAGCGCCAGCAGCATGGTGAACAAAAAGCCCTGATACATGCTGTGGTACAGGCGCATGCCGTTGCGGCTGACGCGCTTTTCCTCGCTGTGCACGTAGTACATGTACGGGCGCGAGAAGATCGCCGTGGTCAGGCCGACGAACGCGGTCAGCACCGCCAGATAGACATTGAAGGCATCGACGCGAAACGAGTCTCCCGCCAGGCTGCCGTGCAGCAACACCTCGATCGCCAGCCCCAGCGCGCCGACCAGACTGAGCGCGCACAGCGCGAGGTTGAGCCAGCCGGCCACGCTCACGCGCGGCAGCAAGGGCAGCAGCAGCGCGCCGGCCAGCGGGGTGAACACGGTCAGCAGCAGCCAGATCATCGTGGCGACTCCGTGTCGTCGTCCTGCTCGACACTGGAGGCGAGCTGGCTGAGGCGGTCGATATCCAGGGTGTCGATGCTGTCCTTGATCTGCAGAAAGAACACGCCGAACAGCACCATCGCCACCAGCACGTCGAAGGCCACGCCCAGCTCCACCACCAGCGGCATGCCATGGGTGCTGGCCACCGCGGCCAGGAACAGGCCGTTCTCGATGGCCATGAAGCCCAGCACCTGCGCCAGCGCCTGCCGGCGCACCACCATGGTCAGCATGCCCAGCAGCACGATGGCCAGACTGATGGCGATGACGTTGCGCGTGGCCGAGTGCTCGAATTGCGCCACCGGCGCGGCCACCCAGTCGGCGAACACCACGATCGCCGCGCCCGCCAGCAAGGTCAGCGCGGGGTAGGGCAGCGGGTCGGCCTGGCGTTCCAGCGCCAGGCGTCGCACCAGGCGGTGCAGCATCCATGGAATCAGCAGCACCTTGAGCACGAAGGTGATCGCCGCCGAGATGTACAGATTCACATCGCCGCTGGCGGCGCCGGTCAGTGCCGCGACCGCGGCGACCAGCGCGCCCTGCCAGGCGAACACGTGGATCGCCGACAGCAGCCGCGATTGCGCCAGCAGCGCGAAGGCGCTGAACAAGGCCATCGCCGCCAGCACCAGCACGGCCTGATCCAGCAGCGGCAGCGCCGCGAGACTCACAGCGCCGATTCCAGAATCACGTGCGCGAACAGTCCCAGCAATGCCAGCAGGAACGCCATGGCCAGGAAGCCCGGCACGCGGAACAGGCGCATCTTGGCCAGCACTGTTTCGCTGACCGCGAGCAGCGCGCCCAGCGCCGCGAGCTTCAGCGCCAGCGCGGCGAGCGCGCCCAGCAGGGTCAGCGGGGTCAGGCGCGTCGCCAGCCCCCATGGCAGGAACAGGTCCACGGTCAGCACCGCGAACAGCGCCAGCTTGAGCTGCGCCGCCCACTCCATCAGCGCCAGATGGCGGCCGCTGTATTCCAGCAGCATGCCCTCGTGGATCATGGTCAGTTCCAGATGCGTGCTGGGGTTGTCCACCGGAATGCGCCCGCATTCGGCCACGCCCACCAGCAGCAGCGCCGCCAGCGCGAACATGTACGAAGGCCGCAGCACGCTGTCGCCGGCCAGCGTGCTGGCGGCCATGCTGGCCAGGTTGGTGGTGTGCGTGGTCATCGCCAGGGTGAACACCACCAGCAGCAGCGCGGGTTCGGCGAAGGTCGTCACCAGCATCTCGCGCGAGGCGCCCATGCCGCCGAACGGCGTGCCGGCATCCAGCCCGGCCAGCGTCAGCATGATGCGCGCCAGGCCCAGCAGGCCGATCAGCGCGATCGCATCGGCGACGCGCGCGCCCGGCAGCAGCGTGCTCAGCACCGGCAGCGCCGCCGCCGCCAGCAAGGTGGCGGCGAACACCACGTACGGCGCGATGCGAAACAGCGGCGAGGCCGTGCGCGCCACCACGGCTTCCTTGCCCAGCAGCTTGCGCAGTTCGCGATACGGGGTCAGCAGGGGCGCGCCGCGGCGATTCTGCAGGCGCGCCTTGACGCGGCGTATCCACGCCACCAGCAGCGGCGCCGCCGCCAGCAGCAGCAGCGGCTGCAACAGCGCGGCAGTCAAGGTCAGGACACGATCCACAACAACACCAGCAGAGTAATGAGTGACCAGGCCAGATAACGCCGCACGTGCCCGGCCTGCATGCGCCGGGCGAGGTCGGCGACGCGATCGGTCAGCGTGCCCAGCGGCAGGTACAGCTGGCGCCAGGCGCGATCACCGACGGCCTGTTCGTAACGCCCCGGCGTGACTTGCTCGTGCAACGCATACAGCGGCGCGAACACGCGGCGCTGCGGCTGTGCAAAGCCCGCCGCGCTGTATTGCATGCGCGGTGTCGGCGGCGCGAAGCCGCAATCCCATGGCACGGCGCGGCGTATCGCCGCGCGCCGCCGCGGGCGCAGCAGCGCCACGCCCAGTGCGCCGACGACCAGCAGGACCGCAAGGATCGGCAGGGGCGCGTAACTGGCCACGCTCGGGCTGATCGGCGTCAGCCACAGCCAGCCGTCGCCGCTGACCGCGGCGCCGGTCAACTGCGTCGCGGCACGTGCCAGCAGGCCCAGTACCGGGCCCGGCAGCAGCGCGGCGATGGCGATGCCCAGGACCAGCAGCGCCTGTCCGGCCAGCATGCCGCGGCCGACCTCGTGCGCGTGCCGTGCCTGACGCGAACGGGCGCGGCCGAGAAAGGCCGTGCCGAAGGCGCGCACGAACACGGCGGCACCCAGCGCCGCGGTCAATGCCAGCGCCGCCGCCGCCAGCGGCACCAGGATGCGCAGCAGGCTGTCGTGCAATTGCCACGCCTGCAACGCCGCCTGGAACGTCAGCCACTCGGAGACGAAACCGTTCAACGGCGGTACCGCCGCCATGCCCAGGCAGCCGATCAGGAAAAACCAGCCGGTGCGCGGCATGCGCCGCAGCAAGCCGCCGAGGTGCTCGAGGCTGCGTTCGTGCGCACCGTGCAGCACCGCGCCAGCGCCGAGAAACAGCAAACCCTTGAGCAGCGCGTGATTGAGCGCCTGGTACAGCGCGGCCACCAGCGCCAGCGCGGCCAGCGCCGGATGTCTGGCGACCTGGAAGATCTGCGCCAGCCCCAGCGCCAGAAAGATGATGCCGAGGTTCTCGATGGATGAATACGCCAGCAGGCGCTTCAGATCGGTCTGCTGCAATGCGAACAGCACGCCCATCACCGCGGTGGCGCCGCCGACCAGCACCAAGGTCACGCCGAATCCCCACTGCGGCGGGCCGAGCAGATCGAACACCACGCGCAGGAAGCCGTACAGCGCCACCTTCAGCATCACCGCCGACATCAGCGCGGAAATGTGCGAGGGCGCGGCCGGATGCGCCTCGGGCAGCCACACGTGCAGTGGCGCCAGACCGGCCTTGGTGCCAAAACCCAGCAACGCCAGCGCGAAAGCCACCGCGGCCCAGAACGCATCGGGATGCATGCTGCGCATCACCGCGAAGGAAAAACTGCCGCTGGCCGCGGCCAGCACGCCAAAGGCCAGCAGGATCGCCAGCCCGGCCACGTGTGCCATCAGCAGATACAAAAACGCGGCATGGCGGTGCTCGGCCTGCTCGTGCTGGAACGCCACCAGGAAATACGAGGCCAGCGACATCAGCTCCCAGGCCACCATGAACAGGAAGGCATCCGCCGCCAGCAGCACGCCGAGCATGCCGAGCACGAACAGCGCGGTGAACACGCCCAGCGCGGCCAGAGAATCGCGCCCGTTGCGGAACTCGCGCGCGTAACCGGGGCCATAAACCGCTACCGCCAGCAGGACCGCGCCGAGGATCAGCAGAAACACACCGGTCAGGGGGTCTACATTGACTTCCCACGGCAGCCACGGCAGGCCCAGCGGCAGCACGGCCTGATGCGCGCCGCCGAACCACAGCGCATCGATGCCGGACGCGAGCGCCGCCAGCGCACACACGCCGAGCAGCGGAAAACTCAGCCACGACAGCACCCGCGGCCAGCGTGACGCGGCCAGACTGACCGCCGCCGAAGCCAGCGCCGCCAGCACGGCGACGCCGGCCAGTGGCAGCACGAGTGCGTCGAGCATCATGGCAGGCCCGGTTCCGATGGCGCTGCCGGCGATTTCAGGCGCACGCCGCGTCCGCCGCTGCTGATCTGGCCCTCGCCGATCAACTCGATGCCGCCGCGCTCCAGCGCATCGATCAGCTTCATCAGCGAATCCACGGTGCCGCGCACGGTGCCATCGCTGGCTTCCATGCGCTGGATGGTGGGCACCGACAAACCGCACAGCTCGGCCAACTGACGCTGGTCAAGGCCGAGTAGCGCACGCGCGGCGCGTAGTTGCGGTGCGGTGATCACGCATCAACTCTAATGCTCAAGACAACAAAGATGATATTTGAAACATTATTGTTGCCGCAACTTCCAGCATCAGCTGTCGGCGGTTATGCCTATGACGCGGCTGGGCGTCGCATTACCATGACTGCGGGATCGCAAGCGACCGTCAGTTATACCTATGACGCAGCCAACCGCTTGACCAACATCACACAAGGCAGCGAGGAAGTCGGCTTCAGCTATGACGCTGCCAACCGCCGCATCGAGCTGACGCTGCCCAATGGCGTGACCACGACCTACGGCTACGATGCGGCCAGTGACCTCACCGGCCTGAACTATGCCGACGCCAACGGCAGCGTGCTGGGGAACATCGCTTACACCTACAACACGGCCGGCCAGCGCAGCGGCGAAAGCGGCAGCCTGGCTTCCAATGTGCTGCCACCCGCCACAACGACGCCAGCGACGGTCGACCTCAATGACCGCCTGACCAGTTGGAACGGGCAGACATATACGTACGATGCAGATGGCAACCTGACTGGCAACGGCACCGACACCTATGCGTGGAACGCGCGCAACCAACTCGCCGCGGTCAAGCAGGGCGGCACGACGATTGCCAGCTTCAGCTACGATCCCCTGGGTCGGCGCGTCGATACGGACTTCAACGGCAACGCGGCGAGTTACCTTTACGATGGCTTGAACGCGGTGCAGGAGACGCATGGCAGCACGGCGACGTCGATCCTGACCGGACTGGCGGTCGATGAGCGCTTTGCGCGCACTGATCTCAGCGGACGCACGGATTTCCTGAGCGATGCGCTGAACAGCACCATGGCTCTGACCAACAACGCGGGGGCGATCGTGGAGCAGTACAGCTATGACCCATATGGCGCCACCACTGCCAGCATGAGCGGTTTCGACAACCCGTACCAGTACACCGGGCGCGAGAACGACGGTGATGGCCTGTACTACTACCGGGCGCGCTACTACGCGCCAGCGATGGGGCGATTCATCAGCGAGGATCCGCTCGGATTTGGAGGCGGCGGCGAAAATTTTTATGGGTATGTTTTGCAGGATCCGATCAACGGGATCGATCCATATGGGACATTCGCATTGCCATTGCTGCCGCAAGGGTTTGTGGACTTCACGGCAGGATTCGGTGATTCGTTAGTGTCAGCGTTAACATTTGGCTACGGTGATCTTGCAGCGACGCGCCAGATTCTCGGTATTGACGGTGCGAATGAATGCAGCGCTTTCTATCACAGCGGTGCTGCTGCGGGCGCGGCATATGGCATTGGGTTAGATGCAGCTGCAGCTGCATACGCGCCAGTAGCGATTGCGTCATATTCAGCAGCAAGCGGCCGAGCGGCTCTGCTCGCCGCTGCCTTATATACTGGAGAAGGCGGTGGCGACTTGGCGAGCCTTATAGCTGCACAAGATCAAGCTAACGCACTGGGCTTGATTGTTCAGTACGATGTAGTGACCACACCTTTATGGTTTGGCCCAAAATGACTACGCCTAGCCAAGCTGATAATCTTCAGTCTGCTATTGAAAAATTTGAGCAGCATGAATACCCGCGTGCTATAGAGCTGCTGGAACCACTCGTCAAGCTTGGGAGCGTGAAAGCAAAGAGTTATCTTGCGGAAATCTATTGGCATGTAGAAGATTACAAAGATTTAAAGCGGGCTGCGCAGCTGCAAAAAGAGCTAAACGAGATATACGATTCAAGCTCTAGAGCCTACGAGATAGGCGTCTTTAGGGAGACACTTATGCTACTCGAAACTTCCGATTATGCGGATAATACCAGACTAAACTCACTATTTATGAGTCTCAAGGATTCTCGTTATGATCGAAATTTGCTTCTTGCAGCAAGCATAGCCAAGAGCGACCGAATCAAAACACTAAAGCGCGAAAGACCGCTGGCTTTGTATTTAAAGGCATTCAAATATGCAACATCTTTCAGTCAAAAGCGTAGAATTCTTGGCCTGATCTTGATTGAGTTCTTCATGCCATCGAAGAAATCTATTATAGTTGTTCCACGTCCAGGGCAATGATACTCGTCATGATTTGGAAGCTGATTAAAATTATCGTTATGGCAGTTGCGACGCTGGTTTTTGGATCGGTGCTTTACCTTCAACTTTCTAATGCCAATTTTAATATCCGCTGTGTGTCCGGAGATTATAATTACGGATGCAATGTGTTAGACCTGAATGTTGTACTTGTGACTATCATTGGGTACGTTTTGTGTATAATTTTCATTATGCGATGGAAACCGAAATGAGCATGCATGCTGATTTCCCACTATAATCCGAACGAGGTGCAAATGAGTTCCAGTTATCCTGGAATTCCGGCTGTAAACGTTCAGAACATAGTTAATGGCTATAATGCTACAAAAGCCGGTGTGCTGTGTATAAAAGCGCAGTAGTAGCGGAACAGTCCCCGTACAGCTCGGGTTGTGGGTATAGCGTATCTTGCCAATCACGCTCGATGAAGGTGTTGTGGATAGTCCAACCAGACGAGCACATGAGGAGAGAGTTAACTTGATTCTCAAAATCACGACGCTGTTGCTCAATCATAGACGCATCTTTACATGCCTGCTTGTCGTGATAGCTGGGATTTCCTCGGCCGGGTGCGCGAAGGAGGCGGATTTGGTTGTTTGGAGAGAAAAAGTGGCATCGCCGAATGGATCATGGATAGCCAGCGCAGAAACTGTACAAAATGGTGGTTTCGGTTCTGGCTATGTCGAAACAAGTGTTTATTTGAAAAGAAAAAATGACCGACAGTCTCTGTATTCTATTTTGGGCTTTTCCACAAATGGGCCAGTGCCCCATCCATACGTATTGGATAACACCGTAAACGCTGGTGGAACGATAGACCTCGAGATGCGATGGCTGGGTCCGCTGCATCTGCTTGTTACCTACAGCGGAAACCCGCGCATAAATCTCGAGACCGTAAAGCTACAAGACGTCACTATTACGATAAAACACCTGCAAAAATAGGCGGGGTGTGCGGTGTGCGGTGTGCGGTGTGCGGTGTGCGGTGTGCGGTGTGCGCGCAGCGGCTTACGCCACCGTCTGGATCGTTGACGCCCGCCATGCGCGGGCATGTTTGTTCCTGATTCGCCCTGATCCTCAGTCATGAAAATTGCTCGCCATGCGCAGAACCGGCTCGGGATGAGGCTTGCACAGCATCATCGCCCGCGCCAGTCGCGGCAGCATCGCACGCAGATCAAATCGGCGGTTGAAACGGGGGCGAGGAACGGGGTCAGGTTCACTTACTGCGGCGCGCGCGGTGTGCGGGGCGGATGCCAGGACGCCACGCATCCGGCGACAGGGCGCATGACGAAACCAACGGCAGCGGTGGCCGCACCCACGGGCCGACGACATGACGATGTGCTCGATGCCGAGAGCGCCGAAGGGGATGACTGAGACGAGGATCGCGTAACATGATGGCGACCGCCCTGGAGTCCGCCATGAGTCTGCCTGTGACCTCGAAACAGGAAGTCGCGCAGTTGCTGGCGCAGTTGCCGGATGACGCCACGCTGGAAGACATCCAGTACCACGTGTACGTGCTGGAAAAAATCCGGCGCGGGCGGGCAGACATTGCCGCGGGGCGCGGCCATACCCACGAGCAGGCGCGTGAGCGATTGGCGCGGTGGTTGCCGCGCTGATCTGGTCGAGCGAATCGCTCGACGACATTGACGCGATTGCCCAGTTCATCAGTCGCGACTCGCCGCATCACGCGCAACGCGTGGTGGAAGGGTTGTTCGAGCTTGGCGACGTGCAAGTGCGCGAGCGCTTCCTCTACAGCTACCGCCTGATCTACGAAGCGCGTCCCGACCGCATCGCGGTGTTGGCGGTGCTGCATGGTCGGCGCTTGCTGGAATCGATCGGCGAGCGGTTTGAGGGCTGAGTGTTGAATGGCATCCATGCAGCATAGACGTCTAGATGGAATGATCGCGGTCCAGCGCGACAAGTCTGGGTGAACCGAGCCGGCACACGTGATGCAAGCGTGTTCCGACTGGCTTGTCGCATTTATAGCCACAAAATCAGCGGCGATGATGCATAAACTTGTCATCAGCACACGCTTGGGCGTTTAACCCGGCGGCCTCAAACTCCAGGTGCAACACCCAAGCGGGAGTAGCTTAGGCTGTTGCGATGCGAACCTACAACGAACTGAGTTTGGATGAGCGCGTGGAGATGCAGCGACGTCTGGAAGCCGGTGACAGTCTGCGTGCGATTGCCCGCTCGCTGGGCCGTGCCGCGAGCACGATCAGCCGCGAGCGCCGGCGTGCGCCGAGTGGGGTGACCTATCTCGCGCAGGCGGCGCAAGGGCGAGCGGGCCTCTGCCGACGCAAACCGCGGGTGCCGCGCAAGCTCGACGATCCAGCGCTGCGAGAAGTGGTCCATGAGCTTCTGTTTGCGCGCTGGTCGCCGCAGCAGATCGCCGGGATACTGGCGCGGGCCTTCCCCGATCGGGCGGACTACCGGGTGTCGCACGAGACCATCTATGGCGCGATCTACGTGACCCCGCGGGGCGACTTGCGCAAGCAGCTGATTGCCTGCCTGCGGCAGGGCCGCAGCACCCGCAAGCCGCGCAGCCGCGGTCAGGATCGACGTGGCCAGATCCCGAACATGCAGAGCATCCATGTGCGCCCGCCCGAGGTCGAAGACCGGTTGGTCCCGGGCCACTGGGAGGGTGATCTGATCAAGGGCACCGGCAATCGCTCTTCGGTCGGCACGCTGGTCGAGCGCAGCAGTGGCTTCGTGGTCCTGGCCAAGATGAGCAGCGCCACCGCCGCAGACGCGCTGGTGAGCTTCAGCCAAGCCCTGCAGCGCATCCCGGCCGCCCTGCGCAAGACGCTGACCTACGATCAGGGCAAGGAGATGAGCTATCACGATGCGTTGACCTTGCGAACCGGTGTGGCGGTCTACTTCGCCGACCCGCACAGCCCCTGGCAGCGCGGCAGCAACGAAAACACCAACGGCCTGTTGCGTCAGTACCTGCCCAAGGGCACGGACCTGTCGGTGTACAGCCAAGACGAGCTCAACCAGATCGCGTTGAGCCTCAACACCCGACCTCGGCAACGGCATGGATTCCACACGCCGCTGCAGGTCTACAACGAACATCTACGACTCGCCGAGGCCACGCTCGGCACCATGCACTGATTCTGTTGCACCGGGACCTTGAAACCGCCCCCTGTCCAGAATTTCGCAGAAATGACATGGGCGCCAGAGGAACGCATGTAACATCAATGCGTTATATCTTTGGCAAGGTTAAGCCTCGCCGACATCAGCCCCGTGCCCTCGCGAGATGTTCGCGAAAGTTGTGGACATGGATCAGGCATGCGGGATTGCCATCGAGCCAACGGGCATGCGTCGTTGCCCTTCAGGATTGTTGCCATGATCGCAGCAGCGCCGGACCGCGCGAGCAGCGCCAACGTATGACCAACAACACGGTCAGCCACCCCTGTGATCTTGCCAACGATCCGCCGGACAGCGATCCCGCGCAAAACCCTGAAGATCCGGCGCCGCACTCAATCCTGGTAGTCCTCGTTCCCGGGGGTTGGCACGGGTTTCAATTTCGCGATTTCGGCCTGGTTCTCGAACTTCAAGACGTAGAAGCCACCATGGCTGGAGGTGATCCAAAGGTAAAGTTGGCCATGCCGCCAGACAAAGCGGCTGTGCGCCTTCGACCATGCAAAGTTGATGGGTGGAGTAACGCCCTGGAAGGTGTTCAACAGCGAGCCCGGATCGATCTCGGTCGGCAGCGGTGGTGCCGGGCCGACAAAATAGGCGATCTCGCGCGGCTGTTCCGGATTGCGAATGTCGAACACGCGCACGCCCGCCTGATGGCCGGAGCAGGCCAGCAGGGTCGCGTCGCGCGGATTGTCGAAGGTGCAGTCGTGCATGCTGTAGCCGTAACCGCCCATCGTGGCGGTGATGTCGTGTTCGGTCAGCGGGCAATTCTTCGGGCTGTCCACGCCGATCATGAGTTGTGCCACGAGCCTGGGTTTGGCGAGGTTGCTGATGTCGATGAGCCTCTCGAACCCGAACGGCGGCAGCCCCGCTCGGCAGGCAGCGATTGCACCCTTGGGATAACTGCAGCCGCCGGATCCGCACTCGTCACCGACGCCCACATAGGGCGTTCCGTGGATGAACGCCAGGTCGGGCTCGATGGCGATGTTGCCGTTCACCCAGTAAAGCGAGCTGATCGCCTTGATGACCGGATGCGGACGGCGCTCCTGCACCTCGCTCACGTCATAGATGACGAGCCCGTTGCCCGAGCGGTAGACACCCGGGCGGACCAGGTGACCGACCACGCCGCAGAACAACAGCGTATCGGGCGGATGGCCGTCGACCGTGAACTGATTGAGCGAGATTCGGTGGCAGATCTGGCCGGCGCCGGCGCCACCCGCCTGGCCGCCTGGAAAATCCCAGTCCAGGAGCTCTTTAGGATGTCTCGGGTCGGTGACGTCGATGGCGTAGAGACGACGTTTGTTGTACGACGTGATCCAGTAAGTCTTGCCGTCGTACGCGAAGTTGCCGCCATGCGCCATCAACTTCGGGTCCGGCAACTGGACACTGGACAGCAGCCGCGGGTGCGCGCAATTGGAGAGGTCGTAGAAGGAGACGGCGGGTTGCGGCCCGGCGCCCATCCAGCTTTCGGCGCTGGCCAGCAACGCCCGCCGCGAGTTGACCGCCCCGTCTTCCCAGTCGTAAAGCGAGGCCGGATCGTCCAGGTGGGTGACATACCGTGGCGCGTGCGGGTTCGACACATCCAGCACCTGGATACCAGGATGCCGCAGCGGTGGAACGCCTTTTTGCCCCGCTTCATAGCCCTCGGTGGTGACGTAGGCGCAATGGCCGTACCACATCAACTGGTGACCAGCACCCTGTCCGGCGTATTCGCCGACGATGGCAAGATTGCAGTTGTAGGGATGCGTCGAAGCACCGCTGGCACGCTCGGCAGTCGTGAGCTGACCATCGACCCCCGACTCGGTCCGATCCCCCGGCTGACAAACCGGTGCGGGTACGGGGCCCAGGAAGGGCGTCTGCGCCTGCGCCGTCACGGGCGTGGCCACAAGCGCCCACATCCCTGCCACCCATATCCCTGCAACGAGCGACAGTCCGAGCCGCCGGCCGATTCGATATTGATCAGACATGGTGTGCCTCGCAGGTTTTCGAGATGTCATTTGCACAGGCGGTAAAGCCTCTGCATGCAGCAACCCCGAGCGATGCGCGGCTCGGGATCATTCAAGACCGGGCGTCCAGCCCCTGATTCAATGCAACCGCCGCACGCAGACAGACGCGGCAAAGGCGCGCTGCTGCGTGAGCAACAGGCACTGGCATCGAGCATTTTGCTCCCTGCCAAAACCGGATCGGTATATCCGCGGTACCAGCGCGCAGCGAACAATGCCCGCTGCGCTTGTATGCTGAAACGGTCGGCAACTGTTCTCAACCTCCGTCTTACCAGTGATAAGCCGCACGCACGTAATAATATGCGCCGCTGAAGCCGAATGGAGCGTACTCCGAGTAAGGCAGAATGATGTTGTAAGGCCCGCCGGAAGCAGGTGCCGCGGTTGGATATTGGTTGGTTAAATTATCCCCGCCAATCGTGAAATCCCAACGATTCCAGGTATATCCAACTGAAGCATCAAGCGTGTATTTCGCCGCATTGACGATATCGCCTGCAGGCGTGCTTCCAAAGTTGATGAAAGAACCCCAGCGCGTCACTTGACCATGCACCAGCCAATTGCCGTAAGTCCAGTCGCCAGCAAGGAAAACTTTGTCTTTTGGCGTGCCGTCGGTGATGATCCCCTGCGTGGGGCGGTCGATGACTGGCAGCGTCAAACCTGCCAGACCCAGCTGCGGGGGATTGGGCTCAATGTACGTGATAATCGTCTTGTTGTAATTTCCGCCACCGGTCAATTTAAGCGTTCCGGCACTCCCGAGGTCGATCGGATAGGTTCCGATCAAGTCGACGCCGCGCGTGCGCGTATTGACGCCATTGGTGAAGAATTGGCCGCCGCTGACTTGCGGAATGCCAACTGACGTGAGATACGCGGCGACGTTCGTGCCGATTAGATTGCCGCTGAGAATGATCCGGTTGTCAATGGTTATCTGGTAGAAATCGAGCGTCGCATAGAGTCCGTTGTGCGGAGTGAAGACCAATCCTGCACTGTAATTGTGCGACTGCTCCGGTTTCAGAGGCTGCGCGCCCAGCGCGATGGCTGCCGGATTATCGACAGGAAATGTTCTGATTGTATATGGTAGATCGCTCACGCCATTGTTGATGAATTGGATTCCGGTACTCGAGTAATATTCCTGCTGCAACGAAGGCGCACGAAAGCCGGTGGAGACCGTGGCGCGTGCGGCGATCGTGTTATTGAATGCGTAACGTCCCGAGAACTTCCAGACATTCGAATTGCCGAAATCACTGTAGTGTGAATGACGCGCCGCGAATTCGGTGGAAAAATTTTCTGTCCAGTCTTCTTCCAGATCCAGATAGGCCGCCTGATTGTGGCGCATGTAGTTCCCTGCATCGCCAGGCCGGAAACCGGGAAACACCTGGGCTCCGGCGCCGGCATATGACGCCGGGTCACCCTGCTTGATTGCGAACTTGTCTTGCCCGTATTCCAGGCCCCATGCGACAACGAGCGGATTTTCCAAGGATTCAATATTGACATACTTGGTGAAATCAGCATTCAGGTAGTTCTGCTGCGTTGTCAGTGTGCCGATGTAAAACGAGGTTGGTGATGCAGCTCCGAGCGAGTAGTTGAACGTATCGGCAGTATTCAGTTTCCAGTGGTTGCTGCCTGCATCAGCGCTGATATCATAATGCCATCCGTTGAGCACTTTGCCACGTATCCCGGCGACCAGCGACGAATCGAGCACCGAGGTATTTTCAACTGGCAGATAGCCGTCCGGGTAGACGGCCAGAGCGGCAGGCTGGCTGGTCTTGTAGGATGACAATGATCTGAAAAATCCCTGGGCACTGACATTGCGCTTGTTGAAGATTCCGAAGGCATAGAATTGCACATGCGGGGCAAAGTCATATTGCATGTTGAAGGCAGCGCTTTTCTGACTGAGCAAGGGCAGCCCATAATGAAAAGTGACTTGTCCATAAGTCGGATCGCCCGGGTAACGATAGTCCGGACCTGCACTGTTGGTGGGGTCCTGATGCTCTGCGTCAAAGCTTAGATGCACCCATCCTTTCTTGCCGAGTGCAAAACCACCATCGGCGCCACCTCTCACGGTTCTGCCGTCTTCCCCGTCATGATGACTGTACACGCCAACGGTGGAATAGACGGAGCCACTCTGGCTGCCGCCCTTGAGGATGATGTTGATTACCCCGGCAATCGCCGACGAGCCATACTGCGCCGCAGCGCCGTCGCGCAGCACCTCGATGCTGGCGACTGCATTGATCGGAATTGCATTGATATCTACAGGGGATGCACCACGCCCCTCGGACCCGTCAACATTCAGACTGGCCGATGTGTGCTGCAGTTTGCCATTGATCAGTACCAGCGTTTCGTCGGGTGACAGACCGCGCAACTGAGCCGGCTGGATGGCATCCGTGGCGTCGGTGACGGATGGTTGCGGAAAATTGAATGAGGGGAGCAGGGTGCGCAGAGCTCCGGCAAGGCTTGTCGCACCTGTCGAGGTCAGATCTTTGGGTGTCAGGACGTCAATCGGCGACATCGAATCGGCTTCAGTCCGATCAAATGCACGCGTGCCGGTCACGACAATCGTCTGCAACTGTTTTGCCTTGGATGGATTGGCCGTCGCAGCAGTGGGTGTCGAAGACGTATTCTGTGCATGGGCGCCGGATGCCGCAAGAATGGTAAGCAGCGCCAGCGCCAGTGGGTTGCGGTGCAGAGGGGCTTTTTGACGTGTCATTTTATTTCTCTCGCAGTGAATGGGGTCGACATCGCTCCTCTCTCTTCCACTCTTCAGGCATCCTGTTGTATGGACTCCTTTTTTCCTTGACTTCGTGAACTAATCAGTGTCGGCATGCAGGCCACACTTTTCATAACTCCGGCAATGGGCCAGCGTGCAATCATTCGCAACCCGGCGCGCCGCGTGGTGCAGATTCAATTTGGTGCCACTTAATACCCGGCAGCCAGACCCGCAGGACTGCGCCGATCATTGGCGCCTTCAATAAGGTGTGTTTTCGAGTTGACCAAAATGGCTTCGTCGGCGCCCCAGAAGGGGATTGGCTTGAACGTGTAGCCCATGTTCTGCAGGGCGGCCTGGGTGGTCGGCGTGAGATAGCCGGGTTCGACGAAGATGGCGTCCGGGTACCACTGCATGTGCATGCGCGGTGCATCCACCGCCTGCTGCATGTTCATGCCGAAGTCGACGACGTTGAGGATGCTCTCGAGCGTGGAGGAGATGATGGTCGAGCCACCCGGACTGCCGGTGACCATGAACACCTTGCCGTGCTTGAGCACGATGCTCGGCACCATCGAGGACAGCGGGATCTTGCCCGGCTGGATCTCGTTGACGTGGCCCTGCACCAGCCCGAAGGAGTTGGGCACGCCGGGCTTGGAGGTGAAGTCGTCCATGGTGTTGTTGAGGAAGAAGCCGGTGTTGCCGGCCATCATGCCGACACCGAACAGATAGTTGATGCTGTAGGTGACGCTGACCGCGTTGCCCTTGGCATCGAGCACGGAGTAGTGCGTGGTGTGCATGCCTTCGGCGGCGCCCAGGCTGCCCTTGACCTCGCTCGAGGGGGTGGCGCGGTCGGGCTGGATCTGGCTGCGGATGCGCGCGATGTTGGCGGTGGAGAGCAGGCGCTTGATCGGGTTGTGCACGAAGGCCGGATCACCGAGGTAGGTGTTGCGATCGGCGAAGGCGTGGCGTTCGGCCTCGGCCAGGACGTGCGTGGTCAGCACCGAGGCGTAGCCCCACTGGGCCAGCGGATAGCCATCGAGGATGCGCAGGATCTCGCACACCGTCTCGCCCGAGCTGGGCGGCGGCGGCGTCACCACCGTAGTGCCCTGGTAGCGGCATTCGATGGGCTTGGCCCACACCACCTTGTAGTCGCGGAAGTCCTTGAGGCTGAGGATGCCGCCGTGCTGCGCGCTGGCGGCGACGATGGCCCTGGCGATGGGGCCGTCGTAATAGGCCTTGCTGCCGCCCTGCGCGATCAATTCCAGCGTGTGCGCGAGCTCGGGCTGCTTCAACCGCTCGCCCGCTTTCCAGGGCTGGCCGTGGTTGAGGAAGATGGCGGCGACGTTGGGGTGCGCGGCGAAGTCCTTGCTGCGCGTGTCCAGGATCTTCACGTCGCCCGGCTGCAGCACAAAGCCGTCGCGCGCCAGCTTGATGGCCGGGGCCATCACCTGTTTCAGGCTCATCGTGCCGTATTTCTTCAGCGCCGCATCCAGGCCCATCACCGAGCCGGGTACGCCCACGCCCAGCCAGGTCTTGGTGCTGCGGCCGGGCACCACGTTGCCCTGCGCGTCCTGGAACAGCGTCGGCGTGGCCGCCAGCGGCGCGCGCTCGCGGAAATCGAGAAAGATGTTCTTGCCATTGGCCAGGTGGAGGGTCATGAAGCCACCGCCACCGATGTTGCCGCAGCAGGGATGCACCACGGCCAGTGCGTAGCCGACGGCGACCGCGGCATCCACCGCGTTGCCGCCTTGCTTGAGAATGTCCAGGCCCACCTCGGTGGCGTAGTGCTGGGATGAAACCACCATCGCGTGTCGGGCCAGCACGGGCTGGGCGTCCATCCATCCAGCGCTGGAGGTGGCGCCGGCTCCCTCATGCAGCGCCGTGGTCGAAATCGACGTGCTGGTTTGCGCATGCGCGGGTGTCGCGGTGGCGCTCTGCTGCGCCGCGAATGCCGGGGATGCCAGAAGCAATCCACCAAGCAGGACAGGAACAAAACGGCGCATGAATCTCTCCTGGAATCGGTGCGGTCAGACAGGCATGGTTCATGTTTCATACGGGCGCTTGATATTTCTGTCAAATTACAAAAACCGTATTCGCCGTGATTAATCCGTAATTACAAATAATTCGAACGCAATGACCTGAACAGGAAACGGTCATGGCGGCACAGGTCCAATGCCGGTCGTTACCGCCTGCCACGTTCATCGCAATGGGTGGCCGGAAGGGACTGTGGATGCCCTGGGCACACGATGCCGCGCTGGTAACGCATGTCGGAAGAGGTGCGCCACATCTGCTTCGTGCACGCGCGCCACGGCGCGCCGATAATGGCCGGCCTACCGCCTACGCCGAGTGTCCCCCGATGCATGAGTTTCTGCAGCACCTGCCCGCGTTCGCAGCCCAGCATGGCCTGCTGCTGGCGGCTTTCGCGGCGCTGATCCTGGCCCTGATCGTCACCGAGATCATGCGCCTGCGTCGCGGCTGGCAGGACGCCACGCCGGCCACGGTCACGCGCCTGCTCAACCGCGAGAGCGCGCTGCTGATCGATGTTTCGCCGCGCGCCGAGTACGACAAGGCGCACATCCCCGGCGCCAAGCACGTGGCCATGGACAAGTTCGATCCCGAGCACAAGGACCTGGCCAAGCTCAAGGAGATGCCGGTGGTGGTGTGCTGCCGCAGCGGCATCACCTCGCAGCGCGCCGCCAAGCGCCTGGTGCAGGCCGGTTTCAAGAATGTGCATAGCCTGGCGGGTGGCATCGCAGCCTGGCGCCAGGCCGATCTGCCGGTGGCCAAGGGCAAGAACTGAGCGTGGGTATCTGGCGGACATCCCCCGATCTGGTTGCGCTGAATGTCGCCGCGCGCGGCACGCTGGCGGAAACCCTCGGCATGCACCTCACCGAAGCGGGCGCGGATTTCCTGCGTGGCACCCTGCCGGTGGATGCGCGCACCGTGCAGCCGTTCGGCCTGCTGCATGGCGGCGCCTCGGCGGCGCTGGCCGAGACCCTGGGCAGCGCCGCCGCCAACCTGTGTTGCGCGCCCGGTACGCGCGCGGTCGGGCTGGAGATCAACGCCAATCACCTGCGCGCGGTGCGCGCGGGCACGGTCACCGGCACCGCGCGGCCCTTGCATCTGGGCCGTGCCACGCAGGTCTGGGAAATCCGCATCGAGGACGCGGACGGACGCCTGACCTGCATCTCGCGGTTGACCTGCGCCATCGTCGCGGAGCGCGATCCGAACGACGGCGCATGAGCCAGGTCGCGCCCTACGCCGGGCTCGATCCAGCGCGCGTGCTGGATGCCGTGGACGCTGCGGGGTATGCCCCCGACGGACGCCTGCTGGCGCTGCCCAGCTACGAGAACCGCGTGTATCAGGTTGGCCTCGACGCGGGCGGTTTCGTGGTGGTCAAGTTCTACCGGCCGGGGCGCTGGTCGGATGCGGCCATCGCCGAGGAACACGATTTTGCCGCCGAGCTGGCCGCGGGCGAATTACCGGTGGTGGCGCCGCTGCGCTGCGGCGGACACACGCTACTGCGTCACGATGGCTTTCGTTACGCGCTGTTTGCGCGCCGTGGCGGACACGCGCCGGTGCTGGAATCCGCCGACACCCTGCAATGGCTGGGACGCCTGCTGGCGCGCGTGCACGAGATCGGCGCGCGCCAGGCGTTCCGCGCGCGCGGCGCGCTGGACGTGGACAGTTTCCTGCGCCAGCCGGCCGCGGCGGTGCTGGCCTCGGGCTTGTTGCCGGCGCATCTGCATGCGTCCTACCGCGCGGCCACGCGCCGGCTGGCCGAACGCATCGACGCGCGCCTCGATGCCGTCGCCGCGCGCCGCCTGCGCCTGCACGGCGACTGCCACGCGGGCAACGTGCTGTGGACCGATGCGGGGCCGACCCTGGTCGATTTCGATGACGCGCGCATGGGCCCAGCGGTGCAGGACTTGTGGATGCTGGCGAGCGACGAGCTGGCCATGCAGCAGTTGCTGGAAGGCTATGAACAAATGCGCCCGTTCGATCACGCCGAGCTGGCTTTGATACCGGCGCTGCGCGCGCTGCGCCAGGTGCACCACGCCGGCTGGATCGCGGCGCGCTGGCACGATCCGGCGTTTCCGCGCGCGTTTCCCTTTGCCGGCGAACCGCGCTGGTGGGACGAGCACCTCGCCGATCTCGACGCGCTGATCGAAGCTCTGGAATGAAGCGCCTGGTGTTCGAAGCACCTGCTGTTCGCAAAAAACGCCAAGGCCGCGCAATGATTTCGGGTGCGGCTCCGGCAAGAATCCTGCGCGCTTGGCGTCCGTTGCGAGCCCCCATGCCCGGGTGCGGCATGGCTCAAAACAGCGTCGAGAGGCCGCCGTACACGCCGAGCAGCGAGGTCAGCACGACCACCGCGATCACCACCACGGCATAGACGCCGCGCAAGCGGTGCGCGGGCGGCAGCGCACGCATCGCCAGCGCCACCAGCAAGCCCAGCACCAGCGGCAACATCAGCGCGTTCATCACCTCCACGCCCACCGCCAGCGCCACCAGGTCGGGTACCAGCGCCACCACCAGCGCGCCGCCGATCACGCCGACGCTGAAGATCAGGTAGAACCACGGCGCTTCCAGTGGGTGATGCTCGAGCGAATGCTTGTAGCCGGTGACCTCGCCGAAGCCCCATGCCGCCGCCAGCGCGACTACGATGGCCGCGACCATGGCCGCGCCGAGCATGCCCAGACCAAACAGCGTATGGCCCAGGGCGTGGCCCAGCATCGGCGTCAGCGCACCGGCGATCTGGCCGACGCTGTTCAGCGCCGCGTTGCTGTGCGCGGAGGCCAGTGTCGCCGCGGCAGCCATCAGCACCGCCGCCATGATCACCTGGGTCAGCACTGCGCCCAGCGCGGTGTCCCAGCGCGCATAGGCGTAATCGCCGGGCGTGAGTTTTTTGTCGGCCACCGCCGACTGCTGATAAAACACCATCCACGGCATGATCACCGCGCCAATGTTGGCCGCGACCAGATACCAGTAATCACCGCTGTGCAGCGGCATGGCGAACAACTGGCGCGCCACCTGGTGGCCATCCAGCGGCGCGCGCAGCGCCACCCAGACGAAGGCCAGCTCGAACAGGCCCAGCAGGATCGCCACGCGCTCCACGCGCCGGTAGCTGCCGGTCCACACCACGACCAGCAGAAACGCCGCGGCCAGTGCCAGACTGGCCGCGCGTGGCACGCCGAACAGCTCGCCGACGCCGGCCACGCCGGAAAATTCGGTGATGATCGCGCCCGCCGACGCCACCGCCAGCCCGCTGACCGAAAGCCATGCCCAGCCCGCGCCGAAGTGCTCGCGGATCAGCTCGCCGTGGCCCTTGCCGGTGAAAATGCCCAGGCGCACGGTGAGTTCCTGCACCACGTACAGCACCGGCACCAGCAGCAGTTGCCAGATCAGCAGTCGATAGCCCCATTGCGCGCCGCTTTGCGCGGCGGTGATCACGCTGCCGACGTCGGTATCGGCCAGCATCACCACCAGCCCCGGCCCCAGCACCGCGAAAAAAGCGATCCAGCGCGACGAGCGCGGCAGGCGCGTACGAGCGGCAGGCGAGGACATGGCGGGTTCCACGGGGCTGAGCGCAAATGATAACGGATCGCAACACCGTTTGGTGCGTGACTGCGGCAATATGCGTGCTCAAGGCGCTGCGGACCATGTGCCGCGCGGCCATTTCAGGGTGCGGGCAGTTGCTCCCGTGCGGCGGGCAACAGTGCGGTTGCAACCCAGTGCGCGTATTGCGCGGGACCGGGATGCAGGCTATCGGCGCACAGCTGTTCGGGCGCTTGGCCAGCGCGGCGGCTGGCGCTGGTGATGTCAACCCAGCCGGCGCCGACACGCAGTGCGCACGCGCGCGCCCGCGCATTGAATTGGTCGATGGTCGTGGCGATGGCTTGCGGCGCGCGCGCATCCTGCCTGGCGAACGGCGTCACGCTCCAGTCCGGAATCGACACGCCCAGCACGCGCGTCGCGCGCGCATCGGCGAGGCGCAGCGCCTGCGCCAGCAGTGCATCGAAACCGCGCACGAATGCCTCCATGTCGCGGCCGCGGTACTGGTCGTTGACGCCGATCTGCAGCGTCACCAGGTCATAGGGCGGTGCCAGCGTGGCCGTTGCCAGTGCCGCCAGCAGCTCATCCGTGGTCCAGCCGGTGCGCGCCAGCACGGTCGGCGCGGCGCAGTCGTGGCCGTGTTCGCGCAGGCGCGCGACGAGTTGCGCGGGCCAGGCTGCGCTTGGCGCCACGCCCTCGCCCACCGTGTACGAATCGCCCAGCGCCAGCAGGCGCAGTTCAGCCATGCGCGTAACGCGGCGCCGCGGCTTCGACATGGCGCGCCAACGCACGCTCGAGGCGCGCCAGCACCTCGGTCATCATCGCTGGCTCGGGCAGCAGGGTCAGGCGCAGGTGCCGGCTGTCGGTCAGGTTGAAGCCGCTGCCCGGCGTCAGCAGCACGTGCTCGTGCTCGAGCAGGTCCAGCGCAAAGGCCTGGTCGTCGAAGCCGGGCAGCAGTCCGTCACGCAGCGCGGGGAACGCGTAGATGGCACCGCGCGGCACGACCACCTCGAGGAACTCGCTGCGCGCGATGCCTTCGATCAAACTCGCGCGCGTGGCGTGCAGGCGTCCGCCCGGCGTGGTGAGGGTGTGTATCTCGCCGCGCAGTTGCAAGGCCACGGGGATCGCATACTGCCCCATCTGGTTGGCGCACAGGCGCAGCGCGGCCAGCAACTGCAAGGCATCGCGCAACGGCTGCAGCGCCGCGCGCGCGCCGGTCAATTGCAGCCAACCGACACGATAGCCGCAGGCGCGCCAGAGCTTGGACAGTCCGCCGAAGCTCAGACAGGGCACCTCTCCGGACAGCGCGGCCAAGGGCGTGAACTGCGCATCGTCGTAGGTGATGCCGTCATAAATCTCGTCGCTCAGCAGCAGCAGCCGATGCCGCGCGGCCAGTGCCACCAGTTGCTGCAGCAGCGCACGCGGATACATCGCGCCGGTCGGGTTGTTGGGATTGATCAGCACCAGCGCGCGTGTGCGCGGGGTGATCAGTGCCTCGATCTCTCCCGCATCCGGCTGGTGGCCGCGCGACGCCGGGCAGTCGTAGTAGCGCGGCACGCCGCCGTTGAGGCGCGTGGCGGCGCTCCATAGCGGATAGTCGGGACGCGGCAGCAGCACCTCGTCGCCCGGCTCCAGCAGCGCGCGCAGGCTCATGTCGATCAGCTCGCTGACGCCGTTGCCGATGAATACGTGCTCGGCATCCAGTACGCCAATGCCGCGCGCCGCGGCGTCGGCGATCAGCGCCTCGCGCGCGATCTCCAGGCCCAGCTCGTGGCCGTAGGCGTCGGCCTCGTGCAGGTGCGCAGCGATGGCCTCGCGCAGCGCCGCCGGCGGGTGCAGGCCGAAGCGCGCCGGATTGCCGATGTTGATGCGCAGCAGGTCCACGCCCTGCTGCTCGAGTTCACGCGCGCGCTGGCTGAGTGGGCCGCGGATGTCGTAGCGCACCTGGTCGAGACGCGTGGCGGGAGCGAGGCGGAAATCGGGCATGACGTGACCGACATGGCTGCAAAGCGCGCCATGCTAGCAGTGCCTGCGGCCGCGTTCGCGCGTGCATGGCGGCACGCGCGCACCAGCGGTTCATGCGTCGCACCCGCCATAATCCATGCATGCATACCTTCGATCCGTTCGCCGCGCTGGTGGCCGTGGGCTGGCCGCCGGCGCAGCCATGGCCCGCGCTCGCGGCCGCGCAGCGCGTGGCGCGCGTGGCCGCGCAGCACCGCGCCGGTTACGTGCTGCACGATGGCCGCGAGAGTTTCAAGGCGCAGCCCGCGCCAGGCTTTCTGCGCCGCAGCCTGACGCCCGAGCAGCGCCCGGTAGTCGGCGATTTCGTCATCCTTGCCGACGGCAGGCCGCCGCATATCATCGAGATCCTGCCGCGGCGCAGCCTGCTCAGTCGTGCCGCCGCCGGCGAGCGCTACGCGCGCCAGCCGATCGCCGCCAACGTCGACACCGTGTGCGTGCTGATGGGCCTGGACGGCGATTTCAATCCCGCGCGCATCCAGCGCTATCTGGCGCTGATCGAAGGCTCCGGCGCGCAGGCACTGATCCTGCTGAGCAAGGCCGATGTGCATCCCGGGCATGCCGCGCAGCTCGCTGCGCTGCGCGCTGCCTTGCCCGCCGACGCGTCGGCACTGGCGATCAATGCCAAGGACGCGACGCTGGGCGACCAGCTCGCGTCGTGGCTGCAACCTGGCGCCACGCTGGCGCTGGTGGGCTCTTCCGGCGCGGGCAAGTCCACCCTCACCAACACGCTGCTGGGTCACGCCGCGCAGGCCACCGCCGCGGTGCGCGCGCACGACAGCCGCGGCCGCCACACCACCACGCACCGCGCGTTGCTGCCGCTGCCGGGCGGCGCCTGCCTGATCGACACGCCGGGCATGCGCGAGCTCAAGCTCACCGGCGACGAGGACCTGGCCCAGTACGCCGATATCGAGGCGCTGGCCGGCCAGTGCCGCTTCAGCGATTGCGCGCACGGCAACGAACCGGGCTGCGCCGTGCGCGACGCGCTGGATAGCGGCGAACTCAACCCGGCGCGCTGGCGCAGCTATCTGAAACTCAGCAGCGAGCGGGAACAGCAGGAAGCCGCGCTGGAAGCGCAGTTGCGTCGCCACGCCGACCCGCGCCCGTCACGCGTGCTGGGGCGGCGTCAGCGCGAGCGCTGAGCGGGTGTGAATTTTTCAGCCTCTCAGCCAGGCCATGGCTGGCCGACGCGAAGCGGTCACGCCAGTGGCCGATTCGCGCAGGCGTGTACGCAGCCGTGCCTGATACGCGTCTGGCGCCGATACGGTTGCCCCGCAATCTTGATCGGCTTTCAACGCTCGGCAACACCCAGTGGTAAATACAATGTCTGCGAATTC
Source organism: Metallibacterium scheffleri (assembly GCF_002077135.1). NCBI lineage: Bacteria > Pseudomonadati > Pseudomonadota > Gammaproteobacteria > Lysobacterales > Rhodanobacteraceae > Metallibacterium > Metallibacterium scheffleri. Next base: position 166,268 of record NZ_LDOS01000001.1, on the reverse strand, counting down.
GCCGTGGCTTCGCGGAAACCATAGGCGCGATAGAAACGGGCCGCCTTCTCGTGCAGCGCATCCACCAGCAGTACGTTCACCCCAAGCTGGTCCCGCAGCCCCAGGCAGCGCGCCACGGCATGCGCCAGCAGGTAGTCACCATACCCCTTCCCCTGCTCACTGGCCGAGACAGCGAGCCGTCCCATCCGGATCGCCGGCACCGGGTAGCTGGGCAGGTGCTTGCGATCCGCCTCCTGCAATTCGGTCAGCAGGAGCTGAGCCGCGGACAGGCTGCAATAGCCGAGGATGCGGGCCGGATCGCTGCCAGCCACCAGGACGTGCGTGGTGCTGATGCCAGCGCGATGGTGTTGGGCTGCCTGCTGGCGCAGGTAGGTGTCCAGGGATGGCTCGCTGCAGGCGAACCCGTCGCGATCATGCCGCCTGGGCCTGAGCTGCTCGACAACTATGCGGCAGATTCCAGCTGCCAACCCGGGAAGACGAGAACTGCAGGATGGCAATGCAGCGAGGTTGCCAGAACCTTTGCACGCTCGACGCCGAGGTTGACCCGACCAGTTTCGATGCTGGAAATGGTGGTTTGCGGAATGCCGCAAAGTGACGAGAGCTGCGTTTGGCTAAGGCTTTGCAACTCGCGGATGATCCGCACCGATTCGCCAGGACTGACATCGATGCGCTTTTTGGCAGGAATGAGCTTGGGCATTTCAGTGCCTCCGATAGTCATGCGGGGTAACGCGAACAACTTGGACGGTCATGACGTCGGCCTCCACGGAGTAGATGACACGCCATTGCTCGCTCAACCGGGATGACCTGAAACCCTTCAAGTCGCCGGATAGCGCCTCATCACGGAAGCCCCTGATGGCGCGGAGGCCTTGCGGGCCGGAGAGCATGGCAATGTCTTTCCACTTCTCGTAGCGTTTCAGGATCTCGACCGGAACGCGCCCCGACGAAAGTTCCTTGTCCGCCTGGCGGTGTTCCAGAATCGTCCACATGCCACATTGTGCCTAGACACAATATGTACTGTCAAGCACCGGGACACTCGCTCAGCAATCGCCTGCGCGGCTTGCTGGCCGGGGTTATGCGTCTGCGCGCAATGCGACGTGTGCATACATGTAGAAGTTGCCATGCCTACCGCGTACCTTGCGGTACGAACGCAGGAGACCTTCTCGCGCGAAACCACAGCGCTCCAGTACAGCAATTGAACGAGCGTTCGATTCGAGTACGGTTGCTTGGACCCGAACGATGCTCGCTGCGGAGTGGGCCCAGCTGACCAGTGCGGAGCACACAGCGCGAAATTTCCTATTGCCCAGACGCCTACGCCGACACCGCCAGGCGCTCGCTGGAATACAGCCAGCGCGCCAGCAGGAAGGCGAGCACGGCGGCGAGGCTGGTGCCGCCCAGGCACGCGACCAGTTGCAGGCCGTCGAGCGTTTCACCACGCACCAGGTCCATGATGCCGAGCTGCTGGCCCAGCAGCGGCACGGCGTACATCCACAACTGCGCGCGCACCGGCACCACCGCCAGCAGCAGGGACGGGATCACCGGCAGCAGCATCAGGATCGACAGGTAGGTCTGCGCCTCGCGATAGCTCTTGGCGAAGGCCGACACCAGCGTCTGCAGGGTGGCCAGCAGCACCGCCAGCGGCAGCATCAGCAGCAGCACGAAGGCGCCGAAGCGCGGGCCGAGGTCGAGCACCACGTCGAGTTTTTCCACCGGCAGGAAGCGCCCGACCACGGCGAACGCGACGATGCTCAGCAGCAGGCTGGTCAGCGCGAAGCTGACGGTGGCGGCGAGCTTGCCGCTGAGGATGGTGCCGCGGCCGACCGGGTTGACCAGCAGCGGCTCCAGCGATTGCCGCTCGCGCTCGCCGGCGGTGGTGTCGATGGCCATGTACATGCCGCCGAGGAACACGGTGAGCACGAAGAAATACGGCAGGATGGAAAACATCAGCGCGCTGCGCGATTGCGGTGTGGCCTGGTCGCGATCCTCGGCCACCAGCGGGCGCATCAGCGTCGGTGAGATGCCGCGCACCAGCAGCCGCTGCGCCGCGGTGAGGCCGGCGTAGCCCTGCAGCATCTTTTTCAGACGGCGCACGGGCGTGTTGCTGTCCTGGCGCGCCGAGTCGTAATACAGCTCGACGCCGGCCGTCTGGCCCTTGCGCCAGGCGGCATCGAATCCGGGCGCAATCACCAGCACCACCTTGGCCTGGTGCGCGCGGATGGCGGCGGCGGCATTGGCGGGCGCGGGTTCGAGCACCATGCCCTGCGCTTCCAGCGCGTGAATCAGATTGGGTGCATGGGCTGCGCCGATCACCGGCACCGGCAGCGGTTTCTCAGCATCGGCCAGTTGCTGATGCAGGGTGAAGCTGAAGATCAGGCCGAACAGGATCGGCCCCAGCAAAGGCCCGGTGATCAGCGCGTTGAGCACGGTGCGCTTGTCGCGGATGTTTTCGCGCACTTCCTTGACGTAGACCGTCCACGCGGCGTGCAGGCGCTGGGCGAATCCGGGGCGCAGGCTCATGCGGCGAGGCCCTCGCCGCTGCCGATCAGGCTGACGAAGGCGTCCTCGAGCGTGGCGGCGCCGGTGCGCGCGCGCAGCTCGTCGCTGCTGCCTTCGGCCACCACGCGGCCACGCGCGATCACGATGATGCGGTCGCACAAGGCCGCCACCTCCTGCATGATGTGGCTGGAAAACAGCACGCAGCGCCCCTCGCCGCGCAGCTTGCGTAGGAACTCGCGCAGCGCGCGCGTGGCCATCACGTCGAGGCCGTTGCCGGGTTCGTCCAGGATCAGATTGTGCGGTTCGTGCACCAGCGCGCGCGCCAGCGCCACCTTGACGCGCTGGCCCTGCGAGAAGCCCTCGCTGCGGCGCTCGGCGATGTCCTGCATCTCCAGCAGCGTGATCATGGCATCGACGCGCGCGCGCAGCGCGGCGCCACTGAGACCGTGCAGGCGCGCGAAGTAGCTGATGTTCTCGCGTGCGCTCAGGCGCTTGTACACGCCGCGCGCATCCGGCAGCACGCCCAGGTGCTGGCGCGCGGCCAGCGTGTCGGTAAGCGCGTCGATGCCGTCGATGCGGATGCTGCCGCTGTCCGGGTGCATCAGCGTGTACAGCATGCGCAGGGTGGTGGTCTTGCCGGCGCCGTTGGGGCCGAGCAGGCCGGTGATCTCGCCATCGCGCGCGATGAAACTGACGCCGTCCACCGCCTGCACCTTGCCGAAGGCCTTGCGCAAATCCTGCACCTCGATCATGGCGCGGCTCCGTTGTAATTCAGGAATGGCGCGGTGGGCTTGAGCTGGTCGAGACACTGCGCGTCGAGCGTGCGTGGGTCGGGCTTCGCGATGAATTGCTTGACCAGACGCGGCATGCAGCCGGCGCCGATCACGTTGTGGCCCTGGCCGGGCGCGATCAGCATGCGCGCGTCGCCGAGACCCTTCAGCACTTCCGTGCCGTAACGCGGCGGCGTGACCGGGTCGAACTGGCCTTCGAGGATCAGCACCGGCACATTGCTGCGCAGCGGCGCATGAAAGTTTGCCGGCACCGCGCCATGCGGCCACAGCGCGCATTGCGCCTGCAGTTGCCTGATGTAGGCATCGCCGAGCAGGGTGTCGGCCTCGCGCGGCGTGACCTTGAGCCAGGGCACGTCCTCGCTGCACACCACCGACAATTGCATGCCGTCGTTGAGGCTGTGCTGCAGGCTGCTGCTGATGAAATGGCTTTGCGCCAGCAGCGGTCCGTAGTGGCCCGCGCTGGCGGCGTGCAGGCTCAGCGGCAGCAGCGCCGCGGTCAGCGGCGAATAGGCATACAGACGCACCAGGCCGACCAGGGCATCGGCGGTCATGGCTTCCTGTTTCGGCTGGAAGCCATCCGGCGTGCGGAAGTTCACCTCGGGGGTGTTTTTCTCGAGGCGCTTTTTCAGTTCCAGCAGGGTGGCCCAGGAATTGCCGAAGGCCTTGTGGCAGGCCGGCGAGTTCATGCACAAGTCGAAATCGTCACGCAACGCGGCGTCCAGATTCACGCCGAAATCCTGGCCCAGGATCAGTTGATCGGGCACCACGCTGTCCAGCACCACGCTGCGCACCGCATGCGGATGGCGCATGACGAACTGCTGCGCAACGCGCGTGCCGTAGGACACGCCGACCAGGTCGAACTGCGGATCGCCCAGCGCGTGGCGCAGCGCGGCCAGATCCTGCACCGCCTGCGTGGTGGTGAAGTCGGCGGGGTTCAATCCGCGTTTGCGCAGCGCCGCCAGACACGCGCGGGTCTCGGTTTCCAGCGCGCGCAGACGTGCCGTGCCGGAGGGTACCGGCTGCGGCGCGGGGTGTGATTTGCCGGCGCGCGCGGCGGCGGTGGCCGCGGGCGGGGTCGTCGCCTTCGGCGTGACATCCGGGCAAGTCAGTGGCGCCGAGCCGCCGGTGCCACGCTGGTCGAGCAGGATCACGTTGCGATGCGCGAGCACGTCGTCCAGCGCGGGCGCGATCTCGGGCCAGGTGTCGATGGCCGATTGCCCAGGGCCGCCGGCGAGGTACAGCACGGGATCGGGTGCCGGCTGCGCGGCGTGCGAGCGGATCAGCGCCAGGCGCAGCGCCAGCTTGCGGCCATCCGGCCTGGCCCAGTTCTCGGGCACGCTGAAGGGCGCGCACCACGCCGCGGTCGCCAGACCACTCTGCGGCTGGTGCAGCGTGCAGGGTTTGAAATCCAGTTGTCCGAGGCGGTAGTGCGCGGGTGCCGCGGCGGCCACGGTCGGCGTGCGCGCGTGCTGCCACAGCCATTGGCCGCCGAAGAAAACGATCAGTACCAGTGCCAGCAGGACCAGGCGTGTGCTGCGCTTCATGCTGCGACGGGTCCATGGCTGCGGCGAGGATGCGCGAGCCTAGCCGTGCGCGCCCCGTGCTGACAACCGCCCATCGTCATTGCGCCGCGCGCGTGTCGGTGCCGTCGTCCAGCCGCGCGCTCTGGTCGGGGTGGTGAAACAGCAGCACCGCCAGTACCGAGGACAGCGCCAGCACCGCCAGCAGCGCGAACGCCGCGGTGTAGTGCCCGCTGATGCCGACCAGCCAGCCGGTGAGCACCGGTGCGATGAACCCGGCCAGCGCAAAGAAGGTGTCCATCACGCCTAGCGCGGTGCCCGAGCGCGCCCGCGCCACGTCCACGTTGACCGCATAAAAACAGGCGTTGCTGCTCATGCCGAGGCCGACCGCCAGGGTGATGAATACCAGCGCCACGTCGAGCCGGTGCACGAAGATCACCGGCAGGATGCACAGACCGGCCAGCAATTGCGTCACCCAGATCACATGCGAGCGCGCCACGCGCAGGCGCCCGGTGCGGCGTAGCAGCCAGTCCGACAGATAGCCCGTGCCCCACAGCATCAGCGCCGCGGTCAGCCACGGCAGCACCGAGAACCAGCCCACCGCGGCCAGCTTCAGGCCATAGGTCTGCTGCAGGTAACTGGGCAGCCAGGTCATGAAGAAAAACAGGAAATAGCCGAACACGAAAAATGCCCAGTCGTTGGCCAGCAGGGTCGGATTGCGCAGCAGGAACTTCCACAGTCCGCGCGTCTTGCGCCGCGCCGCGTGGCGCGCGCTGGCGGCGTGGTCCAGCTCGGGCGCGGCGCCATCGCGGATATGCGCCAGCTCGGCGGCGTTCACGTGCTTGCTGTGCTCGGGGAAATCGCGGAACAGCCACCACCACAAGGGCAGCCACAGCAGGCTGGCCAGCATCAGCACGATGAACATGCCGCGCCACGACACATGCAGGATCAGTTGGGTGACGATGGGCGCGCCGATGGCCAGCGCCAGCGGCACCGCCACCAGCGCATTGCCCAGCGCGATCGCGCGTTCGCGGCTGGACAGCCAGTCGGCCACGGCGCGGTTCAGCGCCGGAAAGTTGGGGCCCTCGGCCACGCCCAGCAGCACGCGCGCCACCACCAGCATGGCGAAGCCCACGGCGAAGCCGGTCATGCCGATCGCCGCCGACCACAGCAGCGCCGCCCAGAACAGCGTCACGCGCGCGCCGTGGCGATCGGCGAGGATGCCGCCGAGAAACGTGGTGAACATGTAGCCGAGGCTGAACGCGGCGAGGATGAAGCCGTTGAGCAGGTCCTTGTCGTGCTGCCCGAAATGCAGTGCGCGCGCGATGTCGCCGATGGCGTAGGCGATCGCCGAGCGGTCGATGTAGTTGATCACGGTGATGAAGAAGATCAGCGCCACCACCAGCCAGCGGAACCGCGTCGCGCGCATGTCGATGTCCCCCGGTGGGTCAGGTGTGTGTTGGATGTAGGTGCTGGGTCAGACCGTCGCGCAGCGTGCAAGTTCGCCGCAAGCTGGCGATCCGCCGGCGCCCGGCTTACCAATCGGTAAGTGGCCGCAAAGCTTGCGGTGTGGTGCGCGCGCGCATGCTCATGCCTACTCATCCGATGTGGAGAACGAACATGCAGGATATCCAGGCAAAAAACACGACCCTGGCGCCACGGCCGCTGTGGCTGGCCGTCGCGCTGGCCCTGGCGCTGGACATGACCGGATTTGTCCCCGCCGCGCACGCCGACGCCAGCGAAGCCGCTGAGATCGCGGCCGTGGCCAGGGCGCACATCACCCCGATCGCGGCGGTGACGCTGGCCGAGAAACACAGCGGCGGCCGCGCCTACGGCATGGGTCTGGAAGTCGCCAGACTGGGCACCTGGTACGAGGTGCAACTCGACGTGAAGGGCCAGTCCATGGTCGCGCGCATCGATCCGCACTCGGGCGCGTTCCTCGGCATCGAACCGGCCAAGGGCGACGACAGGATCGGGGCGCGTACGCTAGCTGGGCGCAAGATCGATCTGGTGCAGGCCTTGCGCGCCGCCGAGACGCACGCGCATGGCCGCGCGCTGGAGGCCGGCCCCGCGGGCAGCGGTGTCACCGCGCACTACGACGTCGATGTGGTCGCTGCCGGTGGCAAGTTGCAGCACCTCAGTGTCAACGCCGACAACGCAACGGTCGGCGTCGCGCCGCAGAGCGAGCAGGACTGATGGCGCGGGTCGCCGCGGTGCCCGCCCATCGCCGCGGCTGCGTGCCGGAGTGACAGCGATGCTGCACAGCAGCCATGCTATGCGTCTGCCGCGGCGCCGCGTCGGCGCCGCGCATCGCACCGGCCGCCAAGGCCACACACCGCGAGGGCACACGCCATGCGCATCCTGGTGATCGAAGATGACAACGAGACCGCGGCCTATATCCTGCGCGGGCTCAGCGAGCACGGCCACGCCGTCGAGCGCGCGCCGACCGGACGCGACGGATTGTTCCTGGCAACCGACGGCAGCTACGACCTGATCGTGCTGGACCGCATGTTGCCGGGCATGGACGGCATGACCCTGCTCAAGACCCTGCGCGCTGCCGAGGTGCGCACGCCGGTGCTGATGCTCACCGCGCTGGGCGAGGTCGATCAGCGCGTCGAGGGCCTGGAGGCCGGCGCCGACGATTATCTGGGCAAGCCGTTCGTGTTCACCGAGCTGCTGGCGCGCGTGCAGGCGCTGGGCCGGCGTCCGCCGTTGCAGGAGCAGGTGTCGCTGCTGCAGGTGGCCGACCTGGAGATGGATCTGCTCAAGCGCGAGGTGCGCCGCGCCGGCAAGCTGATCGAGCTGCAGCCGCGCGAGTTTCGCCTGCTCGAATACATGATGCGTCACGCCGGCGAAGTGGTCACGCGTACCATGCTGCTGGAGCAGGTGTGGGATTTCCATTTCGATCCGCAGACCAGCGTGGTCGAGACCCACATCAGTCGCCTGCGCGCCAAGATCGATCGCGCGCATGGCGCCGGGCGCGAACTGCTATACACCGTGCGCGGCGCCGGATACTGCCTGCGTGCGCCTGCCTGAGCTGCTGCGCACCTCGGCGCTGCGCCTGGCGCTGTGGCAGGCGTTGCTATTCCTGGTGACCGCCGGGGTGCTGGCCGGCATCGTCGGCTGGCAGGTGCACGTGTTCGGCCGCGATCAGCTGCGCGCGGCGATCCGTGCCGACACGCAGCGTCTGCTCGAGGAACACGACGAGCCCGACAACGGTGGTCTGCGCGATGAAATCGCCGAACGCCTGCGCGCCGGTGGCATCGAGCACACGCTGATGGCGTTGCTGGATGGCGCGGGCCAGCCGGTGCTGAGCAACTTGCCGGCGTCGGTCGCGCTGCATGGCCTGGCGCCCGGCTGGCACGCGGTCGACATGCCGCGCAGCTACGACCCCGATGACGGCGACGACGCCAGCGCCGAGTTATGGCTGCAGCGCCTGCCCGATGGCCGCATGCTGGTGGTCGGCCGCGATCGCTCCAGCCTGATCCAGCTCGACGAAACCCTGGCCGGTGCCTTCGCCATCGCCAGCGCCGTGGCGTTGCTGCTGGCACTGTTCGGCGGGCTGCTGCTCGGGCGCAGTTATCTGCGCCGCGTGCGCGTGGTCGGCACCCGCGCGCAGCGCATCATGGACGGTGACCTCAGCGTGCGCATCCCGGCGCGCGCGCAAGGCGGCGATGAATTCGACCTGCTCGCGCGCCAGCTCAACGCGATGTTGGCGCGCATCCAGACCCTGATGGAAAGCATGCGCCAGGTGTCCAACGACATCGCGCACGATCTGCGCACGCCGCTGACGCATTTGCGCCAGCGCCTGGAAACCGCGGCGCGTGCCAGCGATGCCGACGCGTTGCGCGCGGCGCTGGCGCAGGCACAGCACGACGTCGACCAGGTGCTGTCCACGTTCTCCGCGATGCTGGCCATCGCGCGTATCGAGGCGCGTGAGCGCCGCGCCGGCTTTGCCATAGTCGATTTCAGCACCCTGCTCGAGGTGCTCGCCGCCGACTACGCGCCGGTCGCCGAGGAGCGTGGCCAGCGCCTGCGCACGCAGATCGCGCCGGGGCTGATGGTCGCCGGCGACCGCCGCCTGCTGCAGCAACTGTTCGCCAACCTGATCGAGAACGCGATGACGCACAGCCCCGCGCATACCGAAATCACCTTGAGCCTCGCCGCCGAGGGCGCGCAGGGTTTTCTTGCCACGGTGGCTGATCGCGGCCCCGGCATTCCGGCGGCCGAGCGCGAGGCCGTGTTCAAGCGCTTTTATCGCCTCGATCAGTCGCGCGCGACGCCGGGCAGCGGCCTGGGTCTGGCGTTGGTGCAGGCCATCGCCGAGTTGCATGGTTTCCGCGCCAGCATCGCGGACCACGCACCGGGTACGCGCGTGCTGCTGCGCGGCGCACGCGCCGCGCCGGTCAGGTCGGGTGACTTGGCATGATTCAAGCCATGATCCACGCGCTCGCGCAGTTCGTGCTGGCGCACGCGCACTGGGCGCCGCTGCTGCTGGCGCTGGTGGCCTTCAGCGAGGCGCTGGTCGTGGTCGGCACGCTGGTGCCCGGCTCGGCCACGCTGGTGGCGGTGGGCGCGGCGGCCGGCGCCTTGCATCTGCCGCTGCTGCCGCTGCTGCTGGGTGCAATGTCCGGCGCGGTGGCCGGCGACACCCTGTCGTTTTTCCTGGGCCGGCATTACGGACCGCGCCTGCTGTCTTCGCCGCGGCTGGACAAGCGCCGCGTGTGGATCGTGCGCGGCGAAAAGGCGCTGTCGCGCTGGGGTGATCTGGCCGTGTTCGGCGGGCGCCTGCTGCCGCCGACGCGCGCGCTGATACCGGCAATGGCCGGCACCTCGGTGCTGCCGTGGTGGCGCTTTCTCATCGCCGACGTGTTCGCCGCGCTGGTGTGGGCGGCGCTGCATCTGGGCGCGGCGGCATTCGTCACCCATGCGCTGGTGCATGGCGGCTGGTTCAACACCTGGTGGCACGCGCATGGCCTGTGATCGCGCACGCCGGGCCGGTGCGTTGCTGCTGGTGTTGCTGCTGGGCGGCTGCGTGAGCTACCAGCCGCGACCGCTGGCGCAGGCGCCGCGCTGGTCGCCGCTGCCTGCTGCCGCACCCGGGCGCGCGCTGCCGCGGCTCGATCTGAAGCAGGCCGTGGCACTGGCCTTGCACGACAATCCCGATTACCGCGCGGCGCTGCTCGACGCGCGCATCAGTACCTTGCAATTACGTGCCGCCGGCCTGCTGCCCGATCCGCAACTGAGCGCCAGCGCCGATCATCCAGGCACGCCGGGCTACAGTCGCGCCTGGGGTCTGGGTCTGAGCGCGGACGTGTCCTGGCTGCTGACGCGCGGGGCCACGCTGGATGCCGCGCGCGCGCAGCGCACCGCCACGTTGTTGAATCTGGCCTGGCGGGGCTGGGCGCTGGCGCAAGGCACGGCGACCGATTTCATCGATGCGTGGAGCGCGCAGCAGCGCTGCGCCTTGCTGCAGCGCCAGGTGGACACGGAGCGCACGCGCGCGGCGGCGTTTTCGCGCGCACTGCAGCGCCGCGATGTGACCCTGGAAAACGCCGCCGCCAATCTGGTCACGCTGGCCGCGGCCGAATCGCAACTGGCCAGCGCCGAACAGGCGCGCGCTGCCGCGCGGGCGCGGCTGGATGCCGATCTCAATCTGCCGCCGGATGCGCGCTACACGTTGCGGGCGCCCAGCGTGCTGGCGCTGCCGGATGCGCACCAGCTCGATGCCGCGCTGGCCGCGCTGCCACGCACGCGTCCGGACCTGCTTGCGCTGGCCGCCGCCGCACAGGCGCGCGATGCCGAGTTTCGCGCCGCGGTGCTGGCGCAGTTTCCCGCGCTCAGCGTCGGCATCACCCGCGCCTCCGACACCAGCCGCGTGCACAGCACCGGCATCGGCATCAGCCTGAGCCTGCCGGTCTTCGGCGGCGCGCAGGCGCGCGCGCGCATCGCCGGGGCCACGCGCGACCGCGCCGTGGCGGAATATCAGGCACGCCTGGATGGCGCCGATCGCGCCGCGCGCGCGCTGGCCGCGCAGTTGCGCCTGCTCGTCGCGCAGCGCGCACAGCTCGTCGGGCACCTGCCACAGCTGCGCGAGCTGGCGGCCAATGCCGATCGTGCCTTCGCCGGCGGCAATCTCAGCGGCACCGCCTGGGCCGGCGTGCAGCAGAACCTGATCGCGCGCGAGCTGGAACGGCTGTATCTCGATGCCACCTTGGCCAAGGGCCAGGTGGCGCTGGCCGCGCTGCTCGGCCACGTGCCGCCCGGCGCCGCCGCGCTGTCCACGGCGACCTCCTCCAACCCTGCCGAAGTTCCGATCCCATGAAATGGTTCGTGCTGTTCTTGCCGATGCTGCTGCTTGCGCCGCGCCTTGCGCAGGCCGCGCCCGCCGCGCCCAGCGTGCTGGTGCAAACCGTGCCGGCGACGTTGCGCGATCTCGATGAACGGCTCACCGTGTATGGCAAGGTCGAGCCTGACCCCGAGCGTCTGCGCGCCGTGACCACGTTGAGCAGCGGCGAGGTGCGCAAACTCTACGTCGGGCTGGGCCAGCGCGTGACGCCAGGACAGCCGCTGCTGGAGCTGGCCACCGCACCCCAGGCGCGCATGGCATGGACGCAGGCGCAGGGCCGCGTGGCCAGCGCGCGCATCCAGTTGCAGCAGACGCAAAATCTGTTCGGTGAGCAACTGGCCACGCGCGCCGATCTGGCCAGCGCACGGCAGGCGCTGGGCAGTGCCGAGGCCGCGCTGGCCGCGCTGCACGCGCAGGGTGCGCAGCACGCCACGCAAGTGCTGCGTGCCAGCGCGGCCGCGGTGGTCACGCAGCTCGATGTCGCGCCAGGCGCGCTGGTGCAACCGGGCCAGCCGCTGTTGCTGCTGGGCGCGCAGGGTCATGTCTGGGTGCGCTTTGGCGTCGAGCCCGAGGACGCCGCGCGCGTCGCGCCGGGCATGCCGGTGACGCTGACGCCCGTGTTCGGCGGCGCGCCATTGGACGCGCGCGTCGCGCAGGTGCACGCGGTGATCAACCCGACCACGCACCTGCTTGATGCCGTGGTCAGGCTGGATGGCGCGCGCGCGGCCGCGCAGATTCCCGGTGCGTGGATGCGCGGCGTCATCCGCCTGCGCGCGACGCGCGCGCTGGCGGTGCCGCGCAGCGCCGTGCTCGACGACGCGCGCGGCCACTACGTGTTCGTGATCGAGCGCGGCCATGCGCGCCGCGTGGCGGTGAATGCGGGGCTTGAGCAGGGCGGCTGGATCGCGGTGCAGGGCGCGCTGGTGCCCGGCGCGCAGGTGGTCAGCGCCGGCAACTACGAACTGCACGACGGCATGGCCGTGCGCATCGCCGCGGCGCCGGCGCGATGAGCGGCGGGCTCGCGGCCTGGCTGCAGCGGCACCGGCGCTCGATCCTGTTCCTGATGTCGGTGCTCGCGGCCGGCGGGCTCCTCGCCGCGCTCAACATGCCGGTGTCGCTGTTTCCGGCGATCCAGTTTCCGCGCGTGCGCGTGAGCATCGACGCCGGTGACCGCCCGGCGCAACAGATGGCCATCGAGGTGACGCGCCCGGTGGAGCAGGCGCTGCGCGGCGTGCCCAATGTGCAGGCGATCGCGTCCACCTCCAGCCGCGGCAGCACCGACATCGACCTGCGTTTCGCCTGGGGCACCGACATCATCCAGTCGGCGCTGCAGGTCGAGGCCGCGCTCAACCAGGTGCTGCCGCAATTGCCCGCGGGCACGCGCTTCAACGTGCGGCCGATGGACCCGACCAAGTTTCCGGTGGTGGCCTACAGCCTGACCTCGCCCACGGCGACGCCGGTGCAGTTGCACGCCATCGCCGAGTATCAACTGCTGCCGCTGATCTCGAGCATCCACGGCGTGCGCGCGGTACAGGTGCAGGGTGGCGAAACGCCCGAATACCGCGTCACCGTGGACCCGGCCCGGCTGGCAGCGTTGGGACTGAGCCTGCAGAATGTCGAGGCGGCGCTGTCCGCCGCCAACGTGGTGCAGGCAGTGGGCCGGTTGCAGCGCCAGGGCCGGCTGTACCTGCTGCTCTCGGACACGCGTTTCAGTGGCCTTGATGCGATCCGCCACAGCGTGCTGCGCACCGGCAGCGACGGCGTGGTGGAACTGGACGACGTGGCCACGGTGAGCCTGGCCACGGTGCCGCGCTGGCAGAGCGAAACCGCCGACGGCAAGCCGGCGGTGCTGATCAACGTGTACCAGCAGCTCGGCGGCAACACCGTGGCGATCAGCCGCGACATCGCCGCGGCATTGGCGGCGTTCCGCGACAAGCTGCCGGCCGACGTGCGCATCCACCAGTGGTACGACCAGAGCGGGTTGATCACCGCGTCGGCCGGCTCGGTGCGCGACGCCATCATCCTCGGCGTGCTGTTCGCTACCGCTGTGCTGTTCCTGTTTCTGCGCAACTGGAAGCTGACCCTGATCGCCGCGCTGGTGGTGCCCGCGGTGCTGGCCGCGACCAGCCTGCTGCTGTACGCGCTGGGCATGAGCTTCAACATCATGACCTTGGGCGGCATGGCCGCGGCGGTGGGGCTGATCATCGACGACGTGATCGTCATGCTCGAACACCTCGTGCGGCGCGGCGCGCAGCGCGGCCACGGCACGCAGACGCTGCTCGCCGCCGCGCGCGAATTCACCCAGCCGCTGGCCGGCTCGAGCACGGCCACGGTGATCATCTTCGTGCCGCTGGCGTTCCTCGGCGGCGTCACCGGCGCGTTCTTCAAGGCGTTGTCGCTGACCATGGGCGCCAGCCTGGTGATCAGTTTCTTCTTTGCCTGGCTGGCGCTGCCGCTGCTGGCCGATCACCTGCTCGGCGCGAAGGACGCCGCGATCGAGCATGGCGGGCGTTTGACCCACGCCGTGCAGGGCTGGTACCGGCGCCTGATGACGCGGTTGCTGGCGCGTCCGGCCCTGCTGTTGCTGGGGCTTGCGCCGCTGCTGGCGCTGGGTACGCTGGGCTACTTCAAGGTGCCCACCGGCTTCATGCCGGAGATGCAGGAGGGCGGGTTCGTGCTCGATTACCGCACGCGGCCCGGCACCTCGTTGCGCGAGAGCGATCGCCTGATCGCGCAGGTCGAGCACATCCTGGCCAGTACGCCGGGCGTGGATACCTGGTCGCGGCGCACCGGCGCGCAGCTCGGCGGCGGCATCACCGAGGCCAACGAGGGTGACTTTTTCGTGCGCCTGAAATCGCCCGCCGGGCAAGCCGCGCTCATGCAACGCATCGTCGCGCGCATCCAGCAGCAGGTGCCGGGCTTCGAGATCCTCGACACGCCGCAGCCGATGCAGGACCTCATCGGCGACCTCACCGGCTCGCCGCGCCCGGTGGTGATCCGCCTGTTCGGCGACGACTGGAGCCAGCTGGTGACGCTGGCGCCGAAGGTCGCCGCTGCCGTCGGCAAGGTGCGCGGGCTGACCGAGGTGCAGGATGGCTTGAACATCGCCGGCGACGCCGTGGAGATCAAGGTCGATCGCATCAAGGCGGCGCTGGAGGGCATCACCCCGGCTGCGGTCACGCGCCAGCTCGACACGTACCTGTCCGGCACGGTGACCACGCACGTGCTGCAGGGCCAGCAGGTGCTCGGCGTGCGCGTGTGGGTGGCGCCGCGCGATCGCGACTCGTTGCGCCGCATCGAGGCGCTGCGTCTGCGCGCCGTCGACGGCCATCTGCTGCCACTGGCGCGCATCGCCACGCTCAAGCTGATCACCGGGCAGCCGCAGATCACGCGCTACGACCTCAAGCCCATGGTCGCGGTGTCGGCGCGCATCGAGGGTCGCGGCTTTGGCAATGCGCTGGCCGATGTCAAGCGCGTGCTGGCACGGCCCGGCCTGCTGCCACGGGGCGTGTACTACACGCTCGGCGGTTTGTATCAGCAGCAGCAGATCGCGTTTCGCGGTCTGGCCATGGTGTTCGGCGCGGCCACCGCGCTGGTGTTTCTGGCACTGCTATTCCTGTACGAGCGGTTTCGCGTGGCGCTGGCGATCATGGCCGCGCCGCTGCTCGCCGCCAGCGCGGTGTTCTTTGGCCTGTGGATCAGCGGGCAGACGCTCAACATCACCGCGCTGATGGGCCTGACCATGATCCTTGGCATCGTCACCGAGGTCGGCGTGTTCTATTTCTCCGAGCTGCAACTGCTGCGCGGCGAAGGCATGGCCTTCGGCGAGGCGATCATCCAGGCCGGCGTCAACCGCCTGCGCCCGATCGCCATGACCACGCTGGCCGCCGCCCTGGCGCTGCTGCCGCTGGCGCTGGGCATCGGCCAGGGCTCGGCGATGCAGCAGCCACTGGCCATCGCCATCATCGCCGGCCTCGCCGTGCAGATGCCGCTGGTGCTGCTGCTGGTGCCGGTGCTGTACGCGCTGCTGGCGCGGCGCGAGGCGCGTTGAGGATCAAGCGTCCGCCAGCAATGCCCAGCGCTCGTGATCGCGCCAGCGGCCGCCGATTTTCAGATAGCGCGGCGAGAAACCCTCCAGGGTGAAGCCGCAGGCGCGCACCAGCGCGCGCGAAGCCACGTTGCCGGGCTGGATGTTGATCTCCAGCCGGTGCAGTTTCAGCGCGCCGAAAGCGTGGCGCACGGCGGCGTGCAGCGCCTCGCGCATCAGCCCCTGGCGTTCGTGTCCGGCGAACACGTAGTAGCTCAGATACGCGCTGCACAATGCGCCGCGCACGATCTTGCTGAGATTGATCACGCCGACCGCCGCGCCGCTGTCGCGCAGGCACACCAGATGCGTGTAGTGATCGGGCTGCGCGGCGCGCGCCAGCAGCGCGCGGAATTGCTGCGGCGTCTGCGGCGCGCGCAGCCAGGGATGATGCAAGGCGCGGCTGATGCGTGCGGCAGCCAGAAACGTCCGTGCATCGTCGGGTCGCAGCGCGCGCAGCACGACGCGCGTGGGTGGCAGCGTGCGTCGTGGGCCTTGCACGGGTTTGCACGCAGGCTGCGCATGGGCGGCAGTGGTCGTCATCGGCACGCGCGCGAACACGTGCGCCGTCACCGGCTGGCCGCCCACGATCAGGCGATTGCGCGCGATGCATTCCAGCGTGGCGCCGGCCTTGCGCGCCACCGCCGCGCTGGCGGCGTTGCCTTGCGCCGTCACGATCTCGATGCGCGCCAGTCGCAGCGTGTCGAAACCGAAATCCAGCAAGGCGCGCGCCGCCTGCGTGGCGATGCCTTGCCCCTCGCGCGTATGTCGCACCCAGTAGCCGAGATTGGCGCTGCGGTGTTGCGCGTCGATGCGATTGAGCCCGGCGCCACCCAGCAACTCGCGCCCGTCACGGCTGAAAATGCCGAGCGCGTGTGCGGTTTCCGCGCGCCGCTGCGCCGCGCAATCGGCGAACCAGGCTAGCGCCATGTCCGGCGTGTAATCGGCGCGCGGCCACGGCATCCAGCGCCCGACGCTGGCCGCCGATTCGCGCACCGCCGCCGCGAAGCGCACCGCGTCGCCGCGGCGAAACGGGCGCAGCAGCAACGTGGGCGTGACGATCGCGATCGTGTGGGGGGTCATGGGTTGACTCGCAAGGCACGGGTTGCGCGGATTGTGGCGCGTTCGGCCACAAGACACCCCGCCAAGCCAAGCTCGCGTGGCGCACGCGGCAGCCGGATCTGTTTATCGGAAAAGCCAAGAATCAAGCGGGACTTGACAGCTATCCCACCGCGCCGGCTCCGCCAAAACAGGCCGCCCACCAAAGCGGGACAAGTCCGGGGAAGGTGCACTTTGACCCTCGTTTTACGGACCCGGATAGCAAAATGGCGTCTCCTTTAATGGTGGAAGTCCCCGAGTCCCGTTTTATGATTTGTAATCCCTTGTGGATCAGTTATGGCATATCCCAGCTTTCTGAACTGATAGATAAAACCCTTTGCGCTCAGGAGAATATTGATTGGAAGAACGGTTACCGCAACAGGGTATTTTTGTATAATTCCTTCATAATAATCGACAAGCCGATGTTTAAACCGTAGGTTTTGGCCACCATATTCTTTAGTATACGCGGCGCGGTATGTTGAATTCCAATAGCAACTGTGACGGCTGGTCGGCTTCAGGTACTCAATCTGGGAAAGATCACCAATCGCCCATGCTTTTGCCCGGTAATAAATTTTTGGGTAATCATGGGCAACGCGCTCAAGAATGGCGCGAAAACAGGCAAAATGGTCCCCGTCCTGCTGTTTGCGTATTCGTAAAAATGCCTTTTCAAAATGACTGACATCTTGAATAAGTACCGGGTGCTTAATTCGCAGCCCGTCGTGCCGGGCGATATGGATCAATGCATGATCGACATAACGTTCTCTCAATCCATAGTGATCGCGGAAACGCTTGTAAAGTATTTCCTGTGCATAAAAGGGCGTGAGTCGATCGGGCGGATTGTGGCCATGCCCATATTTTTTCCATAATTGAAGCCATTGCTCGTAAATAGAATTAGGCAGAATGTTTGATAGTACTGCGCCGTGGGGATTTTCGCGCCACTGGTGGTGCTCAAGCCAATCCACCTGTATTAATCTTAGTATGGGCAGCTTTTTTTCTAAATTTGTGCTCCGTTTGTCTGCAATGAATACCCGCGCAGTTTTCATCAATTCCGTCACATTTGTAGAGTTCCACTTCAGATCCTTTTGGATTGGCGAAACGCTGCCGACAATCCACAGCACGTGGTTGCCTTTTGATATTCCCCAGATCGCCGGGCCGTACTGATCAACCTGCACCGTCGGCAGCGACGCAGTGGCCTGGCTGCTTGCCAAAGCGGGGCTTGCGCGGCTGGTGCCGCTGATCGCATACAAACCGATAAAAACGGCAACTGTCAAAAATGCTAACCATCTGCTGTTCATGGAATGCCCCGAAGCAGCAAGCTTGCGGCAATTCTTGCACCGCAAACCGCCCTCAACAAGTGCCCTCGCGACCGCGCAATTACGGTTCCCATACAATCCCGCTTTTCGCCCTGAAACCCATGACTTCCGGCAGGGGTCGCGCTGCAACCAAACCGCGGCTGAACGGTCTGAGTGGCTTCGTCTGAACCTCGGAGTCGCCACCATGCCCCGCACCCCGCGTCTGTCCCCACTTGCTCTTGCGCTGGTTTTGGCGCTTGCTCCCGCGCTGCCGCTGCTGGCGGCGCCTGCATCGGCGGCGAAGCCGGCGGTCAATCCGGCGGAATCGCCGTTCACCCACCTGGCGTTCCGCAATCTCGGCCCGGCGGTGGCGGGCGGGCGCGTGACGGCCATCGCCGGCATCCCCGGCAATCCGCGCGTGTTTTATGTGGGCGCGGCCAGCGGCGGTGTGTGGAAAACCGTCGATGGCGGGCTGCACTTCACCTCGATCTTCGGCAAGGAAGGTACGTCCTCGATCGGCGCGGTGGCACTGGCGCCGTCCAACCCGAACATCGTCTGGGTGGGCACCGGCGAGGCCAACATCCGCAGCGATGTGATTGGTGGCGATGGCGTGTACGTGTCCACCGATGCCGGGCAGAGCTTCAAGCGCGTGCTGGATGAGCACGGCCAGGTGGGGCGCATCCTCATCGACCCGCAGAATCCCGAGCACGTGCTGGTGGCGGTGCTCGGCAATCCGTGGAAGCCCAACGCCGCGCGCGGCGTGTTCGAAACCACCGACGGTGGCAAGACCTGGCACAAGAGCCTGTTCGTCAATGACGGCACCGGCGCGGTCGATCTGGCCTGGGCGCCGTCCAATCCCAAGGTGGTGTTCGCCGCCACGTGGCAGGCCAATCGCACGCCGTGGACCTTGAACGATGGCGGCCCCGGCAGCGGCATCTGGCGCAGCAACGACGGTGGCGCCACCTGGACCGAGCTGCACGATGGCCTGCCCAAGGGTCCGCTGGGGCGCATCGGTCTGGCGGTGGCGCCGTCGCAGCCGGATCTGGTGTATGCGCTGGTCGAGGCCAAGCGCGGCGAGGGCCTGCTGTTTTCCTCGAACGATCTGGGCGAGCACTGGCACCGGGTCAGCGACAACTACGCGCTGGACGTGCGCCCGTTCTACTTCAGCACGCTGGCGGTCGCGCCCAACGACCCGCAGCGCGTGTACTTCAACTCGTTCTATTTGATGGTTTCGAACAATGGCGGCAAGACCGCCAAGCCGCTCGACAAGTCGGTGCATGTGGATCACCACGCGCTGTGGATCGACCCGACCGATCCGAACCGCATCCTCGAAGGCAACGACGGCGGTGCCTATGCCTCGCTGGACGGCGGCAAGACCTGGCGTTTTCTCGATGACCTGCCCATCGAGCAGGTGTATGCGATCGCCACCGACAACCGCAAACCCTTCGACGTGTGTGTCGGCCTGCAGGACAACAGCGGCTGGTGCGGACCGAGCAACACCATGGCCGACAACGTGATCAGCGCCTACGACTGGTACACCGTGGTCGGTGGCGACGGCGAATACGCGGTGCCCGCGCCGAGCGATGCCGATGTGATTTACAGCAACGCCGAAGACGGCGCGACCATGCGATTCGATCGCCGCACCAAGCTGTCGCGCTTCGCCATGCCGTATCTGCACGGCCCCGGCGCGGTGAACGATCTGGAGACCAGGAACCAGAAGTACCGCTTCAACTGGACCGCGCCGATCGCGGTGGATCCGAACGACGCCAAGACCGTGTACCTCGGCGCCAACGTGTTGTTCAAGAGCACCGACGGCGGCCTCGACTGGACCGTGGACAGCCCCGACCTGACGCGCAACGACAAGAGCAAGCAGCTCAACTCGGGCGGGCCGGTGAACAAGGACATCTCCGGCGCCGAGACCTACGACACCATCCAGTCCATCGCCATCGCGCCGCAGAATCCCGAGGTGATCTGGGTGGGCACCGACGATGGTCTGGTGCAAGTCACCCGCGACGGCGGCAAGACCTGGCACGACGTCACCCCGGGTGGCGTGCCGAAGTGGGCGCGCGTGTACCAGATCGGCGCCTCGCCGTTCACCCTGGGCACGGCGTATCTGTCGTTCGACGCGCACATGCTGGCCGACAACAAACCCTATGTGTACAAGACCACCGATTACGGCGCGCACTGGCAGCGCATCGACAGCGGCCTGCCCGACAACGCCTCGACCCTGGTGGTGCGCGAGGATCCGCGGCAGCAGGGCTTCCTCGCCGCCGGCACCATGACCGGGGTGTGGATCTCGCACGATGACGGCGCGCACTGGAACAAGCTGGTCACGCACGCGTTCCCGACGACGCCGGTATGGGATCTCAACTACGCGCAGGGCGATCTGGTGCTGGGCACGCACGGCAACGGCATCTGGGTGTTCGATCACATGGCGCCGCTGGCGCAGTGGCGTCCGGCCATGGCGCAGGATGCGCTGCACGTGTTCACGCCCAGCATCGGCATCGAATGGCAGCGCTGGTCGCGCGGCGAGGGCGCCGAGCCGGCGTTCACCACGCCCAATCCGCCCACCGGCGTGATCCTCGATTACTGGCTGCCCAAGGCGCTGACGCCCAGCGCGGCGGAAAAGGCCGGCAAGCAGACGCCGGTGCGGATCGTGGTCACCGACGCCAGGGGCGACGTGGTGGCCACGCGCTGGGGACCGGCCAAGGCCGGCATCAACCGCTTTGCCTGGGACATGACCTGGGACGGCTACACGCGTCTGGACTTTGGCGACCGCCACATCAAGAGCGCCAACAACAGCGGACCATTGGCGCTGCCCGGCACCTACACGGTGACGATCAGCGCCGACGGCGTGAGCAAGGCCGTGCCGGTGACGCTGCAGTACGACCCCAACCAGCAGTTCGACGCCGCTGCCAACACGGCCGCGCTGCAGGCTGCGCTGGCGACACGCAACCAGGTCGATGCGCTCAACCAGATGCTCAACCGCCTCACCGCCTGGCAGGGCGCGCTGAAGGCCTACGAGGTCAAGGCGCAGGACACGGGCAGCAGCATGGACGCCACCCAGCGTGGCCTGCTGGCGCAGGCGCAGGTGCTGGACAAGCAGGTCACGGCGCTGCGCGACGGCATCTACAACCCGCTGCTGCAACACGAGGTGATCGAGGACGACATCCACTACCTGCAGGATCTGCACGCCAATCTGGAGATGACCTACGGCCTGGTCTCCGGCCTGCAGGATCAGGCGCCGACGCCGCCCATGCACGGGCTGATGCAGGAATACGGCGGCCAGCTCATGCAGAAACTGGATGCGTTCAATGGCCTGCTCGGCAACGGCGTGGCGCAGTGGAACGCCGCCGCCTACAAGGCCGGCGCACCCACGCTGCCGGGCGGTGCGCCGATCGGCGTGGTGCCCGCGCCGCTGATCGGCACCTGAGGCAAGCCCACGGTGTCCGCATCCGTGTGGGTGCGGACGCCGTTGCCCTGCCGGCTTCAGGCGTCAGTCCGCGCGCGCCAGTTGGCGGCGCTGACTTCGTCCATGGGAATGCGGTTGATGAACAGCGAGAACGCCAGACTGCCCGCGAGTCCCTGCATCGAGGCGATCCACGGCGGCAGGTAGCGTGGCTCGGCGATGAAGCCGGTGTCGAACCAGGGCTCGAAATCGAGCACGTCACTCAACGCCATCTTGCCGGCGAACAGACGCCGCAGCAGGCTCAGTCGGCGCCCACGCAAGGCCCAGCGGAAAAACGTGTGCACGCTGAGCAGGCCATGCAGATACACGGTGTCCTTGGCGAAGGCATAGCCGCCGCGCAACGGCACGCCGCGGAAGATGCGCGCGGTGGAGTTGTAGCTGTCGGCGGCATCGTGGCCGTGGCCGAGGAAAAAACGGAACACCTCGATGAAATCGGCGCCGGAAAGCGCCAGCTCGATGCCGAGGATGCGCAGGCTGATGCGCTTGAGCCGCGCCAGGTCCATGCCGCCGGAGATCAGCTCGGCATACACCGCCAGGCCTTCCTGGGTCGCGGTGACGTGCGGACTGGTGCGCGCCAGCGAGCCCAGCGCCGGCTGCAGCAGGCCGTTGCGCGCGGTGAGCGTGTGCACGAAGGCTTCGTGCGCGAGCAACTGGTGGCGGTCGTAGGCGCTGAACCGCGACGTGCTGCGCAAACGGATGCGGCTGGCACCGGCGGCGGCCTTGGCGGCCAACTCGGCATCCAGCTCCACCGCGACGCTGCCGGCGCCGAAAAACGCATCCAGCGCCACGCGCAACTCGGTCTGCAGGGTGGCGGCGTCGATATCGTGCAACTCGGCCGAATCCTCCAGCTCGCCGCCCAGTTCCGCGGCCACCGCGACGAACTCGCGCGCGGCCGCGGCGCTGCTCAGCGTGGTGCCGGGGATCGCATCCTGCGGGCTGCCATACAGTTGCGCCGACAGCGCGCTGGCGGCGGGCGTGCCCACCGCTTCCAGCATCAACGTGGCGTCGCGCCAGGCGCTCGCCGCGCGCTGCAAATAATTGCCCAGCGGATGCGCATGCGGAATGGCGACGAGGATCGCGTCCAGTTCGTCGCGCGCGGCGGACAGGTCCGGGGCGCGATAGTCCGCGACCGGCATGCGCAGGCGCCCCGCCGCGTGCGCGGCCAGAAACGGCTCGGCTTGTGCCGCCGGCAGCGCCACCGTGCGCAGGATGCGCACGCCACGCACCGCGGCGCTCAGACGCTGATCCAGCGCGGCGATGCGCTGCAAGTCGGATGCGGGCGGCGCTGCGGCGAGCATGCCGCGATTGTAGGCCCGCGCGTGGCCGATGGCGCGGTGCAGCAGGGCTGCGACGGGGCCGTGGCGCAACGAACCGTTACATCCCGACACGCCAGGCATTCATTGCGCGCAGCACGCGCACCTAGAGTGCGCATGCCGACCCACGTGCGCGCAGCCCCGGCGGCGCGGGGCGGATGCCGCGGACGCCAACGGCGCGCCGCACTCAATGTCACGCCGCGACAGACGGCGCCCGCATCCGGAGTTCACCATGTCTTGCACGACACGTACCAGCCCCGCCGCGGGCAGCACCGCGAGCAATGATCCGCGCAGTTTCGCGCGCAGCCTCGGCATCAACCTGCGCCATCTGGCCGAGTACGCCAACGTCGCGCCGGAGACCCCAACCCTGCAGCCGCTCGATGCGCGACTGCAACGCTACATGCGCGATGCGCGTACGGTGCTCGATCGCGCCACGCGCCTGGGTGGTGGCCGCGCGGCCGCGCGTGACTGGTTCCGGCACATGCCGCTGGCGACGTTCGCCTACCGCACCGCCGAGGAGATGGTGTCCGAGGGCCGCGTTGGTGAACTGTTGCACTATCTGGATGGCGTCGAACGCTGGGACACGCGCGCCGCGCTGCCCACGCGCGATGCCGGCGCCGCGTTTGCCCTTTCCACGCCAGCGCGTGGCGACGACGATTCGCCCATGGCCTGAGCGGATCTGCGCGTATCCGCGGCGCGCGCAAGTTTGCAATTGGCTTGCGACGCGACATGACTGATGGCAGGGCCGCGCGCGCGCAGGCGGCGCGGCCCTACACTTGCACGGTTTGCGAGCCCACACCTATCCCCGCCCCATCCCAGGAAGCGCCATGTCACGCTGGAAAATCGTCGCGATCATCGTGGTCGTGCTGGTGGTCGCCATCATTGGTTACCGCATCATGCATCGATCCACCGGTTTCCAGCGCGGCGGCGAGGACACGCCGATCCCGGTCACCGTGGTGCCGGCCACGCGCGAAAACGTGCCGGTCTATCTGACCGCGCTGGGCACGGTCAGCGCGCTGAACACGGTCACCGTGGTGCCGCAGGTCACCGGGCAGCTGGTTTCGGTCAACTTCAAGGAAGGCAAGGAGATCAAGAAGGGTGACGTGATCGCGCAAATCGATCCGCGTACGTTTCAGGCCGCGGTCGAGCAGGCGCAGGGCAAGCTGGCGCAGGATCAGGCGCTGCTGAGCGCGGCGAAGTATCTGGCATCCAGCTACGAAAACCTGGGCAAGAAACAGTACGTCGCCGCGCAAACCCTGCAGGCGCAGGAGCAGACCGTGCTGCAGCAGCGCGCCGCGGTGCTGGCCGACCAGGCCGCGCTGGACAGCGCGCGGGTGCAACTGGGCTACACCACGATCCGCGCGCCGATCGACGGCATCGCCGGACTGCGTCTGGTGGACGTCGGCAACATAGTCGGCCCGACCACCAGCGGCGGCATCGTGGTGCTGACCCAGATCCACCCGATCAGCGTGCTGTTCAATCTACCCCAGCAGAACATCGAAGCCGTGCGTGACGGCATGCTCAAGGGCGCGCTGCAGGTCGCGGCGCTGGATCGCAGCAACGACAAGGTGATCGCCATGGGCGCGCTCAAGGTGATCAGCAACCAGATCGATACCAGCACCTCGACGTTCCAGCTCAAGGCCGAATTCGCCAATCCCACCGATACGCTGTGGCCAGGGCAGTTCGTCAACGTGCGCCTGCAACTAGGCACGCTGCACGACGCGCTGGTGGTGCCGGCACAGGCGGTGCAGCGCGGTCCCGATGGCGACTACGTGTTCGCGGTGCAGCCCGGCAACACGGTGAAGATGCAGGCGGTGACCACCGGCGGCGAGGCCGGCGCCAGCCAGACCCTGATCCGCAGTGGACTCGTCGCCGGTACGCGCGTGGTCACCGAGGGGCAATTCCGGCTCAAGCAGAACAGCAAGGTGATCCCGCTGGCGCCGGGTCAGGTGCCGCCGCTGCCCAAGACCGCCACGGCCGGCACGCGCAGCGGTGGCGGCTGACATGACTGAAGCGGTGCCAGGCACGGGCGTCGGCATCTCGACGCTGTTCATCCGCCGCCCCATCGCCACCTCGCTGCTGATGGTGGCCCTGCTGCTGTTCGGCATCTTCGGCTATCGCACCCTGCCGGTGGCGGCGCTGCCCAACGTCGAGGCGCCGAGCCTGCAGGTGACCACGCAATATCCGGGCGCCAGCCCCTCGACCATGGCGCGCCTGGTGACCACGCCGCTGGAGCGCCAGTTCGGGCAGATTTCCGGCCTGACCATGATGAGCTCGAACAGCTCGCAGGGTCTGTCGGTGATCAACCTGCAGTTCACCCAGAGCCGCGATATCGCCAACGCCGAGCAGGACGTGCAGGCCGCGATCAACGCCGCGCGCGGCACGCTGCCCGCGGCGCTGCCGTATCCGCCGGTGTACAACGCGGTCAACCCGGCCGATGCGCCGATCCTGACCCTGGCGCTGACCTCCAACACCCTGCCGGTGCGCGATGTCACCAATTACGCCGACAGCATCCTCGCGCAGAAGCTGTCGCAGATCTCCGGCGTGGGCTTGGTCAGCGTCGAGGGCAACATCAAGCCGGCGGTGCGCATCCAGGTCAACCCCGCGGCGCTGGCCAACCTCGGCCTCACGCTCGAGGACGTGCGCAGCGCCATCACCCAGGCCAACGTCAACGCGCCGCTGGGCAATCTCAACGGCAGCACGCAAAGCTTCACCATCGGCGCCAACGACCAGTTGCCCGATGCCGCGGCCTACCAGAACCTGATCATCAGCTACGTCAACGGCGCGCCGGTGCGGCTCAGCGATGTCGCCAGCGTGGTCAACGGTGTCGAGAACGACCAGGTGGCCGCGTGGGCCAACGGCAAGTCGGCGGTGCTGCTGGACATCCGCCGCCAGCCCAGCGCCAACATCGTGGAAACCGTGGCGGCGATCCGCGCCGAGTTGCCGGCATTGCGTGCGGTACTGCCGGCGGGGGTCAACCTCGGCATCTTCGCCGACCGCACCATCACCATCCGCGCCTCGGTGGCGGACGTGGAGTTCACCCTGCTGCTGGCCATCGTGCTGGTGGTGATGGTGATCTTCGTGTTCCTGCGCCGGTTGTGGGCCACGGTGATCCCATCGGTGGCGGTGCCGTTGTCGCTGATCGGCACCTTCGGCGTGATGGCCTTCGCCGGATTCTCGCTGGACAACCTCTCGCTGATGGCGCTGACCGTGGCCACCGGCTTCGTGGTCGACGATGCGATCGTGATGATCGAGAACATCGTGCGCTACATCGAGCAGGGCAAGCAGCCGCGCGAGGCCGCTGAACTGGGCGCCAAGGAAATCGGCTTCACCATCATCTCGCTGACGGTGTCGCTGATCGCGGTGTTCCTGCCGCTGCTGCTGATGCCGGGCGTGACCGGGCGCCTGTTCCACGAGTTTGCCTGGGTGCTGACGATCGCGGTGGCGCTGTCGGCGGTGATTTCGCTGACGCTCACGCCGATGCTGTGCGCGTATCTGCTC
Organism: Metallibacterium scheffleri; assembly: GCF_002077135.1. Taxonomy (NCBI): domain Bacteria; kingdom Pseudomonadati; phylum Pseudomonadota; class Gammaproteobacteria; order Lysobacterales; family Rhodanobacteraceae; genus Metallibacterium; species Metallibacterium scheffleri. The sequence continues at coordinate 140,358 of NZ_LDOS01000001.1, read as the reverse complement.
AAGCCCGGCGCGCTGCCGCAGGAGCACAGCGCCGATGGCAAGCCACGCGGTTTCTTCGCGCGCATGCTCGGCGCCTATGAACGCAGTCTCGACTGGGTATTCGAGCATCAGCGCACGATCATGGGCGTGTTCGCGCTGAGCGTGGTGGTGACGGTGTTTTTGTATGTCGTCATCCCCAAGAGCCTGTTGCCCGAGCAGGACACAGGCCTGATCACCGGCGTGGTGCAGGCCGACCCGAGCATCGCGTTCCCGTCCATGGAGCGACGCATGCAGGCGGTGATGGCGGCGGTGCGCCGCGATCCCGAAGTGGCCGGCGTGGCGGGGTTCGTCGGCATCGGCGATACCAACCCCACGCTCAACCAGGGCCAGCTCAGCATCGTGCTGACGCCGCGCGCGGAGCGCTCCAGCCTGGCCAGCATCGTCGCGCGCCTGCAGCGCAGTGCCGCCGATGTGCCGGGCGTGGCGCTGTATCTCAAGCCGGTGCAGGACGTGACCCTGGATACGCGCGTGGCCGCCACGCAGTACCAGTACGTGATGCGCTCGCTGGATGCCGCCGCGCTGAAACAATACGCGACGCGCATGTCCGCCGCATTCCACAAGCTGCCCGAGCTGGCCGATGTGGACAGCAATCTCGCCGATCGCGGCCGCGTGATGGACCTGCAGATCGACCGCGCCAACGCCAGTCGGCTGGGCGTGCCGATCCAGACGATCAACGACACGCTGTATGACGCCTTCGGTCAGCGCCAGATCTCGACCATCTTCACCGAGCTCAACCAGTACCGCGTGATCCTCGAGGTGGCGCCGCAGTTCCGCAACATCACCGCGCTGCTCGATCAGCTCACAGTGCGCAGCAACGGCAGTGGCGCGCTGACCGGCAGCACCGCCACCAGCTTCGGCCAGGCCGCCTCCAGCAACACCTCCACCGCCACCGGCATCGGCCTCAGCAACACCGGCATCAGCGTCGGTGGCGGCAGCAGCGTGCCGCTGAGCGTGCTGGTGCACGCCAGCGAAACCACGGCGCCGCTGGTGGTCAGCCACCTCGACCAGATGCCGGCGGTGGTGTTGTCGTTCAATCTGGCGCCGGGCTATTCGCTGTCGCAGGCGGTGGACGCGATCAACACCGTACAGCAACAGATGCAACTGCCGGATTCGGTCCGCGCCGGCTTCATCGGCTCGGCGGCCGAGTTCTCGTCGTCGCTCAGTCAGGAGGTGCTGCTGATCCTGGCCGCGATCCTGGTGATCTACATCGTGCTCGGCGTGCTGTACGAGAGCTACATCCATCCGCTGACGATCCTGTCCACGCTGCCATCGGCCGGCGTCGGCGCGCTGCTCTCGCTGATGCTGTTCGGCCTGCCGCTGTCGATCGACGGCATCATCGGCATCATCCTGCTGATGGGCATCGTCAAGAAGAACGCCATCATGATGGTGGACTTCGCCATCGTCGCGCAGCGCGAAGGCATGACGCCGCAGCACGCCATCCGCCATGCCGCGCTGCTGCGCTTCCGGCCGATCATGATGACCACCGCCGCCGCGCTGCTGGGCGCGCTGCCGCTGGCGCTGGGCACCGGTATCGGCGCAGAACTGCGGCAGCCGCTGGGCATCAGCATCGTCGGCGGCCTGCTGCTGTCGCAGCTGGTCACGCTGTACACCACCCCGGTGGTTTACCTGTACCTGGAGCGCTTCGCGGCATGGCTGCGCGCGCACGGCGTGCGCCGCGTCAACGTGGACGGCAGCGTGACATGAACATCTCGGCACCTTTCATCAAACGCCCGGTCGGTACCTCGCTGCTGGCCGCCGGCGTGCTGGTGATCGGCATGATTTGCTACTTCCTGCTGGGCGTGGCGCCGCTGCCCAACCTCGAGTTCCCGGCGATCTTCGTGCAGGCCAGCGTGCCCGGTGCCGACGCGCGCAACATGGCCAACACCGTGGCCGCGCCGCTGGAGCGGCATCTCGGCCAGATCAGCGGCATCGACACGATGAACTCGTTCAGCTCGGAAGGCTCCAGCTTCATCGTCATGCTGTACAACGTCGGCACCAACATCGACAACAAGGCGCGCGACGTGCAGGCGGCGATCAACGCCGCCGCGCCGGACCTGCCCAGCAGCCTGCGCGTGCCGCCGATCTACCGCAAGGCCAACCCCAACAACGCGCCGGTGCTGATCCTGGCACTGACCGGTACCACGCAGCCGCTGTCGCAGCTTTACAACTACGCCGACACCACGCTGTCGCCGCGCATCTCGCAGATTCCCGGCGTGGCGCAGGTGGACATCAACGGCGGCGCCACGCCGGCGGTGCGCGTGGATCTGAACCTGCGCGCCATGGCCGCCATGGGGCTGACCGGCGACCAGGTGCGCAACGCGCTGGTCGCTGCCAACGTCATCGAGCCGATGGGCTATCTGTCGGATGGCCACACGCAACTGGCGATCAACGCCAACACGTCGATGACCCAGCCGGATCAATTCGCCGACGCCATCGTCGCGGTGCGCAACGGCGTGCCAGTGCGACTGAAGGACATCGCGCACGTCTACTCGGGCCAGCAGGACCAGTACCAGGCCGCCTGGTACAACGGTCAGCGCGCGATCCTGCTGATGATCCGCAAGCAGGCCGATGCCAACGTCATCGCCATCGTCGATCAGGTGCGCGCGCTGCTGCCGCAGCTCACCCCGGATCTGCCCGCGGGGGTCAAGCTGACGCCCTTCTTCGATCGCACCCCGACCATCCGCGCCTCGGTGGACGAGGTGCAGATCACGCTGCTGATCAGCCTTGGCCTGGTGATCATGGTGATGCTGCTGTTCCTGCGCCGCTGGGCGCCGACGCTGATCGCCGCGCTGGCTGCACCGCTGTCGGTGACCGGCGCGTTCATCGTCATGTACGTGCTCGGCTACACGCTGGACAATTTCTCGCTGATGGCGCTGGTGATCGCGATTGGTTTTGTCGTCGACGATGCCATCGTGGTGATCGAGAACATCCATCGCCATCTCGAAAAGGGCCTGAGCCCGATGGATGCCGCGCTGGCCGGCACGCGCGAGGTGGGCTTCACCGTGGTCTCGATCACCGCGTCGCTGGTGGCGGTGTTCGCGCCGTTGCTGTTCATGACCGGCTTCTTCGGCATGCTGTTTCGCGAATTCTCGATCACGCTGGTGGCGGCCATCCTGATCTCGGCGCTGGTTTCGCTCACCCTGACGCCGTCGCTGTGCGGGCAGTTCCTGCACGCGCATCCGCCCGCAGCGGAAGCGTCGCGACTGGGACGCAAGCTGGAAGCCTTCCACGCCGGCATGCGCGCGCGCTACGCCAAGGCGCTGGAGTGGGCGCTGCGCCATCCGCGCCTGATGGCGGCGCAGGTGCCGCTGCTGCTGGTGCTGACCATCGCGCTGATGGTGGTGATCCCGAAGAGCTTCTTTCCGCAGCAGGACACCGGCGCCATCCAGGGCTCCACGCAGGCGGGCGCCGACATCTCGCCCGCGGTGATGATGCAGCTGCAGCAGCGCGTGGCGAAAATCGTGCAGCAGAATCCATCGGTCGACAGCGTCGGTTCGCGCCTCGGCAGCTGGCACGGCAGCGGCAACACCGGCACCTTGCTGATCAATCTCAAGCCGCTCGGCGACGGCCGCAGCTTGACCACAGAACAGGTGATGAACCAGTTGCGCCTCGCTACCGCGCATGTGCCCGGCATCTCGGTGTTCCTGCGTCCGGTGCAGGACATCGGCGGTCCCGGCGGCGGCAACAGCAAAACCCTCTACAGCTACAACCTCAAGGGCGACAACTACGCCGAACTGGAGGCATGGACGCCGAAACTGGCCGCGGCGATGCGCAAGTCGAAAATCTTCACCGATGTCAGCACCAGTCTTGACGGCTCCGGCCTGCGCGAGACGCTGCATATCAACCGCAATACCGCGGCGCGCCTCGGCATCGGCATCGGCGCCATCGATGGCGCGCTCTATGATGCCTTCGGCCAGCGCCAGATCAGCACCATCTACACCGACATGAACCAGTACCAGGTCGTGCTCAATGCCATGCCGTCGATGGCGGCCACGCCCGAGTCGATCAAGCGCCTGTATGTGCAAAGCAGCTCGGGCGGCATGGTGCCCATGACCGCACTGGCCACGATCACGCCCGGCCTGGCGCCCACCGAGGTCGATCACGAAGGCCAGTTTCCGGTGGTCAGCGTCAGCTTCAATCTCGCGCCCGGCGTGGCGATGAGCGCCGGTTACGCCGCGATCAATCAGTTGATGAAGGACCTGCGCCTGCCTGGCGACATCCATGGTGGTTTCGGCGGCGATTTCCGCCGCTTCACCGAGCAGCAAAACAGCACCCCGCTGCTGCTGCTGGGCGCGCTGCTGGCGGTGTACATCGTGCTCGGCATGCTCTACGAAAATCTCATCCACCCGATCACGATTCTTTCCACGCTGCCCGCCGCCGGCTTCGGCGCCATGCTGGCGCTGCTGATCACCAACACCGAACTATCCGTCGTCTCGATCATCGCCATCGTGCTGCTGATCGGCATCGTCAAGAAGAACGCCATCATGATGGTCGACTTCGCGCTGGCTGCCGAGCGCGAGCGCGGTCTGGCGCCGATCGATGCGATCCGCGAGGCCTGTCTGGTGCGCTTCCGGCCGATCATGATGACCACCATGGTGGCGATGCTGTCGGCGCTGCCGCTGGCGATCGGCTTCGGCTCCGGCGCCGAGTTGCGGCGCCCGCTGGGCATCGCCCTGGTGGGCGGTCTGCTGTTCTCGCAGGCGCTGACCCTGCTCAGTACCCCGGCGATCTATCTGCTGTTCGACCGCGCCAGCCAGCGCCGCCGCGCACGCCGTGCCGCGCGCCACGCCGCGCGCGCGGCCAGGCAGCCGCTGGCATCCTGAATGCGGCGATCGGCCACGGCGCCCACGTTGTGGGCACGCTGTGCTATGCAGAGCGCGCCGGTCCCGCCGGTGCCGAGCTGACCCGTCCGATGCAAACCCATCTCCGATGAGAACCGATGGCACACTGGCCGAATGGCAAGACGTGCGCAGCTTCGGTTTCGGTCCCGTCAACCCGGTTCTCCGCGAAGTCGTGGTTCACGTCACGCGATTGCGGACGTGGTGCGGGATGGACCGCGCCACCCGCGCACCGGCATTGCGCTGCGCCGGGCGCATGCACTGCGCGCACATGGCCGCGTGCGCGCGGGCGCGCTGTTTTCCGCGCCACTGCACCGACGTGCCGATGGATGGCGACGGGCACGGCGAGCCTTGCGAACGGCCACGGTGCACAACCGTGTTTTCGCCATGACCCTTGTCGTCACCGCCTGCGCTGGCTGTGCAAACACCCATGCTTGTCGTGGTCGCGATTGATGATTCCCGCACCGCGCGCGCGTCTTGCCGGTTTGCTGCTTTGGGCGTTTTCCGGCACCTGCTTGGCGGCCGCGCCGAGCACACCGCCCGGGGATGTCGCGCGCAAGCAGCAGGAAGCCGTGACCAGCGCCAGGCTGGCCCGGATCAGGCAGCAGATCGCCGCGCTGGCCTCGGCGCAGCAACAGACCGCCATGCAGCGCGATGCGCTGGACGGCGAGATCGCACAGGCCTCGCAGGCACTGGCCCAGGCGGCCACGCTGCGCGCGCAGACCGCGGCGGCGCTGCTGGCCAGCCAGCAAAAACTCGTTGCGCTGCAGGTGGCCGTGGGCGCGCAGCAGGCGCTCCTGACGCAGCAGCGCGAGGCACTGGGCGCGCTGTTGCGCGCTGCCTACGCGCTGGGCCCGGAGTCGGATCTGCGCGTGCTGCTGGGTGATGCCGACCTGGCGCATCTGACGCGCGCATTGGCCTACACGCACTATTTCCAGCGCCAGCGCCTGGCGCAAATTCGCGCGCTGCTGACGGCGCTGGAGGTGTTGCGATCACGGCAGGCCGCGCTGGCCGCACAGCAACGCCAGCTCGTGCAGGCGCAAAGCGCGGCGCAAGCCAGCGACCTGGCGCAGCGCGAGGCGCGCAACCGACTGCAGGGCCTGCGTGCGCAGGCCGCGGCGCGCTTCCGCGATCAGGGCGACAAGCTGGCCGCGCTGGCGCAGCAATCACGCGATCTGCAAAACCTGCTGGCGCGCCTGCGCGACATCTTCGCGGACATCCCCAAGCAACTGCCCGGCAACGTCCCCTTCGCGCAACTCAGGGGCCACTTGCCGTGGCCGCTGCGCGGCAGCGCGCGCGCCTGGCAGGGCGGGCTGCTGATCGCGCCCGGCGCGCACAGCAAGGTGCGCGCGGTGGCCAACGGTCGCGTGGCCTATGCCGACTGGCTGCGCGGCTTCGGCATGCTGGTGGTGGTCGATCAGGGCGATGGCTGGATCACCCTGTACGGCAACAACGAGAGCCTGCTGGTGCAGGTCGGCGACTGGGTGAGCCCGGGGCAGGTGATCGCCAGCGCCGGTACGCCGGCGGCGGGCTTCGATGGCGTGTATTTCGCGCTGCGCCACGCCGGCCAGCCGGTGGACCCACGCGCGTGGCTGATGCCGCGACCCTGAGCAACGCCGGCACGTGATGCGGCGCACACTGCGCGCCTGGCGTTGGTCGACGATACCCGCGGACACGATGCGTGTCACAGGCGGCATGCCCGCAAACGGCCATAGTGCGGGCCATGGCATCCACCACCCCCGCCACCCTTGCGAATACCCCGCCTGCGCCCTGCGCGGATGCGATCGATTGGCGCCTGGTGCTCGGCGCGCCTGGCTTGTATCTGTTGCTGCTGGTGGGCATGGCGCAGGGGTTGGCGTTGCTGGGCAGCGCTGCGTTCGCGCCACCCGACGCGGGCGCGCAGTACGTATACGGCTCGCTGGCGTTGCTGCTGACCCAACTCGGCGCCGGCCTGCTGACGTTTCGCTGGCTGCGCGCGCGGGTCGGCGCGCGGTGGCGGGCGGGCAGCGCGTGCGGTTTCGGTTTCGGCGGCAGCACACGCGCCTGGATGCTGGCCGGCGAGGGCAGTGGCCTGATGCTGGCGCTGGCCGCGGTCGCGCTGGCCTGGCTGCTGCCGCGACATGGCGCGCCGCATCTGGCCAGCCTGCTGATCGCGCTGCCGGCGCTGCCGCTGGCGAGCACGCTGATCAGCGTGTTGCTGGCACCGTTGTTCGAAGAGGGCATTTTCCGCGGTGCGCTGCTGGGTGCGCTGGCGCCGGCGCTGGGTCCGCTGGGCGCGGGCGTGGCCAGCACCGCGCTGTTCACCGTGCTGCATGTGCCCGAGCAAGCCGGTTACTTCTGGGGCCTGCTGCCGATCGCCGCGCTGGGTGGCCTGGCCGCGTGGCTGCGTCTGCGCTCCGGTTCGTTGTGGCCGGGCATCGTGGCGCACATGTGCTTCAACGCATTGCTCGGGCTGGGTGCGCTGCATTGAGCACCCGAACGCGGCAGGGCGAACCGCGCGCCGCGGCGCGCGGCCACGGCACGGGCATAATGCCGGCAGTTGCCGGAGTCCGCGATGCGTCGCCTGCCGATCGTTTTTGCCTGCATGCTGTCCGGCGTTTGCGCCACGGCCGGAGCCGCCGTGCCTGCGCTTGCGGGCAGTGTCGCGCCGGCTGTCGCGAGTTCGCTGCCGAGCGCGCATGCCGGACCGGATCTCAAGGACATCGCCATCTTCACGCGCACCTTCGAGATCATCAAACAGGCTTACGTCGAGCCGGTGAGCGATCACGCGCTGATGCAGTCGGCGCTGCGCGGCATGCTGTCCGGGCTGGATCCGCACAGCGAATTCCTTGACGCCAGGGCGCTGCGCCAGTTCGACGAGGACACCAGCGGTGAATACGCCGGGCTGGGCATCGAGGTCGCCGAGGTCAAGGGCACGCTGCGCATCATCGCGCCGATCGACGGCACGCCCGCGCAGAAAGCCGGCATCCGCGCCGGTGACATCATCCTCGGCATCGACGGCAAGGCCATCGACCCGGATGCGCTGGATGCTGCGCTGGATGCGTTGCGCGGCAAGCCCGGCAGCGTCATCACCCTGACCATCCTGCACGCCGGCGCCAGCCAGCCGATCAATCTGCGTCTGGTGCGCGAATTCATCCAGGTACCCAGCGTGCGCTCGCGCCTGCTGGTGCCGGGCTTCGCCTACCTGCGCATCAGCCAGTTCCAGGCCGATACCGCCAGCGAACTGCAGCGCCAGCTCGATGCCCTGCAGCGCAAGGACGGCCCGCTCAAGGGTGCGGTGCTGGATTTGCGCTCGAATCCAGGCGGTCTGGTGACCGCGGCGGTCGCAGTGGCCGATGACTTCCTTGACTCCGGCGTGATCGTCAGCACGCGCGGGCGCCTGCCGCAATCCGACACGATTTTCCGCGCCACACCCGGCGATCTGCTGCATGGCGCGCCGCTGGTGGTGCTGATCGACGGTGGCACCGCCTCGGCCGCCGAGATCGTCGCCGGCGCACTGAAGGACAACCACCGCGCCGTGTTGATGGGCCGGCGCAGCTTCGGCAAGGGTTCGGTGCAAAGCGTGCTGCCGCTGCCCGACGGCGCGGCCATCAAGCTGACCACGGCGCGCTACTACACGCCCGACGGTGACTCCATCCAGGCGCGCGGCATCAGCCCCGACATCGAGCTGGCCGACAACCTGCGGGTGAGCGTGAGCAAGGCGCCGGAGCTGAGCAGCCGCGAAGCCGATCTGCTCGGACATCTCGGCGGTTCCGGCAACGTGGCCGCGAGCAGCGGCGGCACGGGCACGCTGGCCGCCGAGGACTGGTGGCTGGATCAGGCCCTGCACGTGCTGCAGGCGCTGGTGGCCACGCGCGCGCGGCCGGCAGCGGCCGCATCCGCGCCTTGAAGCACGCTCAGCGCTCGTTTTCGTCCTGGTGTTGTGCGGCGCGCGCGGCCTTCTGCCGCACCAGCATGGCGGCGACCAGCACGCCGATCTCGTACAGCAGCACCATGGGCACCGCCAGCAGGGTCATCGACAGCACGTCCGGCGGGGTGATGATCGCGGCCACCACGAACGCGCCGACGATGACGTAGCGCCGCGCGCTGCGCAGCTTGGCCACGCTGACCACGCCCATCGCGGCCAGCACCACCACGATCACCGGCACCTCGAAGCACAGGCCGAAGGCGAAGAACACGTGCAGCACGAAGCTGAGGTAATGCCCGATGTCGGTCATCATCGACACGCCGGGCGGGGTGACCAGGGTGAGGAAATGGAACGCCGCCGGCAGGATCAGGAAATAGGCGAACGCGCAGCCGGTGTAGAACAGCAGCACCGCGGCGATCAGCAGCGGCAGCGCCAGGCGTTTTTCGTGGCGGTACAGGCCGGGGCTGACGAAGGCCCAGATCTGGTACAGCACCGCCGGCATGGCCGCGAACAGCGCCACCACGAAGGTCAGTTTGATCGGGGTGAGGAACGGCCCGGTGACCTCGATGGCGATCATGTGCGCGCCCTTGGGCAGGCGCTCGATCAGTGGCCGCGCCAGCAGCGCGTAGAGTTTTTCGGAAAACGGCAGCAGCGCCAGCAGCGCCACGAGCACGGCCAGCGCGGCCTTGAGCAGGCGCGAGCGCAGCTCCAGCAGGTGCGCGATCAGGCCGCCGGGGCTGTCTGGGGCGTCAGCGGCGCTCATGCGGAGTGCGGCGGGGCGGGCACCGGGCGGGCAGCGGCCGCATCCGCATCCGGGGCCACGGCGAGCGTCGCCGCCGGCACCTGCTGCAGGCGCTGCGCGATCTCGGTCAGCGATTGCGCCACGGCCTGCGTGGCCGGGGCCGTGGCGTCCGCCAGCGCGGCCGCGTCGGCGGCCATCTCCGGCGTGGCGGCCAGTTGGTCGGCGGCGGCACGCAGATCGGCGGCAACCGCGCGCAGTGCGTCGCGCTCGGCGCCGGCCGCGCCATCCAGGCGTGCCGCCAACGTGCGCAACTCGCCGATGCTGCGCGCCAGTTCGGCAGACACCTCCGTCATGCCGGCGCGCGCCGCGTCCGCCGCGTGCACGGCCGGCTGCAGCGCTTCACGCGCTTCGCCCAGCGTCGCGCGCGCTTCGCTGGCCACCCCACGCAGCGCCGCGGCGCCCTCGCGCCACTGCCGGGTGAGCGCGTCCTTGTCCAGTTCGCCCGCCACCTCGGCCTGCACGCTGGCCCAGGCCGTGCGCGCACGCCGCACCAGCGCCCCGGCGGTCCGCGCCGCGCCAGGCAGCTTCTCCGGGCCCAGCACCACCAGCGCCACCACCGCAATCAGCAGCAGCTCGTTGAAGTCGATGCCGAACACGGGCGCCGCTTACGGGGCGTGATCCTGCGGCTTGGCCGCATCCTTGGCCGCCTCCGCGACCGGCGCATCCGCCTGCAGGCGCTCCACGCTGCCGTCCTTGGCGTCCTTGGCCGCGTCCGCGTCCTCCTTCATCGCTTTCTTGAAGTTGCGCACCGCCGCGCCAATGTCCGAACCCGCGTTGCGCAGCTTGCTCGTGCCGAAGATCAACAGCACGATCACCAGCACAATCAGCCAATGCCAAATGCTGTCAAAACCCATGTTCCAACTCCCGCGCGCCAATGCGCGCCGATGGCACCGTAGTGGCCGGCGCTTGCCTCACTGAGTGTACTCTTCGAGCGTGTTGCGGAACTCGACGATCGCGGGCGGCACCTGCTTGACCTGACCGTCGAACACGCGTCGCGCGGTCACGTTGGTGCCATAGACGCGCTGGTCGGCGGCGTTGTCGATGCCGATGCGCGCGCCATCCAGCGCCACGCCGGCGAACAGGCCGCGCGAGCGCGAATAGGAATAGATGGCCGCGTCAAAATGACCATTCGTGCTGACATTGGCATAACGCCCCACCGGTCCGGCCGCCGCCGATGCATCCGCGCCGATGGTGAACTCGCCGTGGATCAGGCGCTTGACGCCGTCCTCATTGGTGAATACCAGGATCACGTCGGTCGACGACACGCCCGCCTGAAAGCCCACGCTGGCGCCGGTGAGGCGGATGTAGGCTGGATCCGACCAGGTGCCGTCGGGTTTCTTGATCGATACCAGGCCTTCACCAAAGCGGCCACCGAAAATCAGCCCGGCCTTGATCACGTTCGGGATCACCGCGATCGCGTGGGCGACCTGCATCAGGCTGTGCGGCACCGCGCGATCGGGCGCCATCTGGATTTCCGACAGTACGCGCGTGGCGCTCTGGGCGCGCTGGGTATCGCGGTCGATACCATCCTGGGCACCCGCCACGAAAGGCAGCAACAGCGTCAACAGCATCAACAGCACTCGCAAAGGTCGCAGCAACATGAGGCACTCCTTCAAATCAGATTGGATGAGTTTGCAAAACCGCGCATTCTGCCGTGGTCTGCCGACAAACGCTCGCGGCAATGGCCGCGCCACGTTCGTCGCGGCGGCACGTGGGCATCTGCGCATCCTGCTCCTGTAGCCAGGCCCGGCCCGCACCATGCATGGTTCCAGCGTGCTGCGGCCCTGCGTTCGCTGCACGCGTGCGCCGCAGCAGTCTTGCAACCACCCGCTGGCAACTCGACGCGGACAACGGACGCGACAACAGGTCGCAGCGCACAAGGCCCACTCTATATGCCGGTGCGCGCAACCGCGCGTGAACGCGGCCTACACGCGCGCCTGTGGCAGACTCGCCGCGCCGTCACTGCCCGCCGCGTCATGCCTGCATCCTCGCACTACACCGGCCTCGCCGGCTACGCCCACGACACGCCAGCGCGTGCCGCCGTGCTGTTGGTCAACCTCGGCACGCCGGAGGCAGCCACGCCCAAGGCCGTGCGCGAATATCTGGCCGAATTTCTTTCCGATCCGCGCGTGATCGAGTATCCGCGCTGGTTGTGGCAATTGGTGCTGCATGGCGTGGTTCTGCGCGTGCGGCCCAAACGCTCGGCGCACGCCTACGCCAGTATCTGGACCGATGCCGGTTCGCCGCTGCGCACGCACAGCGAAGCGCTGGCCGCGGCCTTGCAGCGCACGCTGGGCGATCAATGCGCCGGCCCGGTCAGCGTGGACCTGGCCATGCGCTACGGCCGGCCCGCGATACGCGAACGCATCACCGCGCTGCAGGCCGCGGGCGTGCGCCGCCTGCTGCTGCTGCCGCTGTATCCGCAGTATTCGGCCACCTCCACCGGCAGCGTGCTGGATGCCATGGCCGACACCATCAAGCGCCTGCGCTGGCCGCCCGAGCTGCGCGTGATCAACGACTATCACGACGACGCCGCGCATCTCGACGCGCTGGCCGACAGCGTGCGCCGGCACTGGGCGGTGCAGGGTCGCGGGCAGAAGCTGTTGCTGAGTTTCCACGGTATTCCGCGGCGCTATGTGCTCGGCGGTGATCCGTATTACTGCCAGTGTCTGGCCACAGCGCGGCTGCTGCGCGAACGCCTGGGCCTGGGTGCGGGCGAAGTGCTGCTGACGTTCCAGTCGCGCGTCGGTCGCGAGCGCTGGCTGCAACCGGCCACCGACGTTACGTTGCGCGCGTTGCCCGCGCAGGGCGTCAAGCGCATCGACGTGCTGTGTCCGGGCTTCGCCGTGGATTGTCTGGAGACGCTGGAGGAAATCGCGCTGCGTGGCAAGGCGGATTTCCTCAGTGCCGGCGGCACCGTGCTGCACTATATCCCCGCGCTCAACAGCGGCGACGCGCAGGTGCGCGCGCTCGCCGCGCTGGCGCTCAGGCACATGGCCGGCTGGCCGGAACTGGCGCCCGATTTCAATCCCGCGGTCCATGCTGCCCTGCAGGCCAGTGCCCGCGAACGCGCCGCGCATGACTGCAACCGCTGAGCCGCTGCGCATCACCTTGCCCGGCCTCGGGCTGGATCTGGCCGCGCTGGCCTGGGGCGATGCGCACGCGCCACCGCTGCTCGCCCTGCATGGCTGGCTGGACAACGCCGCCAGTTTCGCCGCGCTGGCGCCGCTGCTGGCCGTACAGTACCGCGTCATCGCGCTGGACTTGCCCGGCCATGGCCACAGCGCGCACCTGCCGGCCTCGGCGCGTTACGACCTCGCGTTGTTCGTGACCGCGGTGCGCGATGCGGTCTGCGCGTTACGGTTGACGCGCTTCGGCCTGCTCGGTCACTCGCTGGGTGGCGCCGTGGCCAGCCTGTATGCCGCGGCGTTTCCCGCGCAAATCGCGCAACTCGCCTTGATCGAGGCGCTGGGTCCCATCGCTGACGACGGCAGCGCCACGCTGCAACGCTGGCGCGATGCGCTGGCCATGCCAGTCGCCAAGTCCGTGCGCGTGTTCTCCGATGTCGAACAGGCGTTGGCCGCGCGCTGCCGCTCCACCGGCCAGCAGCCGGGCGCCATCCGCGCCATCGTCGAACGCGGCCTGCGCCCGCAGCATGATGGCTGGGTATGGCGCAGCGATGCGCGTCTGACCACGACCACGCCGTTGCGCATGGCCGAGTCGCAAGTGCATGCGCTGCTGGCCGGCATCGCCGCGCCCGCCTGGCTGTTGCTGGCCGAGCCGGAAAGCCCGTATCTGCCCCATGCGCTGCTGCGCATGCGGGCCGCCCGCGTCCCGCACCTGGTAATCGACACGCTTGCCGGTGGCCACCATCTGCATGGCGAGCAACCTGCACAGGTCGCCGCGCGGCTGCGCGCGTTTTTTCGCGACGCCTGATCCGCGGCGAGGTCGGAGCTGGCCCGGGCACGCGCCATTGCACCTGACCGCCGCGTCTCGCGTCATCGCACGAACCTCGCCAGGCCCGACGCGCGCGCGCACCACGCGGCGCTGCACCCCACCCCACCCGCCTTCGGCGCGAGCGTGGCAACTCCTCCACGCGGCCCGGATGTTGGCGGCATGGCGCCGGGTCGTCCGCGGCTTCCGGGCGCGTCCGTTGCTGCCGTGCAGCGTTTGGTGCTGCTGCCGCGCTTGTAGAATGAACGATTGTTTTTCACGCCACGGCGCCACGGTCGCGTCATCCATGAGCTTATCCGACGAACTCAAACAGGCCGCCCTCGAGTATCACCGCCAGGCGCCGGCGGGCAAGATCAAGGTCACCTCCACCAAGCCGCTGCTCACCCAGCGCGACCTCGGCCTGGCCTATTCGCCGGGCGTGGCGGCGGTGTGCGAGGCGGTCGTCGACGATCCCACCAATGCCGCCACGCTCACCGCGCGCGGCAATCTGGTGGCGGTGATCAGCAACGGCACCGCGGTGCTGGGCCTGGGCGCCATCGGCCCGCTGGCGGCCAAGCCGGTGATGGAAGGCAAGGCGGTGCTGTTCCAGAAGTTCGCCGGCATCGACGTGTTCGACATCGAGATCGACGAGCGCGATCCGGACAAACTGGTCGACATCATCGCCAGCCTCGAGCCGACCTTCGGCGGCATCAACCTGGAGGACATCAAGGCGCCGGAGTGTTTCATCGTCGAGCGCAAGCTGCGCGAGCGCATGCGCATTCCGGTATTCCACGACGACCAGCACGGCACCTCGATCATCGTCGGCGCGGCGGTGCTCAACGCCGTGCACATCGTCGGCAAGCAGCTCAAGGATGTGCGCGTGGCTGCGTCCGGCGCTGGCGCCGCGGGCATCGCCTGCCTGGACATGCTGGTCAGCCTTGGCGTCAGGCCGGAGCATATTCTGGTCAGCGACAAGGACGGCGTGCTGTATCAGGGCCGCCCTGGTCTGGATCCGCAGGGCGCGCGTTACGCGCGGCCAACGGATGCGCGCACGCTGGCCGACATCGTCGTTGGCGCCGATGTGTTTCTCGGCGTGTCCGCCGGCGGCGTGCTCAAGCCGGAAATGGTCGCCAGCATGGCGGCGCGGCCGATCGTGCTGGCGCTGGCCAATCCCACGCCCGAGATCCAGCCCGATGCGGCGCGCGCGGTGCGCCCGGATTGCATCGTCGCCACCGGGCGCTCGGATTACCCGAATCAGGTCAACAACGCACTCTGCTTCCCGTACATTTTTCGTGGTGCGCTGGATGTCAGCGCCAGCACCATCAACGAGGCCATGAAGATCGCCTGCGTGCACGCCATCGCCAAGCTGGCGCGGCGCGAGGCCAGCGACGTGGCCGCGCGCGCCTATGGCGGCAAGGCGCCGCACTTCGGCCCCGACTACATCATTCCGCAGCCCTTCGACCCGCGCCTGCTGGTCGAGCTGGCGCCCGCGGTGGCGCAGGCGGCGATGGACTCCGGCGTGGCCACGCGCCCGATCGAGGACATGGCCGCTTACCGCGAACGCCTGAGCAATTTCGTGTTTCGCACCGGCTGGGCGATGAAGCCGGTGTTCGCGCGCGCCAAGGCCGAGCCCAAGCGCGTGGTGTACACCGAGGGCGAGGAGGAAACCATCCTGCGCGCCATACAGACCGTGCTTGAGGAAGGACTCGCGCGCCCGATCCTGCTCGGTCGCCCCGAGGTGATCACCAGACGCATCGAGCGCATTGGCCTGAATCTGCAGCCAGGGCGTGATTTCGAGCTGGTCAATATCCACTCCGATCCGCGTTTCAACGACTACTGGCAGCAATACCACCAGCTCGCCGAGCGTCGCGGCGTGACCCCGGCGCTGGCCAAGTCGCTGGTGCGCTCGCGCAGCACCCTGATCGGCGCGCTGATGCTGGCCCGCGGCGAGGCGGATGCGATGATCTGCGGCGTGGTTGGGCGCTTCCAGAAGAAGCTCGAGCACTTGCTCGAGGTGCTGCCGCTGGATCCAGGCATCAGCGCGCCCGCGGCGATGAGCGCGGTGGCCAACGACAAGGGCCTGACGTTTTTCCTGGATACCCACGTACAGGAAAATCCCAGTGCCGAGCAGATCGCGGAGGCGACGCTGCAGGCGTCCCTGCGCCTCAAATTGTTCGGCATCACACCACGCATCGCGCTGCTGTCGGTATCCAATTTCGGCAGCCGCAATACGCAAGGCGCGCTGAAGATGCGCCGTGCGCTGCAGCTGATCCGTGCGCACGTGCCCAGACTGGAAGTGGAGGGCGAGATGCAGGCCGACACGGCGCTCAATCCCGAGATCCGCGAGCGCCTGTTTCCGAATTCCAATCTCAAGGGTCCGGCCAATGTATTCGTGCTGCCGGACCTGGAAAGCGCGAACATCAGTTTCAATCTGGTGCGCAGCATGACCGACGGCGTGGTGATCGGGCCGATCTTGATGGGCCTGTCGCGGCCGGTGCATATCCTGACGCCGGCCTCCACGCCGCGGCGCGTGGTCAACATGACCGCGATCGCCTGTGTCGAGGCGCAGATCCGCGCCGCGGCTGGAGTCTGAGCGGAAATCGAGCCGGACCTGCGTGCGGCGACCCGCGCAAATCGTTCGCGTGGCGCTAAAATGAAAAGGTTGCGGGGCACTGCCAATGCGCGTCCGCAACGCCCGATTCCCCTGGTGTCGCACGTGCGGCACCGTGGCCGCGACGGCGGCCTTGGCGACGCGGTAACGCGGCGTGGAGCAGCACATGGACCCGATCACCGACATCCTGCAGCAGGATCCAGATCCCAGCGAAACACGCGAATGGGTTGAATCCATCGATGCCATCCTCGAGCGCGGCGGCGCGCCGCGCGCGCATTTCCTGCTCGAGCGCATGGTCGACGAGACGCGCCGCGCCGGCGGCATGCTGCCGTTCGCGCCGACCACCGAATACATCAACAGCATTCCCCCCGAGCGCGAGGCCAAGAGTCCGGGTGATGCCGCGCTGGAATGGCGCATCCGCTCGATCATCCGCTGGAACGCGATGGCCATGGTGCTGCGCGCCAACCGCAAGCCGGGCGAGCTGGGCGGACACATCGCCAGCTTCGCTTCGAGCGCCACGCTGTACGACGTCGGCTTCAACCATTTCTGGCGCGCGCAAAGCGCCGATCACCCTGGCGATCTGGTCTGCTTCCAGGGCCACTCGAGCCCGGGCATCTACGCGCGCGCATTTCTCGAAGGCCGCATCGACGCCGAACGGCTGGATCATTTCCGCATGGAAACCGGCGGCCAAGGGCTGCCCTCGTACCCGCATCCATGGCTGATGCCGGATTTCTGGCAATTGCCCACGGTATCGATGGGTCTGGGCCCGATCCAGGCCATCTATCAGGCGCAGTTTCAGAAGTACCTGGAGCACCGCGGCCTGGTGCCGAAGACCGATCGCAAGATCTGGTGTTTCCTCGGCGACGGCGAAACCGACGAGCCCGAGTCGCTGGGCGCGATCGGTCTGGCCGGGCGCGAGCATCTGGACAACCTGATCTTCGTGATCAATTGCAACCTGCAGCGTCTGGATGGCCCGGTGCGCGGCAACGGCAAGATCATCCAGGAAC
Source organism: Metallibacterium scheffleri (assembly GCF_002077135.1). NCBI lineage: Bacteria > Pseudomonadati > Pseudomonadota > Gammaproteobacteria > Lysobacterales > Rhodanobacteraceae > Metallibacterium > Metallibacterium scheffleri. The sequence continues at coordinate 123,221 of NZ_LDOS01000001.1, read as the reverse complement.
TCGAGGGCCAGTTCCGCGGTGCCGGCTGGAACGTGCTCAAGCTGATCTGGGGCAGCTACTGGGACCCGCTGCTGGCGCGCGACAAGGATGGCCTGCTCAAGCGCCTGATGATGGAAACCGTCGATGGCGAGTACCAGGCTTACAAGGCTTTCGGTGGCGCCTACACGCGCGAGCATTTCTTCGGCAAGTATCCCGAGACCAAAGCCATGGTCGCCAGCCTCTCCGACGAGGACATCTGGCGCCTCAACCGCGGCGGTCACGATCCGCACAAGGTCTACGCCGCCTATCACGCCGCCATGCACACCGAGGGCATGCCCACGGTGATCCTGGCCAAGACGGTCAAGGGCTACGGCATGGGCGATGCAGGCGAGAGCCAGAACATCACCCACCAGCAGAAGAAGATGGACACCGCTGCGGTGCGCGCCTTCCGCGACCGCTTCAACATTCCGGTGGCCGACGCCGAGCTCGAGGAGGTGCCGTACTACCACCCCGGTGCGGATTCGCCCGAGGTGCAGTATCTGCGCGCGCGTCGCGAGGCACTGGGCGGTCCGCTGCCCAGTCGCCGGCGCATGGCCGACCACGCGCCCGTCGCGCCCGGGCTGGATGCGCTCAAGCAGATCACCCAGGGCACCGGCGAGCGCGAGATCAGCACCACCATGGCCTTCGTGCGCGGCCTCAACCTGCTGCTGCGCGACAAGGACATCGGCCCGCGCATCGTGCCCATCGTCGCCGACGAGGCGCGCACCTTCGGCATGGAGGGCATGTTCCGCCAGATCGGCATCTACGCACCGTTCGGCCAGAAGTACCGGCCGCAGGACGCCGACCAGCTGATGTATTACCGCGAGGACCAGTCCGGCCAGGTGCTGCAGGAAGGCATCAGCGAGGCCGGCGGCATGGCCGCGTGGATGGCGGCGGCGTCGAGCTATTCATTCCACAACGTGCCGATGCTGCCGGTGTTCATCTACTACTCGATGTTCGGCTTCCAGCGTGTTGGCGATCTGGCCTGGGCGGCGGGTGACATGCGCTGCCGCGGTTTCCTGATCGGCGGTACCGCCGGGCGCACCACGCTCAACGGCGAAGGTCTGCAGCACGAGGACGGTCACAGCCATCTCCTGGCCGCGGCGATTCCCAACTGTCACGCCTACGATCCGACCTTCAGCTACGAGGTGGCGGTGATCCTGCACGACGGCGTGCGCCGCATGTTGCACGAGCAGGAGGACGCCTATTGGTACCTGACCGTGATGAACGAGAACTACGCTCACCCCGAGATGCCCGCCGGCGTCGAGCTGGACATCGTCAAGGGCATGTACCTGTTCCGTGCGGCGGATGGCGGCAAAACCAAGGGCAAGTCCGCCGCGCCGCGCGTGCAGTTGCTGGGCTCGGGCACGATCCTGCGCGAAGTCATCGCCGCCGCCGAGTTGCTGGACAAGGATTTCGGCGTCAAGGCCGACCTGTGGAGTTGCCCCAGCTTCACCGAGCTGGCACGTGACGGCATGGAATGCGAGCGCCGGCAGCGTCTGCACCCGCTGCAGAAGCCACAGACCTGCTTCGTCGCGCAGCAACTGGCGGGCCACGATGGCCCGGTGATCGCCGCCACCGATTACGTGCGCGCCTTTCCCGAGCAGATCCGCGCCTACCTGCCCCTGGGGCGCCGCTACGTGACCCTGGGCACGGACGGCTTCGGTCGCTCGGACACGCGTGCGCACCTGCGCGCGTTCTTCGAGGTGGACCGCCACTGGATCGCGCACGCCGCGCTGGCCGCGCTGGCTGCGGAAGGCGCGGTGCCGGCCAAGGAGGTGGCGCGCGCCATGGAGCTCTACCAGCTCGACCCTGACAAGCCGTTGCCGTTGCACGCATGAGCGCTGTACATACCCGTCGCGTGGCATTGCGCGCCGCCATGCTGCTGCTGGCCGGGCTCGCGCTGGTCGGCTGTCAGCAGGGCCCCACGGCCGCGCAGCGCGAAGCCGCCGCGCACGCGCAGGCTGCCGCGCAGCGGCTGGAGCAATCGCAGCAGGAGCTCAAGCTGTACCACGAAATGCTGGCACGCAAGGACATCCAGCTCGCGGCCAGCCTGGGCCAGCAGATCGAGCAGATGTATCCGGGCACGCCGGCTGCCAGCACCGTGGCCAGGGATCTGCCTGCGCTCACCGCCGAGGCCGCGAAGCAGGCGCAAGCACGGCGCCTCGCCGCGCTGTGGGATTACCAGACCGGCGTGCCCATGGAAGGCGGCACGCAGAACACCGCCTCGATCAATGCCACGCGCAGCGACGGCACGCAGGGCACGATCCAGCTGATCCTGCGCCGGCACAGCGCGTGGGGACAAAGCGTGTACCTCTATGGTCAGGCGCCGGGCTTTGTGTGCAAGGGCATCTGCCGCGTGCCGGTGTCCGTCGATGGCGGCAAGCCGCAGGGCTGGGCAGCGTATCTGCCGCCCACTGGCGAGCCGGCGCTGTTCATCAAGGACGACGCGCGCTTCATCCGCCTGCTTGAGAAATCCCGAGTGCTCGAGATGCGCGTGGATTTGAAACAGGGCGGCACACGCATGCTCAAATTCGAGGTCGCTGGCTTCAATCCGGCGGATTTCCCGGCGCTGCCCAGCAAGCACTGAGCATTTCCGCCGGTGCCGGAATCCATTGGCACGACGGCATCGAATGCATGCAAAAACGTCTCAGGGCACCACGGTCACCGGCACCTGGCTGTTTTCGACGACCTCGCCCATCACCGAGCCCAGCAGCCAGCGTGCCAGCGCGCCGCGGCCGCTGTTGCCGATCACCAGGTGATCGAAGCTGCCGGTCTTGATCTCGGCCAGCAACACATCACCGGCCGAGCCGGGCACGACTTTCCAAGCGGTCTTGACGCCGGCCTGTGCGGCACTCTCCAGCACCTTCTGCGACAAACCCGGGCGCAGCGCCTTGCTGTCGGCCATCAGCGAGGCCGTGGCCTCCGGGCTGGCTGCGGGCAGCATCGCCGCGTACACCACCTGCAACTCGGCGCCGAAGCCCTGCGCCAGCTTGAACGCGAACTGCAGCGCGCGCTGCGCGGCGGGCGAATCGTCGTAGCCGACGAGGATCTGTTTGGGCATGGTGTCGGTCCACTGGGGGAATCGCGCAATGATGCGCGCATTGCCGACGCTGCTCCAGGATTGCGCGCGGATCCTGCATGCCCTGCGGTCGCAGACGGGCACCCGGCGCGATGGTGCGCGGTCGTCGTGGCCACCCCATGCGCGGCAAGGATCACGAAACCGCCAACTTTACGAGGTGTGCCTATCGGCTTCATCACGCCAGGCCGAGGCAACGGGGCTAGCACGTGTGCCCCCTCTGGATTGGATCGATCATGCGTCGTCTGCGCATCCTGCTTTTTGCGTTGTGCCTGTTGCCCACATAGGCCGCGGCCGCAGAAACCACACCCCAGGTCGGGCAGATGGCTCCGGGCTTCAGGCTGCAAGACCAGAACGGACATTGGAAATCGCTGGCTCGATATTGTGGCGAAAAGGGCCGGCGCGGTGATGCCGCAAGCCGTTCTGGATGACAACAGGGGCGGTGAGGCCGTAGCTTCGCCTCTCCCGGAGACCTGCGCGAAGCCGCGCGAGGAGTCGACATGGCCGCCGTGCCGCAGCGTCAATTTCGCTACTACGACCTGATCCTGGGCGCCTTCGTCTGCGTGCTGTTATGCGCGAACCTGATCGGGCCAGCCAAGATCGCCGAGGTGCATGGCATCGATTTCGGTGCCGGCGTGCTGTTCTTTCCCATCTCCTACCTGTTCGGCGACATTCTCACCGAGGTCTACGGTTACGCGCGCTCGCGGCGCGTGATCTGGTCGGGGCTGATCGCGCTGGTGTTCGCCTCGATCATGAGCGCGGTGGTGGTGGCCTTGCCGCCCGCGCGCGGCTGGCACGACCAGGCCGCCTACGAAACCATCTTCGGGCAGACGCCGCGCATCGTCATCGCCTCGATCACGGCGTTCTTCGTCGGCGAGTTCGTGAATTCATTCGTGCTGGCCAAGATGAAGCTGCTCACCGCAGGACGCTGGCTGTGGACGCGCACCGTCGGCTCGACCGTGTGCGGCGAGGGCGTGGACACGCTGGTGTTCTACCCGGTGGCATTTCTCGGCGTGTGGAATCATCACCTGCTGCTGCGCGTGATGGCCTTCAACTACATCGCCAAGGTGCTGTGGGAAGTGCTGGCCACGCCGCTGACCTACCGTATCGTGGCCTTCCTCAAGCGCGTCGAGCACGAGGACTACTACGACCGCGACACCGATTTCACGCCGTTCTCGCTGCGCGTAACGCGCTGAATCCGTGCCGCAAGCAGGCACAGAAAACCCCGCCGCAGCGGGGTTTTCTGTGCCTGTGCGGACTGCGCGCGCTCAGTGCATGGCCAGCAGCGGAATCAGCAGCAGCGCGACGATGTTGATGATCTTGATCAGCGGATTGATCGCCGGGCCGGCGGTGTCCTTGTAGGGATCGCCGACGGTGTCGCCGGTGACGGCGGCCTTGTGCGCCTCGGAGCCCTTGCCGCCGAAGTGGCCGTCCTCGATGTACTTCTTGGCGTTGTCCCAGGCGCCACCGCCGGTGGTCATCGAGATGGCCACGAACAGGCCGGTGACGATGGTGCCGATCAGCACGCCGCCCAGGGCCTCGGGGCCGAGCAGGAAGCCGACCAGGATCGGTACCACGACCGGCAGCAGCGAGGGGATGATCATTTCCTTGATCGCCGATTTGGTCAGCATGTCGACCGCGCGCGAATAGTCGGGCTTGGTGGTGCCTTCCATGATGCCCGTGATCTCGCGGAACTGGCGGCGCACTTCCTCGACCACCGCGCCGGCCGCGCGACCGACCGCCTCCATCGCCATCGCGCCGAACAGGTACGGCACCATGCCGCCGATCAGCAGGCCGATGATGACCATGTGGTTGGACAACGAGAAGTCGAAGGTCTGCTGCGCCATGCCGGTGGCCAGCGCGTGCGCCTTGGCGGCGAGGTCGAGGTTGTGCGTGTAGTCGGCGAACAGCACCAGCGCCGCCAGCGCCGCCGAGCCGATCGCGTAGCCCTTGGTCACAGCCTTGGTGGTGTTGCCGACCGCGTCCAGCGGATCGGTGACCGCGCGCACTTCCGGCGGCAGGCCGGCCATCTCGGCGATGCCGCCGGCGTTGTCGGTGATCGGGCCGTACGCGTCCAGCGCGACGATCACGCCGGACATCGACAGCATGGTCGAGGTGGCGATGGCGATGCCGTACAGGCCGCCTGCCCAGAACGCCACGCCGATGGCCAGGCAGATCGCCAGTACCGGCAGCGCCGTGGATTTCATCGATACACCCAGGCCGGCGATGATGTTGGTGCCGTGGCCGGTGGTGGAGGCCTTGGCCACGTGCTGCACCGGCTTGTACTCGGTGCCGGTGTAGTACTCGGTGATCCACATCAGGACCAGCGTCAGCACCGGGCCGGTGACCGCCGCGATGAAGATGCCGTCGACGCTGATGCCGGCGATGCCGCCCATCATCGCGCGGGTGATGAACCAGAACGCGATGATGGTGAGCACGCTGGTCACGATCACCGCCTGCCACAGCGCGCCCATGATCTTGCCACCGGGTTTGACCCGCGCCAGCACCAGGCCGATCACCGAGGCCAGGATCGACACGCCGCCCAGCACCAGCGGATAGATCACCGGCGCCATGCTGAGCGCGCCGAACAGCAACCCGCCGACCAGCATCACCGCGATCTTGCTCACCGCGTAGGTCTCGAACAGGTCGGCGGCCATGCCGGCGCAGTCGCCGACGTTGTCGCCGACGTTGTCGGCGATCACCGCCGGGTTGCGCGGATCGTCCTCGGGGATGCCAGCCTCGACCTTGCCCACCAGGTCGGCACCGACGTCGGCGCCCTTGGTGAAGATGCCGCCGCCCAGACGCGCGAAGATCGAGATCAGCGAAGCGCCGAAGGCGAGGCCGATCAGCGCGTGCAGCGCGGCCTCCTCGGTATGCCCGAACCACGTGGTGAGAATGTAGAAGTAGCCACTGACGCCGAGCAGGGCCAGACCGGCGACCAGCATGCCGGTGATCGCGCCACCGCGAAACGCCACCTTGAACGCCGCCGGCAGCCCGCTGCGCGCGGCCTCGGCGGTGCGCACGTTGGCGCGTACCGACACGTTCATGCCGATGTAGCCGGTGGCGCCGGAGAGGATCGCGCCGATGGCAAAGCCCAGCGCCGTGCCCCAGTTCAGCGCGAAGCCGATGACCACGAACAGCACCACGCCGACCATGCCGATGGTGGTGTACTGGCGGTTGAGGTAGGCGCGCGCGCCGACCTGGATCGCCGCGGCGATTTCCTGCATGCGCGCGTTGCCGGCCGGCTGCGCCAGCACCCAGCGCGTCGTCACGATGCCGAAGAGAATCGCCACGACCGCGCAAGCCAGCGCGATCTCAAGACCATACTGTTGCAGCATCGACCCCTCTCCCGTGTTGATGGATGACCAGCCCGGCTGGGCGGTCGCGCGAGTATAGGCAAGCTTGCGTGTTGCGCCTTGATGCGGCGCAAAAGCCGGCGCTAGAGTTCGTCGATTCCGGTCAGCCGCGTGCGCCGCATCAGCCAAGCCACGCCGTGCAGGTCCGACAGCCCTACCCACAGACGGTTCCACATGCCGTACTTGGACACGCCGCGCGTGCGCGGGCGGTGCGCCACCGGCACGCTCTGGCAGGCATGGCCGGCGCGGCGCACCAGCGCCGGCAGAAAGCGATGCATGTGATCGAAATACGGCAGGCGCAGAAACATCGCGCGCTCGAACAGCTTGAGCCCGCAGCCGGTGTCCGGTGTGGCGTCGTGCAGCAGGCGCGCGCGCACGCCGTTGGCGATCTTCGAGGAGATGCGCTTGGAAAAACCGTCGCGGCGTGTGGTGCGCCAGCCCGCGAAAAGCTTCACGGCTGGCGTCGCCACGGCGCGTGCCGCCAGCAGCTTGGGGATGTCGGCCGGATCGTTCTGGCCGTCACCGTCCAGCGTGGCGATCCACGCGCCGCGTGCCGCGCACACGCCGTTCCACACCGCGGTGCTTTGTCCGCTTTGCACGCGGTGGCGCAGGATGCGCAGCTCGGGAAACCGCGCGCGCGCCGCCTGCAGCACGGCCAGCGTGTCGTCGCGGCTGGCGTCATCCACGTACACGATCTCGAATGCCGTGTGCCCGCGCAGTGTGGCGGCGATCTCGCCCAGCAACGGCAGGATGTTGTCGCGCTCGTTGAACACGGGCACGACCACGGACAGGGGCAGGGCGTCGGAATCGGTCACGGTACGGACCACGCGGCAAGTGGCCGGCGATTATCGCCGATCATGCGCGGCGGCCGTGGCCACGCATCAGCGGCGCAGCTTGGCGAGCAGCCCGTCGAGTGCATCGAGGTTGTGATAGTGCAACACCAGTTTGCCGTGTCCGCCACGGCCGCCCTGCAATTCGACGCGCGTGGCCAGGCGCTCGGACAGCTCTCGTTCGAGCACGGCGAGGTCGGCGTCGCGCGCCTTGCGCAGCGGCTTTTTTTTCAGCGCGGCGATAGGCGCGTTCTGCGCATGGCGTGCGGCGGCTTCCAGTTCGCGCACCGACCACTGCTGCGCGGCGGCCTGCTCGGCCAGGCTCAGCGCGAGTTTTTCCGGCAGTGCGGCCAGCGCGCGCGCGTGGCCCATGTCCAGGCCGCGCGTATCCAGCAGGGCGCGGATGCGTGCAGGCAGTTCCAGCAGGCGCAGCAGGTTGGATACCGCCGCGCGCGAACGGCCCACGGCCGCGGCCACTTGCTGGTGGGTGAGTCCGAATTCGTCGATCAGGCGCTGCAGTGCGTCGGCTTCCTCCAGCGGCGACAGGTCCTCGCGCTGGATGTTCTCGATCAGCGCCAGCGCCAGCACGGTCTGCTCGGGCACCTCGCGCACCAGCGCCGGTACCTCGGCGAGGCCGGCGCGCTGCGCCGCGCGCCAGCGGCGCTCGCCGGCGATCAGTTCGTAGCGACCCTTGGGCAGCGCGCGCACCACGATCGGCTGGATCATGCCCTGGGCCTTCAGCGAGGCAGCCAGCTCGTCCAGCGCAGTTTCATCGAAATTGCGCCGCGGCTGGTACTTGCCTGCCTGGATCAGGCCGACCGCAAGCGTGGCCAGCGTGCCATCGCCGCCGCTGTCGCCCGCCGGCGCATCCGCTTGCCCAAGCAGGGCATCGAGGCCGCGTCCCAATCCGCGTTTCTTCGCCGCCATGACGGTACCTCAGCAGGGGCCGTGCGCGTGTGCGCGCAACGGCGGGTTGGACAGGTGTGCATGCGTGGCCGACATCAGTGCGTACGCATTCAGTGCATGGGCGCGCTGGCGCCCTGGTGCTGGCGCTCGCGGCGGATCATCTCGCCGGCGAGGCCGAGATAGGCCAGTGCGCCACGCGATTCGCGGTCGTACAGGTTGATCGGCTTGCCGTGGCTGGGCGCCTCGGCGAGGCGCACATTGCGCGGAATGATCGAGCGCAGCAGCAGCTCGCCGAAGTGCTGGGTGAGCTGCGCCGAGACGTCGTTGGCGAGGTTGTTGCGCACGTCGTACATGGTGCGCAGCAGGCCGTCGATCTGCAGTTGCGGGTTGAGGCGCTTTTGCACCGCCGCGATGGTTTCGCGCAGGCTGGCCAGACCTTCCAGCGCGAAGTATTCGCACTGCACCGGGATCAGCACGCCGTGCGCCGCGGTGAGCGCATTGAGCGTGAGCAGGTGCAGCGTCGGCGGGCAGTCGATGAGGATGGTGTGGTAGCGCTCGCCGAGTTTGGCCAGTTGTTCCTTGAGGCGCATCTCGCGCGCCAGTGCGTCCATCAGCTTGAGTTCGGCCGCGGTCAGATCGCCGTTGCCGGGCAGCAGGTCGAAGCCGGCTTCGGTGGCGATGATGGCGCGTTCGATCGGCACTTCCTCCAGCAGCACTTCGCAACCGGTCGCGGCCAGCGTGCGTTTGTCCACGCCCGCGGCCATGGTGGCGTTGCCTTGCGGATCGAGATCGACCAGCAGCACCTTGCGCCGCGCTTCGGCCAGCGCCGCGGCAAGATTGACCGCGGTGGTGGTCTTGCCGACTCCACCCTTCTGATTGGCGATGGCGATGATGCGTGTCATGGTGCGTGCCGACTCCCCGTGTCGCTGCGGCGGATGATGACCACATGCCGCGCCGCGTCCAGACCCGGCACGTGCAGCGGCAATGTCGCGGCAGCATAACCGGCTGGCAGCGCCGCCAGCTCCGCGTCAGGATAGCGGCCTTTCTGCGCCAGCCAGATGTTATCCCGCGTGAGCAGGTGTCCGCCCCAGCGCAGCATGTCGGGCAGGCTGGCAAGGGCGCGCGCGGTGATCGTATCGAAGCTGCCGCGCAGTGCCTCGACGCGCAGGTGCGCGACGTCCGCGTTGAGCTTGAGGGTATCGATGGCGGCCTGCAGAAAACGCGCCTTCTTGCCGTTGCTGTCGACCAGGGTCACGTGCAGGTCGGGGCGCGCCAGCGCCAGCGGAATTCCCGGCAGGCCCGCGCCGCTGCCAAGATCGGCCAGCCGCGTGCCCCGCACATGCGGCAGCAGCACCAGCGAGTCGAGCAGGTGGCGCGTGACCATCGCGCTGCGCTCGCGTACCGCGGTCAGGTTGGTGTGTTGATTCCACTGGTCCAGCAACGCCAGATAATCGAGCAGGCGCTGTTGCGTCGCCGCGGGCACGGCGTCGTCCAGCTCCAGTGCATGCAAGCCAGCGGCGAGTATCGAGGCGGGGATGGTCTGGGATGACATGCGGCGCGCGCGCGGCACAGGCCGCAGGGCCAAGCAGTATAAGCGCGCGGCGCGGCTCAGAGCCTGTGAAAAATTCCGCGTCGTGAGGAATTTTTCATCGGCGCGTCCGGCACAGGTCCGTACGCGCCGCCGCGAATCAGCCACGTGCGTGACCGCTTCGCGTCCGGCCATCCATGGCCGGGCTGAGAGGCTGAAAAATTCACAGCCTCTCAGGCCGACAGCAGCTCGATGCGCGTGATCAGCAGGCCGAAATCGCGCAGGCGCTGGTTGAGCGAAGCCTTCAACTGCGCCGGCTCGGCGCCGCGCTGCGCCGCGCATATTTCGACGGCGGTCTGGCTGAGCAGGGCTTCGGCGCGCTCGATGACGCCCTCGGCGCGCGCCGGTTCCAGCACTTGCCAATACACGCGCGCGTGCAGCTCGGGCGCGCTCAGATCGAGCATGTGGCCGCCGAGACTGATGCGATGCTTGACCCGCTCCAGCAATGGCAGCACGAAGTGCGTGCCCGGCTCCAGGCGGCGCGCGTGTCCGTCGAAACGGGTCAGCGTGACCACCGTGCCTTCGGGGATGCGCTTCACCGCCAGAAAGGCGGTGGCCACGAACAAGGCAAGCAGGGCGAATAGCAGCAGTGACATGATTTTTATCAGCTAGTTGAATGTGAATGCTCAGTGTAATTTTGCATTGGAAACGCAAGTCTATGTTTCTACAGCTCGATCATCGCTTAACTTTATAGTAACGGCAAGCAACCTTGCCTGAATCCAGCCGTTCTGACCGAGGCGCTGTTCACGGAATGGACAAGCATCGGACGTGCCAGCGCGCTGCGTGGCGATGAAACGGCGGCCATTCAGCCCGGCAGCACGTCGAAGGCGATGGTCAGCCGTGTGCGGGTGCCGCTGAAGGGCACGGTGCCGTGCCACATATACGACGGAAACAGCAGCAGCAGGCCAGGCGCGGGGCGCACGTAATGCTCGGCGGGCAAGGCCGGCGTCAGTGGCAGCGGCACCGCGCCGAAGCGTATCCAGCCGGCGCGTTGCGCATCGTCGCCCACGACGCCGGGTTGCGCATCGCCCATGGCGTCCGGCAAGTCGATGTAGCACGCCGAGGACAGCCAGCCGTCGGGGTGCACGTGATCGACGTGGAAGCCCTGCGCGCGCAGTTGCACCGACCACGCACTGTGCACGCGCCAGCGCCCGTTGTTGCGCCGGCGCAGTGCGTCGGCGCCCCGGCCCAGCACGGCCAGATGGCGATCGAGTGGCCCGACGATGGCGTGATCGAAAAACGCGCGGATCACCGGATCGTCATGCCGGGCCAGATCGCCCATGGTCTGCGCGCCGCCGCGCAGCGATTGATCGGGCGGGTGTCCGCGCAGGATGTGCAGGCGGCGCAGCGTGGCGCGCAAGTCATCGAGATAAGCGTCGAGACTTGTCCAGCCGGGTGGGGTGTCCAGTGTCCACGCGCGCACCACGTTGGCGTAGTCATACAGCGCGCGATAGCGCGCGTCGCCGCTGGCGCGCCACAGCACGGCCTGCAGTGCCAGCAATTGCTGATCGTCGGGACGCGCGGCCTGCGCACGCTGCAACAGCGCGGCGGCTTCGGCGAGTTCGCCGCGCACCAGCAGAGCCTGGACCAGCGCCTCTTGCGCCAGCCCGGGCGCGCGTGCGGCGGCGCGGCGCGCATGCGCGAGTGCGCGCGCGGGAACATCCTTGAGCGCCGCGCTGGCAGCGGCGACCTCGAGTTGCGCAGCGGCACCCGGTAGCGCAGCGGCGCGCGCGTACAAGGCGTAAGCGGTCTGCGCGTCGCCGGCGCTGCCGTGCAACTGCGCCTTGAGCGCGAGCAGCGCGGCATGGTCGGGCTGGCGTTGCAGCGCGGTATCCAGCGCTGCGGTGGCGTGGGCCAGATCGCCGCTGCGCAGCCATAGCAGACGCGCATAATCCTCGTGCAGCGGCGCGCAGTCCTGGTCGTGCTGCAGGCCCTGGTGGAACGCGGCCTCAGCTTCGTCCAGACGATGGGCGGCAGCCAGTGCGCGCGCCAGTACACCCCATGTTTCGGCGTCATCCAGGCCCAGTTGCATGGCGCGCTGCGCGCTGGCGATGGCCGCGTCGTAGCGGCCGGCGCCGTGCAGCGACAGCGCCAGGTAATGCGCGGCATCGGCACGCCGGGGATGCGCGGCGGCGATGCGCTGCAGCAGCGCCAGCGCCTCGGCGTCGCGCTGGTCGGTGCGCAGCGCCAGCGCGTGTTCCAGCTGCAGGGCCGCATCGTCGCTATGCGCGATCGCCGCCTGGGTGATTGGCAGCGCGTCGCGCCCGCGCCCGCTGTGGCGCAGCAATTGCGCCAGGCTGAGCGCGGCGCGCATGAAGCGCGGGTCGTCCTGCAGCGCACGGCGCAGTGCACGTTCGGCAGCATCGATTTGTCCGGCGCGCGCCAACAGCTCGCCCAGCGCCACGCGCGCCGGCACCCAGCGCGGGTCGAGCTGCAGCAGTTGCGCAAAGGCCGCGCGCGCGGCGTCGAAATCACCGAGTTCCTGGCAGGCGCCGCCCAGCAGCCACAGTACCTGCACACTGGCCTGCGTTTGCGCCAGGTGCTCTTGCAGCAGATCGCGCGCCGCGGCGTAGCGGCGTTCGCGCAACAGCAGTGCGGCATCGCGGACGGCCTGGGGCGGGGTGCTGGACATGCAGCGAGTGTCTGGCGTCCGGCGTGGTCCCGCAATGGTTGGTCGCTGCCCGGCCTGCGGTTCGCGCGGCGCGACTGCGGACGCGTCGGGGAACCATGCCGCGCGCACGTGGTCATAGACGGTTCAGCGGTCGCGGCGTGCAGGATTCGCGCCGAATCGTTCGGGTCCACAACCTAGGGTGTCGACATGCGCAGTGCCATGAAGACCATCATCCAGCAGGCTGTGCTCGGCGCAGTGCTGATCGCGGCCCTGCCGCTGCTCGTGCCCGTTGCGCGCGCGGCCGCGAAACCCGCGGTCGCGAAGACCGTCAAAGCCGCCAAGCCGGCGCCGCTGCCGATTCCCAAGGCGCGCAGCGTGGTCACCCATCACAGCGTGGTGATCGATGGTCAGCGCATCGACTACACCGCCACGGCCGGCACGCTGCTGCTGTATGACGCCAAGCATCAAGCCACGGCCAGCGTGTTCTATATCGCCTACACCAAGGACGGCGTGCGCGATCCGGCGCGGCGCCCGATCACCTTTGCCTACAACGGCGGTCCGGGTTTTGCTTCGGCGCTGGTGGATGTTGGCGGTTTCGGCCCACGCCGGCTGGTGTGGCCGGCGCCGGGCGATGCCAAGGCGGCGCAGCCGCCGTACCGGTTGGTGCCCAACGCCGACAGCATTCTGAAAAGCACCGACCTGGTATTCATCGATGCGGTCGGCACCGGCTACAGCCGCATCGTCGGTTACGGCATGCCGAAGATGTTCTACGGCATCAACGGTGACGCGCACGCCTTCAGCCAGTTCATCCAGCGCTACGTGCAGCAGAGCGGGCGCTTCCAGTCGCCCAAGTTTCTGCTCGGCGAGAGCTACGGCACCACGCGCTCGGCAGTGCTGGCACGCGATCTGGTGGGCAAGGGCGTGTATCTGGATGGCGTGATCCTGTGCTCGACGGTGCTGGATTTCGCCACGCTCAATACCAATCCCGGCAACGATCTGCCCTATGAGCTGTATCTGCCCTCGTACGCGGCGGTGGCCTGGTACCACCATCGCCTGCACCCGCAGCCGCCGGATCTGCCGGCCTTCGTGCACCAGGTCGAGCAGTTCGCCGGTGGCGCCTACGCGCACGCGCTGTTCCAGGGCGCGGCGCTGCCCGCGGCCGAGAAGGCGCGCATCGCCGCGCAACTGGCGCGCTACACCGGCCTGCCGGTGGCGCTGTGGCTGCGTGCCGATCTGCGCATGCCGCTGTCGGTGTTTCAGCGCAATCTGCTGGGCGATGGCTATAGCACCGGCCGCTTCGACGCGCGTTTCATCACGCCGGAACTGCAGCCGCTCGATCCAGAATCAGGCGGCTCGGCCGCCGGCGCGGCAACCACCGCAATCTGGGGCGCGCTCAGTACCCGCTTCGATGATTACCTGCGGAACAGCCTGCATTACCGTAGCCAGCACTTGTATGTGCAAACCAGTGGCACGGTGTTCAAGGCCTGGGATTGGGGTCGCTACACGCCACCGCTGAGCGCACTGGCGCAGGGCGTCGGCAGCGGCAAGACCCTGGGCCGCGTGCGCAACGTGGCACCTGCGCTGGCGCGCGCCATGAGCAACGACCCAGCCATGCAATTGCTGCTCAACAACGGCTGGTTCGATCTGGCCACGCCATTCGACGCCACCAATTACACCATCGCACACATGGGTCTGCCGCAGGCTCTGCAAGGCAACATCCACGAGGACTACTACAAGGTTGGACACATGCTGTATCTGAATCCGGCCGTATTGCCGCAATTGGCGCACAACATCGACGCTTTCATCACCCATGCCGCCGCGCGCGGCTGATCGCAGAGGACCACCCATGAAACGTAACCTCGCCCTGCTGCTGGCCGGCACCGCGCTCTCCTTGAGCCTCGGCGTCAGTGCCGCCGACGCACCCGCCAAGCCCGAAACCCAGTCCGCCGCCGCACACGTGGCGCCGCCCAAGGACGAGAAATCGGTAACCCACGGCAGCGTCACCATCAACGGCAAGCGCATCGACTACACCGCCACCGCCGGCACCATCATCCTCAAGAACAAGGAAGGCAAGCCCACCGGCAGCATGTTCTACGTGGCCTATGTGAAGAACGGCGTGCGCGATCCGTCCACGCGGCCGATCGCGTTTCTGTACAACGGCGGCCCCGGCTCCTCCAGCGTGTGGCTGCACATGGGCGCGTTCGGCCCGGTGCGCGTGATCAGCGGCGATGCCCGCCACACGCCGCCGGCGCCGTACAACGTGGTCAACAACAATGACTCGCTGCTGGACGTCAGCGACCTGGTGTTCATCGATGCCATGGGCACTGGCTTCAGCCGCATCATCGGCAAGGACCAGGGTGGCGTCGGCACGCCCAAGGATTTCTACGGCGTCAACGCCGATGGCAAGGCTTTCACCCAGTTCATCAGCGACTACGTCTCGCGCAACGACCGCTGGAACTCGCCCAAGTACCTGATCGGCGAAAGCTACGGCACCACACGCTCGGCGGTGCTGGTCAACGACCTGCAGCAGCAGGGCATGGACTTCAATGGCGTCGTGCTGATGTCCTCGATCCTCAACTTCGAGACGGACAGCTTCAACCCGGGCAACGATCTGCCCTACATCAGCTTCCTGCCCAGCTACGCCGCGGTGGCCTGCTACCACAAGGTCACGCAGTGCCCGGCTGATCTGCCCGCCTACCTGCAACAGGTGAAGAACTTCGCGCGCGGCGAATACGCCAGTGCGCTGATGCTGGGATCCTCGCTGCCGGCTGCCGAAAAAGCGCAGATCGTGCAGAAGCTGGCGCAATACACCGGCCTCAAGCCGAGCTACATCGAGAAAGCCGACCTGCGCGTCAGCCTGTTCCAGTTCATGGCCGAGCTGCAGCGCAGCAAGGATCTGGTCACCGGACGTCTGGACGGCCGTTACTCGGGCTATGCCGCCGACCAGCTGGCCGAGTATGCGTTCAATGATCCGCAAAGCGACGCCATCACCGGCGCCTACACCGCCGCGTTCAACCGCTATGTGCGGCAAACGCTGCACTTCGGCGAGGATCGCAACTACATCGTGCTCAGCGACACGGTGGGTCGCGACTGGAACTGGAAGCACTACGGCGGCCGCATCAACTGGCCGGGCTACACCAACGTCGCGCCCGATCTGGCCGCGGCCATGCGCTACAACCCGCACCTGAAGGTGCAGATCGAAAACGGCTACTACGACCTGGCCACGCCGTTCTACGGCACCGAGTACACCGTCGAACATCTCGGCCTGCCACCGGCACTGCAGAAGAACATCACGCTGAACTTCTACGACTGCGGCCACATGCTGTACGAGCAGCCGCAGTCGATCAAGCAGCTGCATGCCAACCTGGTCAACTTCATCCGCGGCAGCGACCAGGGCAATCGCTGAACCCGCGACAAGTGCGTTGCGGTTTCATCCCGGCATCCCGGACGGCGCACCGCGCCGATCCGGGATCCGGCGCGGCATCGACACCAGCGCGCGGCGTAAAATGGCGCATTGTCAGTGGAGCCGCGCCATGAGTTATCCCGCCACGCGCCTGCGGCGCATGCGCCACGACGCGTTCTCGCGCACGCTGATGCGCGAGACCGTGCTCACGCCCGGCGACCTGATCATGGTCGCCTTCGTCTGCGAAGGCAGCGATCGCAGCGAGCCGGTGGCCTCGATGCCGGGCGTCGCGCGGCTGTCGATCGACCGCCTCGAAACCCTCGCTGCCGAGTGCGTGGCGGCCGGCATTCCGGCGCTGGCGCTGTTTCCGGCGCCGGGTGATGGTGTCAAGAGCGAGGATGCGCGCGAGGCCTGGAATCCCGAGGGTCTGATGCAGCGCGCGATCCGCGTGCTCAAGCGGGCGCATCCCGAACTGGGCCTGATCGGCGACGTCGCGCTCGATCCCTACACCACGCACGGTCAGGACGGCCTGATCGACGAACACGGCTACGTGATGAACGAGCCGACCATCGTCGCGCTCACCCGTCAGGCGCTGGCGCAGGCCGCGGCCGGCATCGATTTTGTCGCGCCCTCGGACATGATGGACGGGCGCATCGGCGCCATCCGCGCGGCGCTGGAGCAAGCCGGGCACATCCACACGCGCATCCTTGCCTATTCGGCCAAGTACGCATCCAGTTTCTACGGCCCGTTCCGCGATGCGGTCGGTTCGGCCGGCCATCTCGGCAAGGGCGGCAAGCACACCTACCAGATGGACATCGGCAACAGCGACGAGGCGTTGCGCGAGGTCGAGCTGGACATCGCCGAGGGCGCCGACGCGGTAATGGTCAAGCCCGGCTTGCCGTATCTGGATGTCTTGTATCGCGTGAAGCAGCGCTTCGGCATGCCCACCTTCGTGTACCAGGTCAGCGGCGAGTACGCGATGCTGAAAGCCGCCGCGCAACACGGCTGGCTCGACGAGAAGGCGGTGGTGCTGGAAACCCTCACCGCGTTCAAGCGCGCCGGCGCCGATGCCATCCTCAGCTATTACGCGCTGGATGCCGCGCGCTGGCTGCGCGCGGGCTGAGCGGGGGTGTTCGCCACAACCGGCTTGCGACGCGGGGTACCCACGTCACCCCGTGGCGTTTCCATCCTGTCGTGTTCCACGACGATGACCCCGCGCGGGGCAGCATGAGAGTTCTTGCGCTTTCCGGCAGCCTGCGCGCCGCATCGATCCATTCCGCGCTGCTACGTGCCGCGGTGCGGCTGGCTCCGGCTGGCATGGAGCTGCGGCCGTGGTCCGGCATCGGTGATCCGACGTTGTTCAATCCCGACCATGAGCCGCATGAGCCGGAACGCGTTGCCGCACTGCATGCCGAGGTTGCAGTAGCCGACGCGCTGCTGGCTTTGCAGTCGGCCTAGGGTCACCGGCGGCGCACCAGCGTTGCCGGTTTGCATCAGATAGTCGCTGTGAACGCCGATCCGAAGGATGCCGCGAGCCCCTTGGCCCCGGCCTTGGTGACGCTGACCGCGCGGCTGTCAAGGTGATGCCGCACCCAGCCCAGTTCCACGCAGCGGCGGTACCAAGCCACGCCGACGGGGCCGCTCAGATGATGGCGGCGCTCGCTCCAGTCGATGCAGGTCTTGCTCACCGGCTGGCGGCGCAGGGCGCGCGTGTCGAGGCCGAAGTCATCGAGCAGGGCCAGGCCGCGTGGCGTGAAATGCGCCAGGTCGTCTTCGATGTGCAGCGCTCCGCGCGCCAACAACCCGTCACAGATCGATACCCCCAGCCGCCCAGCAAGATGGCTGTAGCAGGTGCGCCCGGCTTGCAACAGCGGATCGACGTGTGATGACACCCGCGCCGGGTTTTGCGCCGCCACCAGCATCAGCGATTCCAGCAACGCGGCGACCTGCGCCGACGCCAGCCGGTAGTAGCGGTGGCGCCCCTGCTGCTTCGCGTCCAGCAGCCCCGCCTCGCGCATCGCGGCCAGATGCCCGCTGGCGGTGGCCGCGCTCACCCCGGCGCAGGCCGCCAGTTCGCCCGCAGGCAGCGCCCGGCCATCGCCCAGTGCCAGCAGCATGGCCGCGCGCGCGGGTTCGCCCACCAACGCGGCGATGCGGGCGATGTCGATGTCGTGGGTCATGGTGAGTTTCCGATGTTGCGGCTTGCTGGAGCGTGATTGTGAGTGCAGCACGCGGGCCATGCTTCGGCGCGCGCCGAAGCATGGCGATGCTTTCCGCAACAAGGCTGCAGATCATTATTGGGTGTCAGCGATGCGCACCAACCAACGGCGAATGATCTTTTCCTCTGCGGCTGAGAGGCCCGACAACAGCTCGTCCTTGACGAGCTTGACCTTGCTGCGGCAGGCGGCCAGCTGTTGCTTGCCTGATGCTGTGACAGCGATGTGCTGAATGCGCCCGTGCACCGCGTGGGCGTGGCGTTCGATAGCTCCGCTGCGCTCCAGATTGGTGACGATCACGCTCACCGTCTGTGGCGTCAGTAAGGACACACGCGCCAGATCGGCCCCCGACGCTCCCGGGTACGCCATGAGCATGGTCAGCACCATGAACTGCGGCAGCGTTAGTGCGCTATCGGCCAGCGCCTGCTCCATATGTTGCCGATGCGCCGTCTGCGCCTGTCGCAGCAGGTAGCCGATGTGCCCCTGCTCGCCGCGCTTGCCTTCGCCGACAGCGGGAACCGACGTGGGGTGCTGAGTTTTTCCCATAATGTTCGAATTCGAATATAGTGTTCGTGCTTTGATATTACTCCGACCAGACAGGAACCCAACCGTGAACCACCATGCATCAACGCCGCGCATCTCTTGGGATACCTTCGAGTGCAGTATTCCGGCTGCACCTGCTGCACTGCGCGCACTCGGCAAAGCCGTGGACGACAGCGGGCTCGACAAGTGCTTGACCGAACTGATCAAGCTGCGCGTCTCGCAGATCAACGGTTGCGCCTATTGCATCCAGTACCACTTGAATCAGGCGCGTCGTCAGGGCGTGCCGGACCATCAGCTGGACTTGGTCGCCGCCTGGCGCGATGCCGGGGCTTTCACGGTGCGCGAATGCGCCGCCTTGGCCTGGGCCGAAGCGTTGACCGGAATGGCCGGATCGCATGTTCCAGATTCCGCTTACGACGGTCTGCAATCTCTGTTCCAAGAAGTCGAAATCGTCGCCTTGACCACTGCGATAGCGACGATCAACGCGTGGAACCGCATCGCGGGCACGCTGCGCTTCACGCCGCCAATTCCGAGTCAGGCACACGCAAGCGGGAGCGCGGCATGATGACTTTTACCCCTGACATTCAGATGGTCGAAGAGGAAGCGCATGCACGGCGGTGCCATCCCTTGATGGTGCAGTTGCGTCCACATCTGACATCGGAGGATGAATTCGTCAGCCGTTGGCACCGACAGTCCCTGGACGGTTATCGATTGCTCGCGCTGCACGCGGGTTCAAACGTCTTAGCGTTGGCAGGCTATCGGGTTCAGGAGAATCTGGTGTCCGGCCGCCATATGTATGTGGACGATCTGGTAACCGATGCCTGCTTGCGCGGCTCCGGTCATGGTGCCGAATTGATGACACGCCTCAAGCAAGACGCGCGCCTGTTGGGCTGTACCAAGCTGCTGCTGGATACCCCGCTATCGAACGCACTCGGTCAGCGCTTCTATTTTCGCCAAGGGCTGCTCGCCACGGCGTTGCGCTTCAGTCTGCCGATCGCCGCCGAAGTGTCATTGGTAAGCTGATCGGCGATGAAAACCTTGTTGCATGTCTCGGCAAGCCCACGGCACGCGGCCTCGCACAGTAGAAAGGCAGCGGCGGCGGCGATTGCGCACCTGCAGTTACACCATCCGGCCTTGCAGGTGATCGAACGGGATCTTGGGATGGAACCCTTGCCACACCCCGATGCGGCGTTCGTCCAAGCGAGTCTGCTGCCGGATGCGCAACGCGATGCTGCACAGCGTGTCGTGCTGCGACTTTCGGATCGGTTGATTGCTGAACTGTCCAGCGCCGATGCGATCGTGTTGTCCACGCCGATGCACAACTTCACGCTGCCCTCGGTACTGAAAGCCTGGATCGACCATGTCGTGCGTCCTCGACAAACCTTTCGGCTAGATGCAAACGGGAAAACGGGCCTGTTGCGCGACCGACCGGTGCGCGTCGTGCTGGCCAGCGGAGGCAGCCTCGGTGCCGAACCGGGGGGACAGGTCGACTTTGTCACTCCCTATTTGCGCTACGTGTTTGAGGTGATCGGCCTGCGGGATTTCAAGGCGGTTTCGCTGGAGAACTGCAATCGACGCACGTCGGTTAGTGCGCTGCCAACTATCACATCGAGTTGGTTGGATATTGATTGCCGCGCTGACCATTGCGCTCCCATCGGATAGCTGATCGGGTCATAGCGGCGTCCCGGTATGTGTGGCTCGCATGGGCCTGATTGTGGTCGCTGTGCGGACACGACACTTCGGTGCGCGCCGAATCATGACATTGCGCGCGCGGCGACGATGACGGCCTGCCCACCTCGCAGTTCACGCCATGTCTAATGCCCATGCAGCGCACGCCGATCGCCGCACCATCCTGTTCATCCTGTGCCTAGCCGTGCTCATCGCGCAGGTCGATACCTCGGTGGTCAATCTCGCGGTGCATGCCATCGGCGTCGGCCTGCACGCGCCGCTGCCGGCGCTGCAATGGGTGCTGGATGGCTACAACCTGAGCTATGCCGCGCTGCTGATGACCGGCGGCACCCTGGCCGATCTGCTCGGGCGGCGGCGCGTGCTGCAGGTGGGCGCGGCGGTGTTCGTGCTGGGTTCCTTGCTCGCCGGGCTGGCGCCCAATATCGCCGCACTGATTGCCGGGCGCGTGTTGGCGGGCATCGGCGCGGCCTTGCTGCTGCCCGCCAGTCTGGCGCTGATTCGCGTCATCTGGGCCGACCCGCACGAGCGCGCCCACGCCATCGGCGTGTGGGCCGGCGCCAACGGCGCGGCGCTGGCCATCGGTCCGACGCTGGGCGGCTGGCTGATCCAGACCGCGGGCTGGCGCAGCGTGTTTCTGCTCATCGTGCCCATCGGCCTCGCGGTGCTGCTGTGGGCGCCGCGCGCCATCCCGGAATCGCGTGATGCGCAGGGGCGGCGCGTCGATCTGCCGGGGCAGTTGTTCGGCGGCCTCGCGCTGGCCGCACTGGCGGTGGCCGCCATCGTGCAGCGCCTGCTGTGGCCCGCCGTGGTGGTGGCGCTGCTGGCCGCGCTGCTGTTCGTGCGCGTCGAACGGCGTGCGGGCGCGGGGGCGATGATTCCGCTGCCGCTGCTGCGCAACGCGCGGCTGGCCGCGGTGAACGGCGTGGCCGCGGCGATGACCTTCGGCATGTACGGCGTGCTGTTCCTGCTGCCGCTGAACTGGTTGCGCGCGAACGTGCTCGACGCCACCGGCGCGGGACTGGCGCTGCTGCCGATGTCGCTGGCCTTCGTCGCGCTGTCGCATCGCTCCGGCCCGTGGAGCAAGCGCTTCGGCACGCGGCGGCTGATGGCGGGCGGCATGGCGCTGATCGGCGCGGGCATCGCCGTGCTGGCGTGTTCGCACGCGGGGCAACGCCTGTGGCTGGCCGAAGCTGGCCTGTTGCTCACCGGCGTGGGCATGGCGCTGAACACCGGCCCGGTGCTGGCCAGCGCCGTGGCGGCGGTGGAGCCCGCCCGCGCCGGCACCGCTTCGGCCATGGTCAACACCGCGCGCATGATCGGCGCCACGCTGGGCGTCGGCGTGCTGGGCAGCGTGTTCGCGGCGGGCAGCAACGTGGGCGCGGGGTTCGCTGCGGCGATGGCGCTCGGCGCGGCAGTAGTGTTCGCGGGCGTGCTGCTGGCCATGTCGGCAGATGCCTGAGCACACTCGTGTCGACCCGGCACCGTGCGGTTAAAGTGATCGCGGGTTCCAAGCCGGGCGCATCGTGCACTCGCATTCGCTGCTGTTGCCGCTGCTGATTTTTCTGCTGGCCATCGTCATCGCGGTGCCGCTGGCCAGCCGCCTGCGCCTGGGCGCGGTGCTGGGCTATCTCGGCGCGGGCATGCTGATCGGGCCGCACGGTCTGGGTTGGGTGCGGGGCGGCAGCACGCTGGACACGCTGTCGGAATTGGGCGTGGTGCTGCTGCTGTTCCTGATCGGGCTGGAACTGTCGCCGCAGCGCTTGTGGGTGATGCGGCGCCAGGTGTTCGGCTACGGCGCGCTGCAGGTGCTGGTGTCGGCGGCGCTGCTGGGCGTGACGGCGCATTTCGGGCTGGGGCTGGGCGCGCGCGCGGCGAGCGTGGTCGGGCTGGGCTTGGCGTTGTCCTCGACGGCGTTCGGTTTGCAGATTCTCGGCGAGCGCAAGGAGCTGCCCAGCGCCTACGGACGCCTGGCGTTCGCGCTGCTGCTGTTTCAGGACCTGGCGGCGATTCCGCTGATCGCGGCGGTGCCGCTGCTGGCACCCGGCGCGCAGGCCGATGCGCCGCTGTGGCCGCGCCTGCTGCAAGTCGCCGGCGTGGTGCTGGTGGTGGTGCTGGGTGGGCGCCTGCTGCTGCGGCCGCTGTTTCGCATGGCCGCGCGCGTGCAGCAGGTGGAAGTATCCACGGCGATGGCGTTGCTGGTGGCGCTGGGTACGGCGTGGCTGGTCGGGCAGGCGGGCGCATCGATGGCGCTGGGCGCGTTTCTGGCCGGCCTGCTGCTAGCCGATTCGGAATATCGCCATGAGCTGGAAGCCAGCATCGAGCCGTTCAAGGGCCTGCTGCTGGGCTTGTTTTTCATCAGCGTGGGCATGGCCGCCAACTTGCCGCTGCTGTTGCGCGAGCCGCTGCTGATCGCGGCGCTGGTGCTGGGCCTGTTGCTGATCAAGGCGCCCGTGCTGTACGCGCTGGGTCGCGCTGGCTTGCGCGATGCCAGCGCCGCGCTGCGGTTGACCGTGCTGCTGGCCGGCGGTGGCGAGTTCGCCTTCGTGGTGTTTCAACTGGCGCGCGCGCACGGTTTGCTCGATGCAGCGATGCACCAGCGCTTGGTGCTGGCGATCACCCTGAGCATGGCGCTGACGCCGCTGCTGGTGGCCGCGATCCATGTACTGCTGGCGCGGCGCCCGAATACGCCGCAGCGGCCATTCGATGCGATCCCGGCCGAGCACATGCCGCGCGTGATCATCGCCGGCTATGGTCGCGTCGGGCAGATCGTGGCGCGCGTGCTGCAGGCGCACGGCATTCCCTTCACCGCGCTGGAGCATTCGATCGAGCAGGTGGAAACCTCGCGCCGTTACAGCGGCATGCGCATTTTCTTCGGCGATCCGGGCCGCCCCGAACTGTTGCGCGCCGCGCAGGTCGCGCAGGCCGAGGTGTTCGTGCTGGCCACCGACGATCCGGAGACCAATCTGCGCACCGCGCGTCTGGTGCGACGCCTGTATCCGGGGCTCAAGGTGATCGCGCGCGCGCGCAATCGCCAGCACGCGTTTCGGCTGATGGATCTGCAGCCACACCGTGTGGTGCGCGAGACCTTCCATTCCAGTCTGGTGATGGCGCGCCAGGTGCTGGAGACGCTGGGCTTCGATGCCGCCACCGCGGCCGCGCACGTCGAGCGTTTCCGCAAGCACGACGAAGACCTGCTGCGCCGGCAGCACGAGGTTTACGACGACGAGACCAAGCTGGTGCAATCCACGCGCGAGGCACTGGCCGATCTGGAACGCCTGTTCGAGGCCGATGCCGCGGAGAGCGATGCGACCGCTGTGCCGCTCAATCCTCGGCCGCCGGGCGCAACAAAGTCCGCTTGACGCCGGGCAGCGCGCGCGCTTCCAGTTCCAGCGCCAGATCGCTGAAGCCCAGGCGCTGCGCTACCTCGGCCGGGGTGCGTCCCCACGCATCGCGGACCTGCAGCGGTGCGCCACGACTGATCAGGGTGCGCGCCGGACCCAACAGCGCGTGCAGCGCGCAGGCGTGCAGCGCGGTGACGCCGCGCTGGTCGGCATGCGCGACCTCGGCACCGGCATCCAGCAGCAGTGGCAGCAATGCGCCGAGATGCGTCGCATCACCATCCTGACCGGGCGGCGCGTGCGCGCCCAGCAGCAGCAGCAGCGCACTCATGCCGCCGCTGTCGCTGTGGTTGACCGCGGCACCGTGGCGCAGCAGCACGTCGAACACGCGCCGCGCGCCGAGGCTGTCGCCACGATCGAACGCGTAGCGCGCTGCCGCCAGCAATGCGCTCTGGCCGTGTTCGCTGCTGGCGTTGACGTCCGCGCCCGCGCCGAGCAGTAGCTCCAGCAGATCGGCGCTGCCGCGCGCCGCCGCCAGCATCAGCGCGCGTGCGCCGCCGGCCAGCGGCTGATCGACCGCGGCGCCATGTTGCAACAGCAGCTCGACCAATGCGCGCTGGCGCCCGTTGACCGCCGCGGCGAGGCAACTGACACCGCTGCTGCCGAGCACGTCCAGGCGTGCGCCTGCAGCGATCAGCACGCGCGCCAGATCGGCGAAGCCGCGTCCGCTGGCATGCAGCAGGGCGCTGTAGCCGGCGGCATCCGCGTGATCCACCGCGAAGCCCAGTTGCAGCAGACGCCGCACCGCGGCGAGGTCACCGCAGGCGGCGGCAGCGGGCAGATCCTCGGCGCGCAGTGCACGTCGCGGCAGCGCGTAGCCGCCGTCCCAGCGCAGCCAGTCGATCAGCGCGGCGTCGCCCTGCGCCAGCGCCAGGCCCAGCGGCGTCTCGCCGTTGTCGCTGCTGGCCTGGGCATCGGCACCTGCGGCGATCAGGCTGCGTACCAGTGGCAGTGCCTGTGCCGCCGGCAGTTGCAGTGCGTGGTGCAAGGGCGCACGTGCGCGCGCATCGCGCGCATTGGGATCGGCGCCGCGCGCCAGCAGCGCATCCAGCGCCGCCTGCCAGCCGGCCGCGGCGGCCAGACTCAGCGGCGTGCGTCCGGCGTCGCTGGCGCCAAAGGCATCGGCGCCGCGCGCCAGCAGCGCCTCAGTCAGCGCCGCGCCTTCCGGGGTATTGCCCAGATGCGCCAGCATGCGTGCCAGCAGTCCGCCGCCAGCCGGGCTGGCGCCTTGTTCGAGCAATTCCTCCAGCGCTTCCAGCGTGTCCGGCAGGCGCTGGATGAGTGCATCGAACAGGCGTGTGCCGTCTTCCAGGCGCGCCTCGCCCAGTGCGCCGCGGTCCAGCAGCCAGCGCCGCGCGCTGTCGTAGCCGCCGCCGGCCAGTTGCAGATACAGCTCGGCCAGGCTGTGCGCGGGCCAGGTATCGAGAGAGCGCTCGAAAGTGGACACCGCGGCCCAGTGCTCGCCGCGCAGCGCGTCGAGCAGATCGGCGGGGCTGTCGGCACCGGGCGCGGGCATGACCTGGCCACGCAGACTGGCCGGCAGCGGCGTGTCCGGGGCCAGCGCCGCGACCAGATCCCAGCGCCCGGCGGCACTGGCGTGGTCCAGCGCGCTGCGGCCATCGCTGCCGCGGCGTCGTGCATCGGCGCCCAGCGCCAGCAGCGCCAGCACCGCGGCTGCATCCGCGCGCGGCGACTGGCAGGCCAGCATCAGCGCATCGCGGCCGTGCACGTCCTGTGCCTGCGCATCGGCGCCAGCCGCGCCCAGCGCCTCGATCAATTCGGCCTTGCCGGCGCGTGCGGCTTCCATCAGCGCGGTCGTGCCATTGCGATCGGCACGGCGCGCATCGGCGCCGCCGGCCAGCAGCAAGCGCAGCAATGCGGGATGCCCTTCCAGCGCCGCGGCCATCAGCGCGCTGCGCCCCAGGCGATCGCAGCGATCGACCTTGGCGCGGTGCTTGAGCAGCAGGCGCGCGCCGGCGATGTCGTCCTCACCGATGCCGCAGGCGGCGACCAGTGGTGGCTCGCCCTCGGCAGGATCGGCCGCGGCACCGTGCTCCAGCAGGAACGCGGTCAGCGTCCAGTTGGCGGCGCGGCAGGCGAGGCTGAGCGCGCTCATGCCCTGCGTGTCGAGTGCATCGATCGCGGCGCCGGCGTCCAGCAGCATCGCGGCGATATTGGGATTGCCGCTGAGCGCGGCGCCGTGCAGTGCGGTGCGGCCCTCGGCGTCGCGCAGGCGCGGATCGGCGCCGTTGGCGAGTAGCGCCAGCACGGCCTCGTCGCGGCCGTGCCAACTATCGCGCGTGGCTGCGTGCAGCGCGGTCAGGCCGCCTTGCAGGCGATTGACCTCGGCACCGCGTCCGATCAATGCGCGCAGCAGGCGCGTATCCGGCAGCACCGCGGCCAGCGCAAGCGCGCTGCGTTGGTCCGCGGCGTCCTTGCGCGCGACGGGATCGCCCGGCGCGCCCGCGTCCAGCAGTGCGAGCGCGGTGTCGCTGTCACCGCGGCGCGCGGCGTCGAGCAGTTGCAGGCCCAGCGCGGCCGGGTCGATGACCGGCGGCGCCGGCGCGGATGGCGCCGCAGGGACGTCCACCAGCGGCGCGGGTGCGGCGTCGGTCGGGGCTGAGCGCAGCGCAAATGCCGGTGTCTGCGTGTCGCCCGCTGCCCGCGCGGAGGAGCCAGCGGCGGCCGCATCCAGCGGCAATGCCAGCGTGCGCGACGCCAGCAGCAGCGTGGCCAGCGGCAGCACGGCAATCGCGTATCCAGCGAGCAGCAGCCATGCCAGTGGCGTGGTGATGGGCAGCAGTGGCAAGCCGCTCAGTGCAATCACGCCGCACGCCAGCAACAACAGCGCCAGCGTCGCCGGCAAGCCGTGGCTGTAGCCGCGGGCGCCACGCGCCGGGGTGCGTCGGGCAAAACGCTGCGCGATCGTCGCACCCATCGCATCGGCGCTGTTCATGACCCCCGGGTTGGCGGCAAATACCTCGGCATAGCGCGTCCAGAACGGCCACAGCGCCAGCAGCGTGACCAGCAATGCGGCGAGCAGCAGGATCATGTTGCCTGGCGCCGCGGGATGGCGTTGCAATTGCAGCAGCGGCCACAGGCACAGCACCAGCAGCAGCAGGCAGGCCAGCGCGAAGCGCGCCAGATGCGCCGGGACACGACGCAGCGTGGCCATTTGCCAGGGCGCACCCGCCGCGCCCAGCGCGTACATGGCTGCGGCCATGGCCAGCGTGTTGGCCAGTAGCAGCAGCAGCACGCGCAGCAGCGGCCATGGCAGCGCCGCCAGCGCCGTGAGCATGAGCGCGGGCGCGAACGCGGCGAGAGCCAGCGGCAGGCGTGGGCGTGGCGACGTCATGCGGCGTGCGGCTCGATCAGGTGAAGTTGCCGAAGTATAGGCAGCGCACGCCGCTGCGTGCTGGCGGGCGGTGCTTGCCGTGCACGGCACTGGCCGTGCGGAGTCTGTGCTGGCGCAGCGCAGGCCCGCGTGCATGGGCATGACCGATGGCCGCTGTGCTGCGCCATGTCTTGCAATACTTTCACGTACGGTGCAGCCTCGCGCGGCTCCCGAAAACGGCGCCCGCGCCGCAAACACGCCCCGCCAGCCTAATGGAGAACACCCGCATGCCCCACAACAAGACTTCCATGCGCACCGCTCACGGTGCCTATGCCGTTGGCGCGCTGGCGCTGGCGGTGGCCGTTGCCCTGGTCGCGCCGCAAGCCGCCCGCGCCAGCGCGTTTCAGTTGAATGAAAACAGCGCCCAGGCCATGGGTCGCGCCTATGCCGGTGACGGCGCCGCACCGGGCGACCCCTCGGTGGTGGTCAACAACCCGGCGTCCATGGCGTGGTTCAAGCACAGCTACCTCCAGGTCAGCGCCACGGCGATCGACTTCAGTTCCCGATTCCACGGCAGCGCCACCGATGCTCTGGGGCAGCCGGTTTCCGGCGGCAACGGCGGCAATGCCGGAGGCACCATCCCGGTGCCGGCGTTCTTTTATCTCCAGCCCATCAACGAGCAGTGGGCGTTCGGCATGGGTGTGTCGGCGCCGTTCGGCTTCCAGACCCAGTACAACCCGACCTGGGTGGGTCGCTACAACGCGATCTTGTCCGACTTCAAATCGGTGGATGCGACCTTCTCGGTGTCATACAAGGTGGCGGACAACTTCGCGCTGGGCGCCAGCCTCATCGCGCAGCGCACCAGCGCGGACCTGACCTCGGCGATCAATTTCGGTTCGATTCTCGCGGCACCGCCATTCAATCTGGCGCCGACCTTCATGCCGCAGTCCGCCGACGGGCTGGCGCAAATCAAGGGCCACAACTGGAAGTGGGGCTGGCAGATCGGCGCGACCTGGAAGCCGACCGACCGCGATACGATCGCCCTGCTGTATCACGCCAAGATCAGCCAGACCCTGACCGGCAACGCCACGTTCACCGTGCCCGCGCAGGTGCAGACCGTGTTCGCCGCCGCGCAGTTGCCGTTGTTCCAGAACACCGGTGGCAGCGCCGCTTTCGCCACCCCCGCGTACGTGAACCTGAGCTACTGGCATGTGTTCAACGATCGCTTCAGCGCCGGCGTGCAGGCCGACTGGACGCAGTGGAGCAGCTTCAAGAATCTCACCGTGGTGTATGCCAACCCGGCGCAGCCGCCCAGCACCGAGGTGTTCAACTGGCGCAACTCGCACTTCATCTCGGTTGGTGGCGATTACCACCTGAGCGACACGCTGACCCTGCGTGCGGGCGTCGGCGTGGACACCTCGCCGACCTACCAGTTGACGCGTGACCCGCGCGTGCCCGACGCCACGCGCCGCTGGCTGACGGTGGGTCTGGGCTACAAGCCGCTGGACAACTTCGAGATCAACGTCGGCTACGCGCATCTGTTCGTCAACAACGCGCATGTCAACAGCGAGAGTCCGACCAACGATCTGCTCACCGGCTACTACACCAACAGTGCCGATCTGCTGTCGGCCTCGGCAACGTATCGCTTCTGATCGCTGCTTCGTTGCGGCAACACAAAACCCGCGCCATGGCGCGGGTTTTTTCGCGCTGGCGCGAGCGCCTACTCGCCCAGCGTCAGCAGCGAGGCATTGCCGCCGGCGGCGGTGGTGTTGACGCTGATCACGCGCTCGGTCATGAAGCGCTGCAGGTAGTGCGGCCCGCCGGCCTTGGGCCCGGTGCCGGACAGCCCCTCGCCGCCGAACGGTTGCACGCCGACCACGGCGCCGATCTGGTTGCGGTTGACGTAGCAGTTGCCGGCACGCACACCCTGGCTGATGCGTTCGATGGTGGTGTCGATGCGGCTGTGGATGCCCAGGGTCAGCCCGTAGCCGGTGGCATTGATCGCGGCGATCACCGCGTCGAGCTGATCGGCCTGCCAGCGCACCACGTGCAGCACCGGACCGAACACCTCGCGCTGCAGCACGCCAATGCTGGCGATCTCGTACGCGCGTGGCGCGAAGAAGGTGCCATGCGCGCACGCGGCGGGCAGCGGTACCTCCGCGATGAGCCGGGCCTCGCGCTGCATGCGCGCCGCATGTGCGGTCAGCACATCCAGCGCGTCCTGGTCGATCACCGGGCCGATGTCGGTGGACAGCAGGCCGGGGTCGCCCAGCTTCAGTTCGGCCATGGCGCCGGCCAGCATGGTCAGCACCTTGTCGGCGATGTCGGCCTGCACGAACAGCACGCGCGCCGCCGAGCAGCGCTGTCCGGCCGAATCGAAGGCCGAGGCGATGGCGTCCTTGACCAGTTGCTCGGGCAGCGCCGAGGAATCGGCGATCAGTGCGTTCTGGCCACCGGTCTCGGCGATCAGCGTGGCGATCGGCGCGTTGCGTGCGGCCAGGCTGCGGTTGATCGCCCAGGCGGTGTCGGTGCCGCCGGTGAAAGCCACGCCGGCCACACGCGCGTCACGGGTGAGCGCCGCGCCGACCGTGGCGCCCTCGCCCGGCACGAATTGCAGTACGTCCGCAGGCACGCCGGCCTCGTGCAGCAGTCGCGTCATGGCGTGGCCAATCAGCGTGGCCTGCTCGGCGGGCTTGGCGATGACGCTGTTGCCGGCGGCCAGCGCGGCGGCGATCTGCCCGCTGAAGATCGCCAGTGGGAAGTTCCACGGGCTGATGCACACGAACACGCCGCGACCGTGCAGATGCATTTGATTCTGCTCGCCGGTGGGACCGGGCAGGGCGATGGGCGCGCCGCACAGGCGCCGCGCTTCGTGCGCGTAGTAGCGCAGGAAGTCGGCGGCCTCGCGCACCTCGGCGACGCTGGCCGGCAGGGTCTTGCCGGCTTCGCGCACGCACAGTGCGATGAACGCGCCGCGGCGCTGCTCGAGCAGATCGGCGGCGCGCTCGAGCGCGGCGGCGCGCGTCGCGGCGGGTGTTGCGTCCCAGCCCGGTTGCGCGGCCACGGCATTGCCCAGCGCGCGCTCGACGCAGGCGTCGTCGGCGTCGAGCCACTGGCCCAGCGTGCGGCGGCGGTCGGCGGGGTCGGTCACCGTGCGTGGCGCGGCGCTGCCGGCGGCAGCGCCCGGCACCAGCGGCGCGGCCCGCCACGGGCCTTGTTCGGCGTTGATCTGCGCGGCCAGCGCGCGCAGCTCGGGATCGTTGGCGAAATTCACGCCCATGGAATTGTTCCTGACCGGGAGATACATCGTGAGGGGGAGCGGAATGCGCGGATGCTGCGCCTGGGCGTTGCGCGTGGCGGCGGCGCAGGGGTCGGCCACCAGTTCGGCCGGCGCCAAGCCGGCGTCGGAGATGCGATTGACGAAACTGGTATTGGCGCCGTTTTCCAGCAGGCGCCGCACCAGATACGGCAGCAGGTCCTCATGGCTGCCGACCGGCGCATACACGCGGCAGGGCACGTCGAGCTTGTCCTTGCCGACGACCTCGGCGTAGAGGTCCGCGCCCATGCCATGCAGGCGCTGGAATTCGAATGGGCGCCCCGCGGCGAGGTGATGGATGGCGGCGACGGTATGCGCGTTGTGCGTGGCGAAGGCCGGAAAGATGCGTGCGCTGCCGGCATCCAGCAGGCGGCGCGCGCAGGCCAGATACGACACGTCGGTGTTGACCTTGCGCGTGAACACCGGATAGTCGGCGTGGCCCAGTTCCTGGGCGCGCTTGATCTCGGCGTCCCAGTACGCGCCCTTGACCAGGCGCACGCACCAGCGCCGGCCCACGGCACGGCTTTGCTCGACCAGCCAGTCGATGACGAAGGGTGTGCGCTTCTGGTAGGCCTGAATGGCCAGGCCGTAGCCGTCCCAGCCATCCAGCGTGCGCTCGGCGAAGACCGTGCCGATCACCTCGAGCGAGAGCTCCAGCCGTTCGGCTTCCTCGGCGTCCACGGTCATGCCGATGCCTTGGGCCTTGGCCAGTTGCGCCAGCTCGAGCAACTGCGGCACCAGCTCGCGCAGCACCCGCGCGCGTTGCGCCACTTCGTAGCGCGGATGCAGTGCCGACAGCTTGACCGAAATCGACGGCGCGTCCAGCACGTCGCGGTAGGGACCGCGCCGGCCCAACGCGCGGATCGCATCGCGGTAGGCCTGCAGATAGCGCGCGGCGTCGGGCGCGGTGAGCGCCGCTTCGCCGAGCATGTCGTAGGAATAGCGGTAAGCGCGTTGCGCTTTTTCGGCGGCACGATCCTGTGCTTCCTCGATGCTGCGGCCCATCACGAACTGGTGGCCCATGATGCGCATGGCCTGGCGCACCGCCAGGCGCACCACCGGCTCACCGCTGCGCCCGGCCATGCGCTTGAGCGCACCCAGCCAGTCGCGCTCGGTGGCGCCGCTCAGTTGCACCAGGCGGCCGGTGAGCAGCAGCCCCCAGGTCGAGGCGTTGACGAACAGCGAGTCGCTCTTGCCGAGGTGCTTTTCCCAGTCGGCGTCGCCGAGCTTGTCCTGGATCAGGCGATCGGCGGTGGCGCTGTCGGGGATGCGCAGCAGCGCCTCGGCCACGCACATCAGCAGCACGCCTTCCTCGCTGGACAGGTCGTACTGGCGCATGAAGGATTCCACCGCGCTCTGCTCCGGGGTGCGCGCGCGCACGTGCTCGACCAAGGCGATCGCTTGCTGCGCGATCGCGGCGGCCGCCGCAGGCGTGGGCATCGCTTCGGCGAGACGTGCCGCCAGGACGCGTTCTTCCGGCTCGCTCCAGGCGGCACTGATGGCTGCAAAGCGCGTGTTGACGGGCAGTTCGGATTCGAGGATGGTCATGGGCAATGCGTCGTGATGCAGCCTGCTAGTTTAGCTGTGGCGCCGATCAGGGCGATGCCGCGATGCGCGCCATGCGGCATGTTGTCGCAGCGCCGGCCAATCGGCACGGGGTTTGACCGCGGTCAAGTCGATGGACGCGATTTTGCGTCTTGCCGGTCGACGCAAGCGGGCGCTATTCTGCAAGCTGAAGGAAACCGAAACGCCGTGATCTCGATCAACACGCCATCGCCGTCTTCAGGTGTGCAGGTTTTGTGGCTGCGGCCCAATCGCGCGCTCAGTCTGCGCGGCCTGCGTTGGGCCGCGGGCCTGCTCGCCGGCTACATCATGCTGGTGGCGCTGGTCAGCAGCCTGGCAGGCAATGCCTACGCGCCATTTTTCGCACTGATCGACGCGGCGGTGGTGGTGCTGGCGTTCGCGGCGGTATGGCGCGCGGGCGAGCGCGCCGAACGCATCACCTTGACCGATGACGCGCTGGAGATCGTGCGCTTTCCCGCGCAGCGCAGCCGCGTGCAACTGCAGCCTTACTGGGTGCGCGTGCGCCTGCAGCCCGGGCATGCGCATCCGCGCCTGACGCTGGTTTCGCACGGACGCGCGCTGGAAATCGGCGCGTTTCTCGGCGAGGAGGAGCGTCAGGTGGTGTGCAAGCAACTTGAAGACAGTCTGGCGCGTTTGCGCCTGCCCGCTCATCAACAGGATCCACGGACAAGCCCATGACCCAGCTCGCGACCCGTCCTGCAACCCGGCCCAGCGCGCATTGGCGTGCGCGCATGCTGCTGGCTCTGGCCGGCATGTTGGTGTCGACGGCTGCGCTGGCCAACCCCGAGCATCCCACGCAATGGCAGATCAACCTCACGCGCGGCGCCAGCCCCCTGTCGCACGACGTGTGGGATCTGCACATGGCGGTGTTCTACGTGTGCGTCGGCATTGGCGTGGTGGTCTACGGGGCCATGATTTACGCCATGCTCAAGTTCCGCAAATCCAAAGGCGCCGAGGCGGCCCAGTTCACACACAACACCAAGGCCGAGGTGATCTGGACGATTCTTCCGGTGCTGATCCTGATTGGCCTGGCGTGGCCAGCCACGCGTATCCTGGTCTATGAAAACAACACCAGCCATTCGGTGTTGACGGTCAAGGTCACCGGCGTGCAATGGAAGTGGTTCTACGAGTACATCGATTACAAAGGCCAGCCGGTCAACAACGTCAGCATCATCTCGATGCTGGCCACCGACAGCAACGATGCGCGGCAGATGGATTCAGGCATCAGTCCGTGGAGCATCAAGTCCGCGCACGGCGTCGATGATTATCTGCTCAACGTTGATCACCCGCTGGTGGTGCCCACGCACACCAAGATCCAGTTTTTGATCACCGCGGCGGACGTGATCCACGGTTTCTGGGTGCCGGCGTTGGGCTGGCAGGCCGACGCCATTCCCGGCCAGATTCACGACGCCTGGGGTCAGCTCGACAAGCCCGGCACCTATCGTGGCCAGTGCGCGCAGTTGTGCGGCCAGGATCACGCGTACATGCCGATCGTGATCAAGGCCGTGCCGCGCGCCGAGTTCCAGCAGTGGCTGGTGACGCAGGAAAACAAATCGCGCATGCAGGATGTTTCCCGTACCGCGCAGGTCGTCGCCGCTCCCGGCGCCGCCCCGCAGGGTTGATCCGATTCACACTGACCGAGGCTTCAGGCCATGAGCACCGACGCCGCCATCCACCACGACGACGCCCACCACGACGACGTGCCCAAGGGTTTCGTCCATCGCTGGCTGTTCGCCACCAACCACAAGGACATCGGCACCATGTACCTGGTGCTGGCGCTGGTGATGTTCTTCATCGGCGGTGCCATGGCCATGGTCATCCGCGCCGAGCTGTTCAAGCCAGGATTGCAGCTGGTGCAGCCATATTTCTTCAATGAGCTGACCACGCTGCACGGCCTGATCATGATCTTCGGCGCGATCATGCCGGCGTTCGTGGGCCTGGCCAACTGGCAGATCCCGATGATGGTCGGCGCGCCCGACATGGCGTTGCCGCGCATGAACAACCTGTCGTTCTGGATCCTGCCGTTTGCTTTCCTGCTGATCCTGTCGACGCTGTTCATGCCCGGCGGCGCGGTCGCCGGTGGCTGGGTGATGTATCCACCGCTGATCCTGCAGACCGGCGAGTCCCTGGCGTTCACCATCTTCGCGATCCACCTGATGGGCATCAGCTCGATCATGGGCGCGATCAACATCATCGCCACCATCCTCAACCTGCGCGCCCCCGGCATGGACCTGCTGAAGATGCCGCTGTTCGTGTGGACCTGGCTGATCACCGCGTTCCTGCTGATCGCGATCATGCCGGTGCTGGCCGGCGCGGTGACCATGTTGCTGACCGACCGGTATTTCGGTACCAATTTCTTCAATGCCGCCGGTGGCGGCGATGTGCTGCTGTACGAGCACATCTTCTGGTTCTTCGGGCACCCCGAGGTGTACGTGATGATCCTGCCGGCGTTCGGCGTCATCTCCGAGGTGATCCCCACGTTCGCGCGCAAGCCGATTTTCGGCTACAAGCCGATGGTTTACGCCACAGCTTCGATCGCCTTCCTGTCGTTCATCGTCTGGGCGCACCACATGTTCACCACCGGCCTGCCGGTGGGCGCGCAGTTGTTCTTCATGTACGCGACCATGCTGATTTCGGTGCCCACCGGGGTGAAGGTGTTCAACTGGGTGGCGACGATGTGGAAGGGCTCGATGACGTTCGAGACGCCGATGCTGTTCGCGGTGGCCTTCGTGATCCTGTTCACCATCGGCGGATTCTCGGGCCTGATGCTCGGCTTGGTGCCGGCCGACTACCAGTACCACAACAGCTACTTCGTGGTGGCGCACTTCCACTACGTGCTGGTCTCGGGCGCGGCCTTCGGCATCATGACCGGCGTGTACTTCTGGCTGCCGAAATGGTCGGGGCACATGTATTCCGAGCGCTGGGGCAAGATCCACTTCTGGCTCAGCGCGATCTCGGTCAACGTGCTGT
Organism: Metallibacterium scheffleri; assembly: GCF_002077135.1. NCBI lineage: Bacteria > Pseudomonadati > Pseudomonadota > Gammaproteobacteria > Lysobacterales > Rhodanobacteraceae > Metallibacterium > Metallibacterium scheffleri. The sequence continues at coordinate 88,380 of NZ_LDOS01000001.1, read as the reverse complement.
TCTTCCCGCAGCATTTCCTCGGCCTGGCCGGCATGCCGCGCCGCATCCCCGACTACAACGTGGCGTTCGCCGACTGGAACATGGTCAGCTCGATCGGCGGCTTCGTGTTCGGCGCCAGCCAGCTGATCTTCGTCGGCAATATCATCTACACCGTGTACTTCGCCAGGGACAAGGCGCCGGCACGGGTGTGGGAGGGCGCGCGCGGACTCGAGTGGGAATTGTCCTCGCCGCCACCGCATCACAGCTATCCGACGCCGCCGGAGATCCTGCCCGGGATGCTCGCGCACGGCGATATCACCCACTGAGGATGCTTGCGGCCGGGTGCCCGCGCCCGGTCGGATTTCGCGATGAACAGCAATTCCGGCAAGCATCGTCCCCAGGCCGATGATCCAAAATCGAGTACGCGCCAGAGCAAGGCGCGGCGTACGGCGCTGATCCTGGCGCTGGTCTCGGCCGGGTTCTACGTGGTCTTTTTCCTTGAGCATCTCTTTTTTTGATGCGCGCCGCAGGCGACGCGCGCAACGCCAGCGTGCACGGCAGCATTGCGCGGCGATGGTGTTGGCTTAAACTCGCGTTCATCCACGCGGCGGTTTGACCGCCGTATCGAAACCAACTCGCAACGGAACTTCGCCATGTCCCAGCAAGCCGGTGCTTACTATGTCCCCCACGGGAGCCGCTGGCCGATCATCGCCGCAGTCGGATTGTTCATCTTCATGTGGGGCGCCGCGCACTGGCTGGACGGGATCGAGCCGGAAGGCCCGATCCTGCTCTTCACCGGCGTCGCCATCATCATTTTCATGAAGTTCGGCTGGTTCGGCGAGGTCATCCGCGAATCGCAGCGCGGGGCGTACAACTCACAGGTGGACGTGTCCTTCCGCATGGGCATGATGTGGTTCATCTTTTCCGAGGTGATGTTTTTTGGTGCGTTCTTCGGGGCCCTGTTTTACAGCCGTGGCCTGCAGGTGCCGTGGCTCAGCGGCGAGGGCCACGGCGCGCTGACCAACTATTACCTGTTCCGCGGCTATACCGGCGGCTGGCCAACCGCCGGTCCCGACGCCATCGGCGGACCGTTCAAGACGGTACCGGCGTGGGGCGAGCCGCTGCTCAACACGCTGCTGCTGCTGTCATCGAGCGTCACCATCACCATCGCGCACCACGCGCTGCGCGATGGCCATCGCCGCCGCATGCTGGTGTTTCTGGCGGCCACGCCGATCCTGGGCGCGCTGTTCCTGTGGTTCCAGGCGCACGAGTACATCGATGCGTACACGCATCTGAATCTGACGTTGCACAGCGGCATTTATGGCGCCACGTTCTTCCTGCTGACCGGCTTCCACGGTCTGCATGTGACGCTGGGTACGATCATGCTGCTGGTGATTCTCTATCGCACCTGGCGCGGCGACTTCAGCAAGGAACACCACTTCGCCTTCGAGGCGGTGGCCTGGTACTGGCACTTCGTGGATATCGTCTGGCTGGGGCTGTTCCTGTTCGTCTACATCATGTAGTCCGAAGTGCGTCACGCGGACCTGGAACGTCCGGATCCGCCGGAATCCGCGTGGCTAGCCACCCAGGCCATGCGGTTTGAGCAGTCCGGTCAGGATGCCGATGATCACCAGCAGGAACACACCCAGCGAAAACCCGATGCGTCGTGTCAGTGCCCATGCCATGCGCTTGGGGTTGGAGTCCGGGCGCTCGGTCATCATGTAAAACAACGCCTGGCCGAGGCTGAAGATCGCCGCCAGCAGCATCAGGATCAATGCGGCTTTGAACAAGGTGTGCATAGACATGCATCCGGTCAATGACAAACCCAGTATAGACCGCGGCAGGTCAAGGCTGCGTTTGTGCTGAGACTGCGCCGACCCTCGTGGTTCGCGATGCTGCTGACGTTGGCGGGGATCGCGATCTTCGTGCGTCTGGGCATCTGGCAACTGGATCGCGCGGCGTACAAGGAACACTTGCTGGCGCGGTTCGCGCATGCCACGGATGCGCCGCTGATCCCGTTCGCGCAGGTTAGCGACACCGCGCCGCATCACGGTTTCGCGCACATCGCGGTGCACGGCCACTATCTACAGGGCCGTGCCTACATGTGGGACGACCAGACCATCGGCGAGCAGGTCGGCGTCGATGTTTACGTGCCGTTCGTGGTGCAGGGTCACGCGCGCCTGGTGATCGTCAACCTCGGTTTTCTGCCGCACGGCAACAGTGAGCTCGACCGACGCCCGCAGATGCCGCCGCTGCCCGCCGGCGAGCTCACCCTGCATGGGCTGTATGCGTCGATGCCGCCACCCGGGCTGAAGTTGGGCGGCGACCAGATCGCGCGGCAGAAGCAATGGCCCAAGCTGAGCACCTACCTCGAATTGAGCCAGATCAGCCGCGATCTCGATCAGCGCCTGTACCCCGGCATCGTACTGCTGGATCCGAACCCAAAGTCGGCCTATCTGCGCGACTGGACGCCGACCTTCATCCCGCCTGCGCGGCACCAGGCCTACGCTTTCCAGTGGTTCTCGTTTGCCGCCGCGGCGCTGGTGATTTTCATCGTGCTGCACCGGCGCGTCGAGCCGCCAAAAAATGATCGCCAGGACTGATTGCCACGCATGAACGCTTCACTTGACCCTCGCCGCGGCCGCCGCCAGTTGCTGCTGATCGCCGCCGTGTTTTTCGCGCCGATGCTGTTGGCCGCCATCCTGGCGCTGTCCGGATGGGTGCCAAGCGCCAGCAGTCACGGGCAACCGATCGTGCCGCAGGAAAGCTTTGCCGCGCTCAAGGTCGGCATCGCCGGAGGCAAGGACTGGCCGTGGAAGGCAGCGACACCGCAATACACGCTGCTGGCCCTGGCCGGGCCGGGTTGCGCCGCGGCGTGCCTGTACAAGCTGTACATGCTGCACAACGCGCAGATCGGCTTGAACAAGAGCAGCAAGAACCTGCGCCTGTTGTATGTCGGCGCGCCACCGGTTCTGGCCGACACGCATGGCGCGCTGCAATCCTGGACGCTGGGGCGAACCCGGGCTCCGCAATTGCTGCGCTTCGTTCCGCGGCCGGCCGATCAGGTCGCGGTGATCCTGGTGGCGGCGGACGGCACGGCGATCGTGTATTACCCGCCAGCGGTCTCCGTGGCCGGCATCAACAAGGATCTGCGGAGGTTGTTCAAGTGATCGTCAAGCCCGCATGGGTGCGGCCGCTGGCCTGGATCGCCGCCGCGTTGGCGCTGGGCGTGATCGTATTCGGTGCCTTCGTGCGCTTGTCCAACGCCGGATTGTCCTGCCCGGACTGGCCGACCTGCTATGGGCAGATCACCTGGCCCACGCACCACGCCGCGATCACTGCGGCCGATGCCGCGTTTCCGCAGCGGCCGGTGGCCGTGCATCTGGCCTGGCGGGAACAGGTGCACCGCTTCATCGCGGGCACGCTGGGTGTGCTGGTGCTGCTGCTGGCGCTGGGTGCGGTCTGGCGCCAGCGCATGCCACGCGTTGCGGTGATCGTGGCCGCGCTCGCCGCAGCGGCGGGTGTCTGGCTGTACATGGGTGGCGAGCACGCATACTCCAGCGCGCTGGCCGGCATCGCCATCGCGTTGCCGCTGCTGGCTGCGTGGCGGCTGCGCCGCGCGGCACCGTGGAAGGTACTGACGGTGGTGCTGGGTTTGATCATCTTCCAGGCCATGCTGGGCATGTGGACCGTGACCCTGCTGCTGAAGCCGGCCATCGTCACCAGTCATCTGCTGGGCGGACTGGCCACGTTTGCGTTGCTGGCCTACGCGGCGTTGCGCCTGAGCGGCGCGGGCACCCGCGACATACCAGCGCGGCGCCTGCTGCCCTGGGTGGCGCTGGGCCTCCTGCTGCTGGCGATGCAGATCGCGCTGGGCGGCTGGACCAGCACCAACTATGCCGCGCTGGCCTGCGGCACGAGCTTCCCGGAATGCGCGGGCCGCTGGTGGCCGGCGCTGAACTTTCATCAAGGTTTCGTGTTGTGGCGCGATATCGGGGTCAACTACGAAGGCGGCGTGCTCGATGCAGCGGCGCGCGCGGCGATCCAGATGGCGCATCGCATCGGCGCCGTAGTCGTGTTCGTTTACGGGCTGTGGCTGGCCTGGCGCGCGGCGCGCGCCGGGCTGAAGCCGCAGGGCATCGTGCTGGCGCTGTTGCTGTGCGCGCAGGTGCTGCTGGGCATCGGCAACGTGGTGCTGGGTCTGCCGCTGGCCGTGGCCACCGCGCACAATGCTGGCGCCGCGCTGCTGCTGTTCACCCTGATCTGGTTGCTGGCCGCCACGCAGCGTCCATCCACGCAGCGGGAGTTCTGAGTGAAGTTGTGGCGCGAGTATCTGGAACTGACCAAGCCGCGTGTCGTCGCCCTGCTGGTGTTCACCGCGCTGATCGGTGCGCTGCTGGCGGTGCCCGGCCTGCCGCCGTGGCGGCACCTGCTGCTGGGCCTGGCCGGAATCTGGCTGGCGGCGGCCTCGGCGGCGGCGCTGAATCACCTCATCGACCAGCGCATCGACCGCATGATGGCGCGCACCGCGCACCGGCCGCTGGCTACCGGCACGCTGCGTCCGCTGCAGGTGTTGCTGTTCGCCCTGGCGCTGGGCGTGGTTTCGATGCTGATTCTCGCGCTGGGAGTGAATGCGCTCAGTGCATGGCTGACGCTGGCCTCGCTGATCGGTTACGCGGGGGTGTACACCGCGTTTCTCAAGCGCGCCACGCCGCAGAACATCGTCATCGGTGGCATCGCCGGCGCGGCGCCGCCGGCGCTGGGCTGGGTGGCGGTCACCGGCACGCTGGCGCCGCACGCGCTGCTGCTGGTGCTGATCATTTTCCTGTGGACGCCGCCGCATTTCTGGGCGCTGGCGATTTTCCGCCGCGCCGATTACGCGCGCGCCGGCATCCCGATGCTGCCGGTCACGCATGGCGTGGTGGTCACGCGCTGGCACCTGCTGGCCTATACCGTGCTGCTGGTGCTGGCCACGCTGCTGCCGTATCTGACCGGCATGAGCGGGCTGTTCTATCTCGGCGGCGCGCTGATCCTGGACATCGGGTTCCTGTATTACGCCGTGCGCATGCTACGCCCGCCGGATGAGCTGTTCGCGATGCGCACCTTCGCCTACTCGATCATTTATCTGGCGGCGCTGTTCGGCTTTCTGCTGGCCGACCACTGGCTGTTGCCGATGCATGCCGCGGCACCGCAGTTGCTGCAGTACGTGCCGATCCGCTAGGCGCGCTGCCGGCGATGCACGCGTTGCTGCAATTCTTCGTGCCCTGGGAACCTTCGCCCCTGGCATGGCTGCTGGCCATTGCCGCGATCGTGCTGTACTGGCGCGGGCAGCGCCTGCGCCCGGTTTCGCGCTGGCGCCGCGCGGCATGGTGGATCGGTCTGGCGTTGTGCTACGTGGCCATGCAGTCGCGCTGGGATTATTTTTCCGAGCACGCGTTTTTCCTGCAGCGGCTGCAGCATCTGGTGCTGCATCATCTCGGGCCGTTTCTGCTGGTGCTGGCCTATCCGGGGCCGCAATTGCGCGCCGCGTTGCCACTGCGCTGGCGCGTGCGCGGCGCACGTATGCTGCGCGGGTTGCCGCCGCTGCGCTGGGCCATGAACGTGCTACTCGATCCCTGGGTGGCGGCCAGCCTGTTCGTCGGCGTGATCGCGCTGTGGCTGTATCCGCCGGTGCAGTTCGTGGCCATGCTGGACGACCGCATCTACCGTCTGATGAACTGGAGCATGCTGCTCGATGGGTTCCTGTTCTGGTGGCTGGTGCTGGACCCGCGCGCCAAGCCGCCGGCGCGGTTGTCACCGGGGATGCGCGTGGTGCTGCCGCTGCTGGTCGCGCTGCCGCAGATCATGATGGGTGCCTTCATCACCTTTACCGGCGAAGACCTGTATCCGGCCTTCGAGGTGTGCGGGCGCGTGTTTCCGTGGCTGACTTTCCAGACCGATCAATATCTCGGCGGGCTGATCATCTGGATTCCGGCGGCGATGATGAGCGTCATCGCTGCGCTGCTGGCGATGCGGCGCTGGACGCTGCTGGACGCACGCCGGCACCTCAATGCGCGGCGGCGGGCCGCACCGTGAATTCGACCGGGTACGGCGCATGGCCTGCGAACTGCAGGTCGATGCGCACGCGTGTGCCGGGCTGCACCGTGGACGCGGCGTGCATCAGCATCAGGTGATAGCCGCCGGGCGCGAAGTGCACGCCCTGCCCCGGCGCGATCGACACCTGATCGACGTGCACCATGCGTTCCATGCCGCCACGGCTGATGCTCTCGTGCAACATGACCATCCGGTAGCTGGGACTGGTCGCGCCGACCAGTTGCAGCGGCTGCCTGCCCAGGTTGCGCAGCGAAAAATACCCGCCCATCGGCAGCCCCGCCGGCAGCCAGCGCACCCAGGCGTCGGTGACCGCGACGCGCGCGGTGGGCAGAGCGCGCGCGTCCGGAGCAGGCGCCATGCCCGGCATGTCGTGCATCGGCGCGTGCGCGGATGCGGCAGGTGGCGCGGCGTTTGCCAGCAAGGGCGCGGCCAGCAGACCCGCGGCGAGCAAGGCGTGGGCCAGCAGGTGGCGAGGCAAATTCATGCGTTGGGCTCCGTCAGCAACAGGTGCAGGTCGTGGGTCAGTTGCGCAACTGAATCGTGCTCCGTCGCCAGCAGGCGCGCGCGACCCTGCGGGTCGAAAATGAAGATCGCCGCGCTATGGTTGACCACGTAATTGCCGGTGGCATCCGGCTTGCCGTAGCTGTAGGCCACGCGGTAGCGCTTGGCCACGCGCGCGATCGCATCGGGCGTGCCGGTCAGGCCGATGATGTGCGGGCCGAAGGCACTGGTGTAGGCGCGCAGCAGGGCCGGCGTGTCGCGTTTGGGATCGACGCTGACGAACAACACGCGCACGCGCTGCGCCAGCGGGCCGAGGTTTTGCAACACCACGGTCAGGTGCGCCAGCGTGGTCGGGCACACGTCCGGGCAATGCGTGTAGCCGAAGTACAGCAGCACGGCCTTGCCGCGATAGCTGGCACCGGTCACTGGCTGGCCGAGGTCGTTGATCAGATGAAAGCGCAGATCGGGCAGATGCCCGCGCACATCGGTCAGCAGCCATGGGCGGGGCGCATGCGAGCACGCGCTCAACAGCAGTGAAAAGGTGGCGAGGACAATCAGCAAGCGGCGCGACATGCGCTATTGAATCACGATCGATCACCGCGGTTCATCCCTGCGGCGGCGCGGCGCAAGTGCTATACCGCGCATCCCGCTTCGATGGAGTCCGTGCATGAGCCCGCTTGCCACCTTGCATGCCACCACGCTGGAGGGTGAGGACATGGCCTTGTCGCGCTATCTCGGCAAGACCCTGCTGATTGTCAACGTGGCATCGAAGTGCGGCTTCACGCCGCAATATCGTGGACTGGAGGCCTTGTATCGACAGTACCGCGCGCGCGGACTGGAAATCCTCGGTTTTCCCTGCGACCAGTTTGGCCACCAGGAGCCAGGTGCCGCCGAGGAAATCCGCCAGTTCTGCACGCTCAACTACGAGGTGAGTTTCCCGCTGTTCGCCAGGATCGCGGTCAACGGCGCCGACACGCATCCGCTGTATCAATGGCTGAAGCGCGAGGCGCCCGGCGTACTTGGCTCGCAGGGCATCAAGTGGAACTTCACCAAGTTCCTGGTCGATGCCGAGGGCAGGGTACGCGCGCGCTACGCGCCCACCGATACGCCCGCGGCGATCGGACGCGAGCTGGATACGCTGTTGCCCGCCGCGGCATGAGCCAGGCATGCGTTACCGCGCACGCGCCGCTGGCGCCGCCGTTGCGCGCGCTGCTGGCGCAGCGCTATGCCGATCTGGTCGCGCATTTGCGCATGGCCGCGGTGCCGTATTACGACGATGCCGGCGTTGCCGAGCGTGTGCAGCGCCTGCTGTTGGTCAGTGATTTCGCCTCCAGCGTGCTGCGTGCGCAGCCACAGCTGCTGGCGCCTGCGGGCCTGCACTGGCTGGGCAGTGGCGGTGATCCCGGCGCGCGTCTGCTGGCCGGACCGGGGCTGCCCGAAGCGCGCGACGCGGCCCTGATGCAGCTGCGCCAGACGCGCGCGCGCGAAGCGCTGCGTCTGGTCTTCCGCGACGTCAACGCACTGGATACGCTCGCCGAAACCCTCGCCGCCACCAGCAGCCTGTATGCGGCCCTGCTCGAGCTGGCCTTGCGCCACGCCGAGCGCAGCCTGCGTGCGCGCCACGGCGTGCTGCGCGATATGCAGGGGCGCGCGCAGCGCATGACGGTGCTGGCGCTGGGCAAGCTGGGTGGCGGCGAGCTCAATTTCTCCTCGGATGTCGACCTGATCCTGGCCTACCCCGAGGAAGGCCACAGCGACGGCACGCGCGCGCTGGAGGCCAGCGAATACTGCGCGCGGCTGACACGCGAATTCGTCGGTCTGCTCAGCGAAGTCACCGCCGACGGCCAGGTCGCGCGCGTGGATCTGCGTCTGCGTCCGTATGGCAGCGCCGGGCGCCTGGCGTGGTCGTTCGCGGCGATGGAGGCCTATTACCAGAGCGAGGGCCGCGACTGGGAACGTTACGCCTGGATCAAGGCGCGCCCGGTGGCCGGCGATCTCGATGCCGGGCGGCAACTGCTGGCGCAGTTGCGGCCGTTCGTCTATCGCCGCTACCTGGATTACACCGCCTTTGCCGGCCTGCGCGCGATGAAGACGCTGATCGACGCCGAGGTGGCGCGCAAAGACCTGGCCGCGAACCTCAAGCTTGGCCCCGGCGGCATCCGCGAGATCGAGTTCAGCGTGCAGCTCGAACAACTGATTCGCGGCGGGCGCGAGCCCGGCCTGCGCGAGCCCGGCCTGCTGCCGGCGCTGCTGGCGGCGGAGCGGCGCGGCTTCATCGCCAGTGCGCGCGCGCGCATCTTGCGGCAGGCATGGACGCTGCTGCGCCACGTCGAAAATCGCGTGCAGATGCTGGCCGACGCGCAAACCCACGCGTTGCCGGATGAGCCACTGGCGCGGCTGCGCATCGCGTGCGGACTCGGCTATGTCGATGACGCCGCGCTGGATGCCGCGCTGGCCGCGCAGCGCGCCGCGATCAGCGCCGCCTTCGCGCCGATCCTCGATGGCGCCGCAGCGGCCCGCGTGCCCGGGCAGGACGCGCTGCTGGCGCTGTGGCGCGACATGCAAGTCGGCAACGCCACTGCCGCCGCGATCAGCGCCTGCGCACTGGATGCAGAGTCCGGCGCGGCGCTGCAGGCGTTGGCCGGCAGTCGCGCCGTGCGCGGCATGAGCGAGTCCGCACGGGCCGGCCTGGAGCGTTTGCTGCCGCGGGTGCTGCATGCCGCGCGCCACAGCGCCGCGCCGCACCTGGCGTTGCCGCGCCTGCTGCGCCTGCTGCACAACATCGCGCGGCGCCCAGCCTATCTGGCGCTGCTGGAAGAATCACCCGCCGCGCTGCAGCGCCTCGCGGTGCTGTGCGCCGAGCGCGCGTTCCTGGCGGCGCGCGTGCTGGCGCAGCCGCTGCTGCTCGACGACGTGCTCGATCCGCGCATCGAGCAGTTGCCGCTGAAGGCCGCGGCCATCGCCGCCGAGATCGCGCACCTGCTCGACGCACTGGACGAACGCGGCCCCGAGGCTGAACTGGAACGCATCAACGAGGCGCGCGCCAGCCTGGCGTTTCGGCTGGGTCTGGCCTTTGCCGACGATCGCGCCGATGCGCCGGCCACCGCGCGCCGGCTGGCGGCGCTGGCCGAGGCCGTGCTCAACGCCGTGCTGCGTCTGGCCGAAGGCGAGCTGGTCGCGCGCCACGGCCGTCTGCCGGGCAATGGCCTCGGCTTCTGCGTGATCGGCTACGGCAGCCTGGGTGGGCACGAACTGGGCTTTGCCAGCGATCTCGATGTGGCGTTCGTGTATGACGCCGCGCGCGCCACGCAGGGCAGCGATGGGCCGCGTCCGCTGGAAGGGTCGCAGTGGTACCAGCGCCTGGCGCAACGCGTGGTGCACTGGCTGGGTGCGGTCACCCGCGCGGGGCAACTTTATGCGGTGGATACACGCCTGCGCCCGGATGGCAGCAAGAGTCTGCTGGTGCAGAGCATGGATGCCTATGCCGACTATCAACAGCAGCGCGCCTGGACCTGGGAGCATCAGGCGCTGGTGCGCGCGCGCGTCGTGTGCGGTGATGCGCAGCTGGGCGCGGCTTTCGCGCAGGTGCGCCAGCGCGTGCTGGCGCAACCGCGCGCAGCCGCGCAAGTCGCTGCCGAAGTCGGCGCCATGCGCGAACGCTGGCGTGCTGAACGCGATCGCTCCGACGCGCAGCGCTTCGATCTGAAACAGGGCGCCGGCGGTCTGCTGGATCTGGAATTCCTGCTGCAGGGCCTGGTGCTGGCGCATGCCGCGCGCGCGCCGCTGATCACCGAGAGCACCGCCAGCGCGGCGCTGATCACCGTGCTGGAAAGTCTGCATGTGTTGCGCACCGCGCAGGCCGCAGCACTGCGCGCCGCGCATGCCGCGCTGCTGCAACACGCGCTGAGCTGCACCCTGGACGACCGCCCACGCCTGCTTGCGCGCGAGCCCGTGCTGCAGCAGCACGCCGACGCGGTGCTGCGCGTGGCCGCCGAATGCGGGTTTGTGTTCGCCGATGGGGCTGGCAGCCGTTAGCAGGGCGCAGGGGCACGGGCAGGGGGCGGGTATCCGGCAGCTGATCAGCGCGAGCGGGTAAACCCAAACGGGTCATTGCGAACGGGCAGCAGCGTAGCGGCGGTCGAACAGCCATCACCTCGTGATCGTCATGCCCGCGGAGAGCCTGCCCCCGCGCAGGCGGAGACGGGCATTCGGCGCGCGTCGGGCAATGCAGGGATTCACTTTGTGTCGCGCATGCTCCGTCGATGACGCCAACGCGACGGCGCGCGCCGCCATCCCGTCCTTCCGCTCAGCGTGCCCCCTGCAGGATGTCGCGCACGCGCGCGGCGATCGCTGCGGTTTCGCGCAGCGGCGCCGGCGCGCCATAGGTGGCGTCGGCGTCGAGCAGCCAGCCACCCGTGCGCAGCGCGGCGTGGAAACGCGCCAGGCGCGGCGGCAGCGGCGCGCTGACCACGCTATGCACCGGCACGCCGCAGGCGGCCGCTTCGCTGAGCATGTTCACCGAATCTGGGCTGACCAGCAGGCGGTCGCTCCATGCGAGCACGCCCGGATACGGGTTTATGCCATCCCCGGCGCCGTGCCATACCTGCCGCGGCCGCTCGCCAATGGCCTGCAGGCAGGCATCGACCATGCCGGCGGGCGTGCGGCGCGAAGCGGTGATCAGCACGCTGCCGCCCTGCCGCAACAGCGCGCGCAGCGTTGCGCCCAGCGCTGACCGCCACGCGGCATCCAGCGCCACGCCGCGCCGCGGCCCGCCCAGCAGCACGCCGATGCGCGGCGCCGGCAAGTGCGCGAAGTGTTGCCAGGCGGCGCGCGCGTCCGCCAGCCAGGCGGTGTCGATGGGGTGCAGCGAGCCCAGCGGAGTGAGCACGTTGGCTCCGCGCAGCCCATCGTGACGTGGTGCGATCACCACATCCCAGTGACGCGTGTCGCAGCGCGGGTCGAGGATCTGCACGCTGCGGCAGCTCCCGCCGCCGATCTCGCGCAGCTGGCGCGTGGCCAGCGCCGCCTGGCGACCGCAGCCGATGACCAGCCCGGGCCACGGCGGTGCCAATTGCGCGCGCGCGCGGCGGTCCCATGCCAGCAGTCCGCCCGCCGCGACGCGTGGCGCCAGCCACGACCATGGCGCGCGCGGCCGCAGCATCAGCTCGCGCGCCGCGCCGCCCAGCGCCGCGGCCAGCGCCAGCGCCTGGCGCCGGTTGCCCGCCGCGCCATCGCTGATCACCCAGATCGAATGCATCGCCACTCCGCCTGCGCCCGGCCCCGTCAGGGCGCATTGTCGGGCAAAGCGCGGCAGCGGGCGGGCGCGCGCCGGCGCATGCGAATCGATGGCGCATTGTCCATGCCGCGCTGACAGTGCATTGCCACGCGCGCCGTGTGCCGGGCTGGCGCCGCACCTACACTGTGCGCCGTCGCGAGCAATCGCCCAGCCGCATGGAGTCTCGATGAAGCCCGAACTGTCCGCCGCCGCGCTCGACCAGATTTTCCGCGAAGCGCGCACCTACAACGCCTTCCTGCCGCGCGAAGTCAGCGACGCGCAACTGCGCGCGATCTATGACCTGGCGAAGATGGCGCCGACCAGCGCCAACGCCTCGCCGGCACGCATCGTGTTCGTCAAATCGCAGGCGGCCAAGGCGAAGCTGGGGCCGCTGTTGTCCGATGGCAATCGCGCCAAGACGCTGGCCGCGCCGGTGACCGCGATCGTCGCCACCGACCACGCGTTTTACGAGCACCTGCCCAAGCTCTTCCCGCATGCCGATGCGCGCAGCTGGTTTGCCGGCAACCCGGCGCTCAGCGAGATCACCGCGTTCCGCAACGGCACCCTGCAGGGCGCGTATCTGATCATCGCCGCGCGCGCGCTGGGGCTGGACTGCGGGCCGATGTCCGGCTTCGACAACGCGCAGGTCGATGCGGCGTTTTTCGCCAACACCACATACAAATCCAATTTCCTGATCAACATCGGTTACGGTGACGCCAGCCGTGACCTGTTCCCGCGCAGTCCACGCTTCGGTTTCGACGAGGTCTGCCGCATCGACTGACGCTTCGGCGCCGGATTTCCCAACGCTTCCGGAGGATTCCATCATGCGTTTTTCCCATGCATTGCTCGCGGCCGGCCTGGCCCTGGTCACACTGCCGGCGCTGGCTGCGCCGGTGACGTATCACTTCAATCTCGGGCATACCCAGGTGCGCTTCTGCTGGGACCATTTCGGTTTCTCGATGCCCTGCGCCAACATGAACACGGTCAAGGGCACGCTGGTGTATGACGCGCAGGATCCGGCGCTGTCATCGGTGCAGGCGACCATGCCGATGTCCGGGCTGGATACGCACGTGCCGGCGCTCGACGCGCACCTTAAGGAAGCCGATTTCTTCGACGCCGCGAAGTACCCCGACATCACCTACAAGAGCACCAAGGTGATCCCCGGCGCCAAGCCCGGCGAGTTCACCATCGAGGGTCTGCTGACCGCGCACGGCGTGACCCGGCCGGTAACGCTGCACGCCCACCTCAACAAGATCGGCGAGAACCCGATGATGCAGGTGCCGGCGATTGGCTTCAACGCGACGGCGGAGATCCAGCGCAGCGATTTCGGCGTGAGCGCCTATGTGCCGATGGTCTCGAATGCCGTGCAGATCAGCATCACGCTCGAAGCCGATGCGGCCAAGCCTGCCGCCAAGCCCGCGGCGAAGAAGCGCTGAGAGGCTGTGAATTTTTCAGCCTCTCAGCCCGGCCATGGATGGCCGGACGCGAAGCGGTCACGCACGTGGCTGATTCGCGCAGGCGCGTACGGACCTGTGCCGGGCGCGCCGATGAAAATTCCGCACGACGCGGAATTTTTCGCAGGCTCTGAGCGCATGGCTGGCCTGGCGCCCCGCCTGACTGCCGGGCCCGCCAGCGGCCGCGCGCAGCGGCGACCGTCGTGTTGATGCAGCGCCCGGCCGCGGCGCGCGGGCATACGCAAACCGCGTGGCTGGATAGCCGCCACACGTTTTCCTTCGGCCACTACCATGATCCGGCGTGGATGGGCTGGGGCGCGTTGCGTGTGCTCAACGAGGACCGTGTGGTGCCCGATGCCGGATTCGGCGAGCATGGCCACGCCAACATGGAAATCCTCACCTGGGTGCTGCAGGGAGCGCTGGCGCATCGCGATTCCACCGGAGCGTCGGGCGTGATCCGCCCTGGCGAATTGCAGCGCATGAGCGCCGGGCACGGCATCCGCCACAGCGAGATGAACGCCGACGCGCGCGCGCCGGTGCATTTTCTGCAGATCTGGCTGCAGCCGGATCGCTCCAATCGCGCGCCGTCCTACGCCCAGCAAGGCTACGCACCGCTGCCGCTTGCGCAGGGCTGGACCGTGCTGGCCGCGCCGGCCGCAGAGGCTGGCGCGGCGCTGCCACTGCACGCCGCGGCGCGCGTGTCGGCATGGCGGCCATCGGCCGGTGCGCAGCATGCCCTGAACCATATCGCGGAGCAGACCTGGCTGCAGGTGACGCGCGGCGCGGTGCGCGCCAACGGACTCGCGCTGGCGGCCGGCGATGGCCTCGGCCTGCGTGGCGAGGCCACGCTGGCAATCGACGCCGAGGCCGACAGCGAACTGCTGTTGTTCGAGCTGCTGTAGCAGCTTATTCGCCAGGCGTGTCCTTGAGCGTTTGCAATCGGGCCAGGTCCACCGCGTCCACGGCCTGCTTGAGCGCGGCCATGTCCGGACCCTGGCCCTTGGCCTGCACCATGAAGCGGTCGCCGACGATCAGCGTGTATTCGCCCGCGCGCGTGGCGGCGGTCCACTGCTCCTGCACGGTGCGGCCGTCGCGTTGAAACACCTTGTGATAGCCGCTGGCGGATTCCTGATCCTGCTGCACCATGCCGATCATGGCCAGCATGGCGCGATTGGCGCCCATGTCGGTGATGCCGAGCCTGATCTGTTGCGCGCCGCTGCCGTAATCGGCCTTGGCCTCGCTGACCTGCAGCGCACCGATGCCGCCGCGCGTGCTGTCCACGTTGCCGCGCACGAGCCCAGGCAGGCTGGCCGGCAGCAGCGCGCTCATCTGGCCGGGCGCCAGCGGCTTGATTGGCGCGAGGTTCGCGGCCTGCCCGGCGGCGCCCGCCTGTTCGCCCTGCAGAACCTTGCCGGTGGCCTGCATCTGCCGGGCGGCTTGCTGCATGCCGGCGGCCAGACCGCTGATGCCGCTGGACGCTGGCATGTTCACCGAGGCCTCGATGTTGGCGCGCGTCATCGCGCCGATGCCGGTGAACATCGCGCTGGTCCAGCCGATCACCACGCCCAGCACGATGGCGATGACGACGACCACGGCGGTATAGGCCACCGCGCGCTCCTGCGGCGCGCCCAGCGTCGCCTGCAGACCCCGCCACAGCAACCACACGCTGTATGCCGCCGCCGCCAAGGTCAGCAGGACGGTCAGCGCGCCGAGCAGCGGGATCAGGCGCAACACGCCGACGATCCACACCGGCGTCCACGCATAGGCGATGGCCTTCAGCGCCTGCACGCGGTCGTTGCGCGCGCCGAAGCTGGGCGCCAGCGCGGCGGTGATCAGCGCCATCAGGAACACGATCAACAGGGTGAGCAGGTAGGTGGTGACCAATTGCCCGAACAGCGTGCCGAAACCAATCCGGAAGCTGCCGATGAACGGCACCGACATGCCGAAGATGCCCAGACCGATGAAAGTCGCCAGCGGCGTGATCGCCGCCAGCCACAGCACCCAGCCGGTGTACAGGCTGCCGATGCTGGCCGGCTCGCTGGCGATTTCGGGCCAGGTGGCGCGTGGGCTGAACAGAATGGCGCGCAGGCGCGCAATCAGGTGGGCGAAGTTCATGATTGGGCATCACGCAGGCAGGGGCGCACAGCATGCCAGAGCGCCGCGCCGGTGTCGTATACGGCGCTGCGAAGATGCACAACCGTTACACTGCACGCCTTGCTTGCCGGCATGTGCACCCGATCTGCCGGCGCCACCTGCTTGCCCATCTCCGGAGGCTGTCATGACTCGTACCGATCCCGCCGCGGCGGCCCTCAAGCCGGCCAATACGGAACACCGCTACGAGATCACCCGCGCCGATCTGCCGCTGTCCTGCCCGATGCCCGACATGACGCTGTGGAACTCGCATCCGCGCGTGTATCTGGCCATCGAGGACGAGGGTGGCGAATCGGTCTGCCCGTATTGCGGCGCGCATTACGTGCTGAAAACCTGAGCCGCATGCGCAAGGCGCGGCGTGTACTCGCCTTGGCATCGGCTTTACTTTGCTTCTGTCGTCTGCTGCGCCTGGCCCATCACTGACGCCGTGCCGTGATCCGATCCGAACCGTCCATCGCTGCGCAACGCCTGACCGTGGTGCAGTTGATCCCGGCGCTGGACAGCGGCGGGGCGGAGCGCAGCACGCTGGAGATCGCACGCGCACTGGTCGCGGCCGGGCACCGCGCGGTGGTCATTTCCGCTGGCGGACGCCTGGTGCGGCGCCTCGAGGCCGAAGGTGGCGAGCACATCACCCTGCCGATCGGGCGCAAGTCGCCGCTCGCACTGGCCCAGGTCATGCCTTTGCGGCACGCGTTGGCTGCGCTCAAGCCTGACGTCGTGCACGCGCGCTCGCGCTTGCCGGCGTGGCTGGCGCGGATGGCCATGCGCGGGTTGCGTCCGCGCCCGCATTTCGTCACCACCGTGCATGGGCTGAACTCGCCCAATGCCTACAGCGCTGTGCTCACCCGCGGCGAGCGCGTGATCGTGGTCTCGCAGACCGTGCGCGACCACGTGCAGCAGCACTATCCGGATTTGCCGCAGGAGCGGGTGCGCTTGATCCCGCGCGGTGTCGATGCCGATGAATTTCCCTACGGCTACCGTCCCGATCCGGCCTGGCGCGAGGCATTCTTCGCCGAATTTCCGCACCTCGCCGGCGCGCCGCTGCTGACCTTGCCCGGACGCGGCACGCGCCTGAAAGGCCACGCCCATGCACTGCGCCTGCTGGCCGCGCTGCACGCCCGCGGCATCGACGCGCGCCTGCTGCTGCTGGGTGCCGACGAGCCCGCGCGCGCGGGCTATGTGCGCGAGCTGCGCCAACTGGCGCAGACGCTGGGCGTGGCCGACGCCATGGCGATCACGCCGCCGCGCAGCGACGTGCGCGAGGTCTATGCCATCTCCGATCTGATCCTGCAGCTATCCACCCGACCCGAAGCCTTTGGCCGCACCGTGCTCGAAGCGCTGGCGTTGTGCCGTCCGGTGCTGGGTTACGCCCACGGTGGCGTCGGCGAACTGCTGGCCGAGCTGTATCCCGCCGGGCGCGTGCCGACCGCGGACGAAGCGCGCCTGGTCGAGCGTGCTGCCGAATTGCTGCGCCTGGCGCCACCGATCGCCCCGATGACCCGTTATCGTCTCGACAAGATGCAGCAGGCGACTCTGGCGGTGTATGCCGAAGTGGTGCACGGCTAGCTTGCCGCGGCTGGAAATCGGCGAACGCCTTGTGTTGTTGCAAGGTGCGCGGGCTTTTCCGCGAGTGCCGCTGCCGGGCCATTCCCCGCGCCGCGGCACGCGGCGCACAATCCGCACATGACCATTGCCTCCGCTGTCTCCACGGATGCGCGTCCGCGTTGGGCGTGGCTGCTGCCGTTCGCGCTGATCTTCCTGTTTCCATTCGGGCGCGCGGGCGAGCTGGGCACGCTGGCGCTGGTCGCGTTGTGCGCGGTGCTGTTGCTGCGCCAGCCGCGTGCGCTCGTCGCGTTGCCGTCCGTGCGCTGGGCTCTGGCGATCTGGGCCTGTTACGAGCTGGCCGCGCTGGGTTCCACCCTGCACGCCGTGGCGCCGGCGCGCACCTGGGAAACGGTCGCGGCCATGCTGCGCTATCTGCCGCTGGCCGCGGGCATCGCCTGGATCCTGCGCGATGCGCGGCAATGGCGCGTGCTGCTGCGCGCGATCGCGGTGCTGACTCTGCTGTGGACGCTGGACGCGTGGATGCAGGCGCTGACTGGCTGGAGCGTGCGCGGCCACGCCGAGCCGCACCGGCTCACCGGCATCTTCGGCGCCGGCGATCCCAAGATCGGCCAGGTACTGGCGGTGCTGGCGCCGTTCATGCTGGCCGTGGCGCGGCGCTGGCGCGGGCGCGCGGCGCTGATCGCGGCGGCGCTGTTGCTGCTCGGCCCGATCCTGCTGTCGGGCTCGCGCGCCAGCTGGGTCACCTACGCCTTCGTGCTGGCGGTGTTCATCTGGCGCGAGGCGGGGACGTGGCGACGCTTCGCGCTGTGGTCCGCCGCGGCCGTGGTGATCGGCGTGCTGGTACTGGGCGTGGCCTGGCAAACCTCGACGCGCTTCGATGCGCGCATGCAGCGCACCCTGCAGGCGCTGAAAGGCAGCGAGCAGGGCCTGAACGTGGCGCTGTCATTCCGGCTCGACATCTGGGCCGATGCGCTGCGCATGATCGCAGCCAACCCCGGCACCGGCGTCGGTGTGCGCGGTTTCCGCTACGCCTATCCGCGTTATGCGTCGCCGGGCGATCCGTTCCTGCGCGACCACGACCGCAAGGGCGCCTACTACGCGCACCAGATCGTGCTGGAGATCCTCAGCGAAAGCGGCGTGCTGGGTCTGTCGCTGTGGCTGGTCGGCGCCGCGCTGGCGCTGCGCATGTGGCGGCGCGCGTCGGCGTTTGTGCGCGCGCGCGCCTGGCCGGCGGGCATCGCCGTGCTGGCGGCGGTGTTTCCGTTCAACACCACGCTGGCGTTCTACTCGGCCTGGTGGGGGCTGCTGTTCTGGTGGCTGCTGGCGCTGTGGATCGGTGCGCTGGGCGGCCGCGCCGACGCGGAGCCTGCGCATGGCGCGTGAGCCTTTGTCGCTGGTGGTGACCACGCTCGACAACGCCGCCACGCTGGCGCGCTGCCTGGATTCGGCCGCGTTCGCCGACGACATCCTGGTACTGGACTCCGGCTCCACGGATGCCACCCGCGCGATCGCCGAGGCGCACGGCGCGCGCATCGAGCGGCACGCCTTCGACGATTACGCCGCGCAAAAGCAACGCGCCATCGCGCTGGCGCGGCACGACTGGATTTTGCTGCTGGATGCCGACGAGGCGCTGACCCCAGCGGCCGCAGCGATCATCCAGCGCGAACTGCGGGCGCCGCGCGCCGCCGGCTATCGTCTGCCGCGGCGCGAGCAGATGTTCTGGACCTTCCAGCATCGCCGCAGCCGCATCAATACGCACCTGCGCCTGTTCGATCGCCGTCACGGCGGCATGAACGCGGTGCCGGTGCATGCCGCGCCCGAGGTGCTGGGGCGCGTGCGTACGCTGCGCGCAGCCGTGTTCCTGCATTTCGGCGAGCCCGATATCGCCACCAAGGTACGCAAACTCAACGACTACTCCAGCGGCCTGGTCGCGCACAAGCGCGCGCGCGGGACGCGCTTCGTGCGCACGCGCATGCTGCTGTATCCGCCGCTGTTTTTTTTGCGCCAGTACCTGTTCAAGCGTTATTTCCTCAACGGCTGGGCCGGATACATCAGCGCCGCCAGCGGCGCCTGGTACGTGTTTCTGAAATACGCCAAGTTGTACGAGGCGCGGCGCGATCAGGGCGGTGCAGGCGACGACTCCGGCGGGCGCGCATGAGTTGATCCGCCGCGCGTGGCTTGTTGCAGTGTGGGTCGCGGAGTAGGCTGCTTTTCAGTCCATGGATCCAGGACCAACAGCGAGTCGCATGCCCGAGGCTGCGTGCGCAAAAGGGGACACAGGTGATCCTGTGGATGCCAGCACAGTGGGTGGCGGTCGGCATTTGCCTTTACGCCGGGGTCCATTTCGTGCAGAGCAATGGCGGCACGCGCCGCATCGAGCGCATGTATTTTGCGTTTGGCGTGCTGTGCCTCTGGGTGTCCGTCTACCTTGCCCTGACGGCGCTGATGCAGGCACAGACTGCGGTTGACTCTGCCGCGCTTGTCGAGCGCTTGCGGACAGCGGCGGGGTGCATGATCTATCCGATCGCGTTCTGGTTTCTGGCGCTGTATACGCATATGGCGCGCTGGCGTCCGTGGGCCTGGCGCACCGCGCTGGTGTTTTTTTTCCTTGGCATGCTTGGTCTGCTGCGGCCATACGGCTTGCTGCTCGACAACATGCACACGATGCCGGCGCTGGTGCTGCCGTGGGGAGAGCGGGTCCAGCAATTCCAGGGCAGCATCTCACCCCTGGCGTGGATTTATTTTGCCGCGACCTATCTGCTGTTCCTGTGGGCGTTCTGGCGTTGCCTGGACCTGTGGCGTGGGCGCGAATCGGCGCGGGCGCGGGCCTTGGCGATTTATCTGCTGGTGCAGATTGCCGCCGTGGTCTACGCGCAGATCGGCACGGTGATGCGCGCGCGTGGCCCCGATCTCGAAGCGCTGCCTTTCCTGGTGCTGGTGCTGTTGGTCAGCCGCGTGCTGTCACGCGAGTGGCTTCAGCGTGGCGAAGATCTGGCCGCGAGCGTGCAGGCGCTGGCGCTGGAATCGGATGTGCGCGAACAGGCCCAGGATGCACTGCGCCATGTGGCTTATCACGATGGCGTGACCGGACTATGCAACCGCAACGGTCTGCTGGAGCAACTGGCCGACCTGCAAGCCGAGACCCGCGGCACGGCCATTGCCGGCACGCTGTTGTTGCTTGGCCTGGATGGCTTCAGGCCGATCAATGATGCGCTTGGCCATGGTGCCGGTGATGCCTTGTTGCGCGAAATCGCGCAACGCATCGGTGTGCTGCATCATGGCGCGCGCTGCATCGCGCGGCTCGATGGCGCCGAGTTCGCACTGCTGCTGACTGTCAGCGGGGTCACGCCCGAGCAGCACGCGGCCTCGGCGTTGCAGCGGGCGCGCGAACTGCGCCAGGCCTTGGAGCAGCCGCTGCGCTTTGATGCGCACGAACTTGTCGTCGCGGCCAACGTGGGCGCCGTGCAGGTAACGGGTGCAGGCGAGGCGCGCACGCTTTTGCGTCAGGCCAACATCGCGTTGGGCCGGGCGCGCGATGCGGACCGCGGTGATGTGTTGCTGTTCTCCGCTGAGATGCAGTCGCGCGCCGAGCGGCGGCTCAGGCTGGAGCATGATCTGCGCGGCGCGCTGGCGCAGCGGCAAATGGATCTGGTGTTTCAGCCGCAGGTCGATGCCAGCGGTTACCTGGTCGGGGCCGAGGCCTTGATGCGCTGGCAACACCCGGCATTGGGCGCGATCAATCCGACCGAGTTCATTCCGTTGGCTGAGGAAAGCGGTTTGATCCACGCGCTCGGCATGGCCGCCCTGGAGGGCAGTTGCACGGTGCTGCGTGACTGGCCGGCGGCGGCACCGCGCCTGCGCATCGCGGTCAATGTGAGCCCTTGGCAGATGCTGCGCCCGGATTTTGTCGAGTCAGTGGCCGCGATCCAACTTGAATTTCGAGTGCAGCCCGGCGCGCTGATGCTGGAAATCACCGAAAGTGTCTTCATCCGCGATGCCGCCGCCGCAGCGGCGACGGTGCGCCGTCTGCACCAGTTGGGCGTGGGCGTGGCCATCGATGATTTCGGCACCGGCTATGCCTCGCTGGCCAGCCTGCGTGACCTGCCCGTGGAAGAGGTCAAGATCGACCAGGCCTTCGTGCGCGAGATGCGTGTCGATGTACCGGATCGTTTCATCGGCGCGATGATCGATCTGGCGCATGCGCTGCAGATGTACGTGGTCGCCGAGGGCGTCGAGAGCGAGGCGCAGCGCTGCATGCTGAGGGAATTGCGCTGCGACGCCTTCCAGGGTTATGCCATCGGCATGCCCATGGATGCCACCCGATTACATGACTTCGCGCGCGAATTGCCCCCGCAGGTCGCGTAGGGAACCTGATGTCGCGAGGTGGGAGGCTGGCCGCGCGCGGGCTAGACTGGGACCACCCACCACGTGCGTCATGCCATGCCCTCCTTCGATATCGTCTCCGAGGTCAATCCGCACGAGTTGACCAATGCCGTGGACCAGGCCAACCGCGAGTTGCGCACGCGCTTCGATTTCCGCAACGTCGAGGCCAGCTTCAAGCTCGACGACGGTGTGATCACGCAGACGGCGCCCAGCGATTTCCAGCTCAAGCAGATGCTCGACATCCTGCGCGCACGCATCGCCGCGCGCGGCATCGACCTGCGCTGCCTGGATGCGGTCGAGGCCGAGGTGAACCTGGCGCAGGCGCGCCAGCGCATCACCGTCAAGCAGGGCATCGAGCAGGCCCAGGCGAAGAAGTTGATCGCCGCGCTCAAGACGGCCAAGCTGAAGGTCGAGGCGCAGATCAACGGCGACAAATTGCGCGTCACCGGCAAGAAGCGCGACGACCTTCAGGCGGCCATCGCGCTGTTGCGCGCCGGCGAGTTCGAGTTGCCGCTGCAGTTCGAGAACTTCCGCGATTGAGCGTAGCGGCGCGCGCCAGGCGGCGCGCGTCGCCGGGGTTTACGCGGCGGCCTGGTCGAGGCTGGCGATGTCGATCACGAAGCGGTAGCGCACGTCGCCCTTGAGCATGCGTTCGTAGGCCGCGTTGATCTGCTGGATCGGGATCAGCTCGATGTCCGCGGCCACGTCGTGCGCGGCGCAGAAGTCCAGCATTTCCTGTGTCTCGCGGATGCCGCCGATCAGCGAACCGGCCAAGCGCTTGCGCCCGCCGATCAGCGAGAACGCGTGCACCGGCGTCGGGTCGGGCACGCCGACCAGCACCATGGTGCCGTCGCGGCGCAACAGGCCCAGATAGGCGTTGTAATCGTGCTGCGCCGAGATCGTGTCGAGGATGAAATCGAAGCGCCCGGCGTGCTGCTTGAACACAGTTTCGTCCCCGGTCACCAGGAAGTCATCGGCGCCCAGCCGCAGCGCATCCTCGCGCTTGCCGGCCGAATGGCTGAGCACGGTCACGTGCGCGCCCATGGCCTTGGCGATCTTCACCGCCATGTGACCCAGACCGCCCAGACCCACCACGGCGATCCGGTCGCCGGCCTTGACGCCGAAATGACGCAGCGGCGAGTACGTGGTGATGCCGGCGCACAGCAGCGGCGCGGCACGCTCCAGCGGCATGTTCGCCGGGATGCGCAGCACGTAGTTCTCGTCCACGGTGATGCGCGTGGAGTAGCCGCCGTAGGTCGGCCGGGTCGTGTCCAGGCCGCCGCCAGGCTTGCGCTCATAACCGTTGTAAGTGGCGCTCATGCCCTCGGCGCAGAACTGCTCCTCGCCTTCCTTGCAGGCCTCGCAATGGCGGCAGGAATCGACGAAACAGCCGACGCCGACCACATCGCCCAGCTTCCACTTGCCGACCTGGCTGCCCACTTGGCTGACCACGCCGACGATCTCGTGACCGGGCACCATGGGGAACACCGAGCCGCCCCATTCGTCGCGCACCTGGTGGATGTCGGAATGACAGACACCGCAGTATTTGATGTCGATCTGCACCTCGTGCGCGCCGGGCGCGCGGCGCTCGATGCGGTACGGTGCCAGCGGTGCCTTGGCTGCAGGTGCGGCGTAAGCAGCGGTATTGGACATGGAGAGGCTCCTTGTGGGTTGCGGGACGAATGTTGGAGATTGCGGCAATACGCTTCCGATCAAGTATGCGCGCCGGTTTGTAAACGCCATGTAGCCGGGTACACGGTGCAGGCGATGGCAAGGGTCAGTCCGCCATGCGCATCGCGCCTGGCGGCAAGCCGTCCAGTCGCCACGGGCCTATGGCGATGCGCACCAGGCGCAAGGTCGGATGGCCCACGGCGGCGGTCATGCGCCGGATCTGGCGGTTGCGGCCCTCGCGCAGGGTGATCCGCAGCCAGGCGTCGGCCACGTTCTTGCGCTGGCGGATCGGCGGGTCGCGCGGCCACAGCCAGTCCGGCGCCGGCACGCGCTCCACCTCGGCCGTGCGCGTGGGCCCGTCGCGCAGCACCACGCCGCCGCGCAGCGCTTGCAGCGCGGCGGCCTGTGGTTCGCGTTCGATCTGCACCAGATAGGTCTTCGGCGCGTGCCGGCGCGGATCGGTGAGGTGCTGCACGAGCGCGCCCTCGTCGGTGAGCAGCAGCAAGCCCTCGGAGTCGTGATCCAGGCGCCCCGCCGCGTACAGGTGCCGCCAGCGCGGGTCATCGGCGCGGGGTGCGCCAGGCGGCGGCGTCACGGCCGGTGGCAGCAACGCGGCCAGCGTGGCGCGTCCGTCACGATCGGTGAACTGGCTCAGCGTGCCCCAGGGCTTGTTGAGCAGCACACGCATGCGTGCTCAGGCGTCGCCGGCCGGGAGCTCGCTGGCGCTGCGTGGCGGCTGCGGACTGCCCGGCCGCGGGCAGACCGACTGCAGGCCATCGACGTGCTCCTGCAGCGCCGGCGAGACGCCCTGCCACATCGGGTCGAGGATCACGTCGATGCCCTCGCGCCGCGCCAGCTTGGCGGCGGGCACGAAGTCGGCATCGCCGGTGACCAGCACGATCTGGTCGACCAGGCGCTTGTGCGCGAGGCTGGCGATGTCCAGGCCGATCTTCATGTCCACCTGGGTCTGCCGCAGGTCGAGCTCGAAGTGCTCGTCACGCAGATGCTCCCAGCGCAGCGCGCCGTTGCGCAGATCCTGCAGCGCGTGGCGCTTCAGCACCCACTCGCCGCGCTCGGCCAGACGACCCAGGCGCAGAGCCAGCTTGCGCACGCGCTTGAGCTCGTTGTGCAGTTCGCGGCGAAAGACCGCCGAGGCGCTGGCGCCGAAATCGATCGAACTGCCGCTGACCGGGCGTTCGAACACCTTCTCCAGCGGCGCGCAATCGTAGAAAAAGATGCGGTACAGCGCGTCTTTGGGCCGCTCGAGCTGCTTGAGGTGGTCCAGCGCCATGCCGAACAGGGTGCGCGACACGGTGCGCGCGTCGTTGCCATCACGGTCTTCGTAGACCTTGCGGTAGCGCGCCAGGAAGTAGGCGCCATCGATCAGGATCGCGGTCTTTTGCATGCGGTGCTCATGCGTGCTGCAGAATGGGACCGGCGCGCCCGATGACGGCGCGCCGGTGATGCGGCGGTTTACATCGCGGCGATCAGGCGGTCGCCGAACTCGGAGCACTTGACCTCGGTGGCGCCATCCATCAGGCGCGCGAAGTCGTAAGTGACGTGCTTGGCGGCGATGGCCACGTCCATCGCCCGCACCAGCGCATCGGCGGCCTCGTTCCAGCCCAGATAGCGCAGCATCATCTCGCCGGACAGGATCACCGAGCCCGGGTTCACCTTGTCCTGGTCCGCGTACTTGGGCGCGGTACCATGGGTGGCCTCGAACACGGCATGGCCGGTGATGTAGTTGATGTTGCCGCCCGGCGCGATGCCGATGCCACCGACCTGCGCGGCCAGTGCGTCGGACAGGTAATCGCCGTTGAGGTTGAGCGTGGCGACCACGTCGTACTCGGCCGGACGCAGCAGGATTTGCTGCAGGAAGGCGTCGGCGATCACGTCCTTGATGATCAATCCGGCGCCGGGTTTGCCCGCGGGAATCACGTGCCAGGGGCCACCTTCGTGCTCGACCGCGCCGAAGAAGTCGCGCGCTGTCTGGTAGCCCCAGTCGCGAAAGCCGCCCTCGGTGAACTTCATGATGTTGCCCTTGTGCACCAGGGTCACCGACTTGCGGCCATTCCTGATCGCGTACTCGATCGCGCTGTGCACCAGGCGCTCGGTGCCGAGCCGGCTGACCGGCTTGATGCCGATGCCCACTTCCACCGGCAGCGTGCGTTTGGGCGCGCCCGCTGCCTCGAGCAGCGCCAGCCAGTCGTTGACGCGCGCCTGCGTGCCGAAGCGGATCTTGGCAAAGGCCTTGGGGTCTTCCTTGGCCAGAAAGTCCAGCATGCGCTGCGCCTCGCTGCTGCCGCCGGCCCACTCGATGCCGGCATAGATGTCCTCGGTGTTCTCGCGCAGGATCACCATGTCGACCTTGCCGGGGTCCTTGACCGGACTGGGCACGCCCTTGAACCAGCGCACCGGGCGCAGGCACACGTACAGGTCCAGCATCTGGCGCAGCGCCACGTTGAGCGAGCGGATGCCGCCGCCGACCGGCGTGGTCAGCGGGCCCTTGATGCTCACCAGATACTCGCGGCAGGCCTGCACGGTGCTGTCGGGCAGCCAGGTGTTGAACTGCTTGAAGCTCTTCTCGCCGGCGTACACCTCCATCCAGTGGATCTTGCGCTGGCCACCGTAGGCCCTGGCCACCGCGGCGTCGAGCACGCGCACGCTGGCGCGCCAGATGTCGGGGCCGGTGCCGTCGCCCTCGATGAAGGGAATGATCGGGTTGTGCGGCACCAGCAAATGGCCACGCTCGATGCCGATCTTGGCGCCGCCGGCCGGCACGACGGGTTGGGGTTCGCTCATGGGATCTCCTGATGGTCACTGCGGCGGCGCCGCGAAAGCGCCATTGTCGCGCGTTGCCGCGCGTGCAGAAAGCGCGGCGTGCCCGCGGTGCGCCGGATCAGGGCGTGGCGTCGTGTGCCGCCGCAGCGTCGATGCGTGCCTGCAGCGCGGCCTGGTCGCTCCACGCCAGCGTGGCGCGGCGCCGGTGGCGCAGCAGCCAGTGCCGCCAGCGCCGCTTGCGCAGCAGGCGCATGAAGCGCGGCGAGGGCACGCGCCGGCTCAGTACGTGCAGCCAGCGGCCGTCGCTGGCCAGTTGCAGGCCCAGCCGCCGCGCCGCCGCGGCCAGCGCCGGCACGCTGAAGAAACCGATGTGCTGGCCGCTGTCGAGCATGTAGTAATGCCATTCGCCGGGACGGTTGCGCGTCGCCGGCAGCAGCTCGCTGCTGAGCACCAGCACGTCGGCCTCGGCGGCCAGCGTGGCCAGCATCTGCAGCGGATCGGGCAGGTGCTCGATCACTTCGAACGCGGTGGCGAGGTCGTAGTGCGCGTCGGGCTGCGCCTCGAAGCCGCGCGCATAGAGATTCGCGCAATAGGGATCGCGCCAGCGGAAATCGTAGCCGCGATCGCGCAGCAGGCGCACCAGCAGGCCGCTGCCGGCGCCGTGATCCAGGCACGCGCCGGCCTGCGGCCAGTGCCAAGCCAGCAGCGCGGCGGTGCGCTCGGCGAGGTCCAGATTGCGTGCCACGATGCCGGTATCCAGCGTGGTGATGGCGCTGTCGCTGTAAGCCTCGGACAGCCAGTGCGGATCGGCCGCGCGCACGTAGCCGCAGTCGCCGCAGCGCACATACTGCGCGGCGTATTTGCGCAGCACCGTGGCGCTGGCGAAGGGCGCTTCGGCGCCGCGGCAGATCGGGCAGCTCATCGCGTCATTTGATGTTGCGCACGTCCCAGTGCGGGCCGATCAGCCAGGTCAGGCGCTGCGCGATGAGTTTCATCGGCAGTGCGCTGTGGATCTCCAGCTCGACGTGCAGGTCACGCTGGTCGGCGCGCACGCTGGCGCCGGGATCAAGCGCACCCAGTTCGGCCGGCACCTTGTCCGGGTCGTGCTGCAATGCGCACCAGCGCGTGAACAGCGCGGGGTTGCGCAGCGCGTCTTCGATGGCCTCGGCCAGCGCCTCGGGGCTGCCGCCGGCAAAGGCCAGCGCGGGCTCGGTGCCGTGCGCGCGGGTGTAATGCTCGATGTGGATCAGGAACAGGCTCATGGGGAATGTCCGTCAGCGTTGCGCGCATGATCGCAGGGCGGCCACGGCAGGCGCCAATGCGCGCGCCGCGCTGGCCGCGTCGGCGCGGTAGTCGATCACGCCCAGGCACGGCGCCGGCAGGTGCGCGCGCAAGGTGTCCAGGTTGCCATCGGGTTCGAGCATGTCCGGGTCGATGCGGTTGCCGATCCAGCCCAGCAGCTCGCAGCCATCGGCGTGGATCGCGCGCGCGCTGAGCAACGCATGATTCAGGCAACCCAGACGCAGGCCCACTACCAGGATCACCGGCAGGCGCAGTGCGCGCGCCAGATCGCCGGCCAGCAGCGTGTCGGACAGGGGTGCCAGCCAGCCGCCGACACCTTCGACCACGCGCGTATCGGCCAGCGCGCCGAGTTGCGCAAACGCCGCGTGGATGGGCTCCAGGGTGATGTGCCGGCCTTCCGCGGCGGCGGCCAGATGCGGCGAAACCGGCGCGGCGAAGGCCAGTGGATTGACCCGTGCGTAATCGGGGCACGGCGCGCTGGCCGCCTGCAGCGCCAGCGCGTCGTCGTTGCGCAATCCATCAGCGGTTCGTGTGCAGCCGCTGGCCACCGGCTTCATGCCGACCGCGCGCAGACCCGCGGCGCGCAGCGCATGCAGCAACGCCACGCTGACGAAGGTCTTGCCGATGCCGGTGTCGGTGCCGGTAATGAATACGCTGTCGTGCATGGCTTCACGCCGTTGCGGTTGCGCGGTGCCATCATTGTCAGCCGATTCCGGTGGCAGGTCATCCATGCACGCGATCAGCAATCTCGAACATTTGCCCAAGCGCGATCTGTACGCCGCGTTGCTGCGCGAAACGGCAGCGTTGCTGGGCAGCGAGCGCGACCTGATCGCCAACGCCGCCAATTTCGCGGCGCTGGTGTGGCAACAGGTGCCGCTGCTCAACTGGTGCGGGTTTTATCTGCTCAAGCCCGATGGCGATCTGTTGGTCGGTCCATTCCAGGGCAAGCCAGCCTGCGTGCGCATCGCCCGCGGGCGTGGCGTGTGCGGCACCGCCGCGGTCACGCGACGCACGCAGCGGGTGCAGGACGTCAACGACTTTCCCGGCCACATCGCCTGCGATGCCGCCTCGCGCAGCGAGATCGTGGTGCCGCTGCAGCGTGGCGATGGCACGCTGCTGGGCGTGTGGGATGTGGACAGCCCCGTGCCCGCGCGCTTCGACGCCGAAGACGAGGCCGGCATGGAAGCGTTGTGTCGGGTGTTCATGGCCAGCATCGATTGATGCGTGGCTCAGGTGATGATCGCGCGCGGCGGTCCGCCCAGCAGTCGCGTCAGCACGCCGCGCGCGGCTTCCACGCCGGTACCCGCCGTGGCCGAGAACACCTGCACCGAGAGCACGCCATGCAGTTGCGCCAGTTCGCGTTGCACCGCCAGCAGCGTTTGCGCGGTCTGGCCACGACCGAGCTTGTCGGCCTTGGTCAGCAGCACGTGGCAGGGCAGCGCGTGCGCGGCGCAGAACGCCAGCATCTGCTGGTCGAACGGAGTCAACGGATGGCGGATGTCCATCACCAGCGCCAGCGCGCGCAGGCTGCGGCGCCGCATCAGGTAGCCTTCCAGTGCATCGCGCCACTGCGCGCGCACGGCCTCCGGCACCTTGGCGTAGCCATAACCGGGCAGATCCACCAGACGGCGACCGTCGGGCAACACGAATGCCACCAGATGCTGGGTGCGGCCGGGCGTGCGTGAGGTGCGCGCCAAGCCGTGCACGCCCACCAGTACGTTGAGCGCGCTGGACTTGCCGGCGTTGGAGCGCCCGGCAAAAGCGATCTCGGCGCCACTGTCGGCGGGCAATTGCAGCGGTTCGGGCGTGGACAGCGCGAAGCTGGCGCCGTGGAGGGGATTGCTGGGCATCGGTTTACCGCGGGTGCGGAGCGTTTGACCGTCTCCGGGGGCACAAGGATAATCCAGCGCTCGTACGCGCCGTCCCGCCGCGCCGCGGGCAAACGGGGAGGGGCGACACCGGCGGCACCCGATCGGCCTCTGCGGAGAAGGCACATGAAGCTGGGCAGCATGATGATTCTGGGCGCGATCCTCATCGCCGCCGGCGCGCATGCCGAGGGCGCCATGCCCGCGGGCACGGTCGCGGCGGGCAAGGCCAAGTCGGCGATCTGCGCCGCCTGCCACGGCATGGATGGCAATTCGACCGATCCGCAATACCCCAAACTGGCCGGACAGCAGGCCAGTTACATCTATCGCCAGTTGGTGCTGTTCAAGACCGGCGTGCGCCAGAACCCGATCATGCTGGGCATGGCCATGCCGCTGAGCAATCAGGACATGGCCGATCTGGCGGCGTATTTCTCGGCGCAGAAGATCATCACCGGCGTGGCGGATCCCAAGGCCGTCGCCGTCGGCCAGGCGGTGTATCGCGGCGGTGATCGTGCCAGCGGTGTGCCGGCCTGCATGGCCTGCCATGGCCCGGACGGGCGCGGCAATCCCGGCGCGGTCTACCCGCACCTGGCCGGGCAGCACACGACCTATCTGCGTACGGTGTTGACCGCGTGGCACGACGGCACGACCTGGGGCAAGACCACCCACGCCGAGATCATGCCGACCATCGCCAGGCGCCTGACCGCCGCGCAGATCGCCGACGTGGCCAGTTACATCGCCGGCTTGCACACGGCGACACCGATCGTGCCCACGCAGCCGACGGTGAACAACGCCGCCTTCGCCACGAACCCGCCCCAGCAGTAACCGCGGCCACGCCCGCACCACGAGGATTGCCCGATGTTGAAGTCCCTGATCGCGGCCGCAGCGCTGGTCTTGTTGCTGGCGGGCTGTTCGTCCTCGCAGCCGCCGTCCGGTTCCGCTGCATCGATGGCCGCGCCTGCGCCAGCTGCCAGCGCAGCACCCGCGGCGACGGCCAGTACCGCGCCTGCCGCAGCGGCCAGCGCGGCGCCGGCCGTGTCAGCCAGCGTCGCGTCCGCAGCCAGTGCGCCCGGCGCGGCCAGCGCTGGCGGCACACCGGTCGCCGCGCCCGCGGATACCGGCAAGTGGGTCGAGGGCAAGAACTATTTCCGCATCGAACCCGCCGTGCCCACCGACCATGCCGATCACGTGGTGGTGACCGAGGTGTTCTCCTGGGGTTGTCCGGCTTGCAACCAGTTCCAGCCGATGGCCGATGCCATCCGCAAGAGCATGCCGGCCTACGTGCACTGGCAGTACCTGCCGGCCGCGTTCATTCCGCCCGAGGATTGGCCGACGTTCCAGCGTGCTTACTACACCGCGCAGGCGCTGGGCCTGGACAACCCGGCCACGCACGACGCCATGTTCAAGGCGATCTGGACTCCCGGCGGCCCGCTCAATACCTACGATGGTCTGGGTACCTCGCAGCCGCACGTCAAGAAGAATCTGCCCACCATCGCCGACATCGCCAAGTTTTATGCCAGACATGGTGCCGATGCCGCCACCTTCGAGGCCACGGCGGACTCGTTCGCGGTGCGGGCCAAGATGAAACGCGCCGATCAGTTGATCAAGGCCTACGGCGTGGACAGCACGCCCACCATCGTGGTCAACGGAACTTACCGGCTCGATGTGGCTTCGGCCGGCGGCTTGGCGCAAACCCAGGAACTGGTGCATTACCTGGCGCAGAAAGAAGCCGCCGCGATGCACTTGCAACAGTGAGGATGTGTCGATGAAGCATGTCCGGATCAAGCCTGCCGCGTTCGCCCTGTGCAGGCGCCTGCTGCTGGCTGCCTGCGTGCTGCTGGCTGGTGTGACACAGGCGGCGCTGGCGCAGGTTGGCGGCCCCTCGATGGTGATGTACCAGCCCGGCGTGGCCTACAAGACCATCACCCCGGCGCAACCGCTGAATCCCGCAGCCAGGCGCATTCAGGTGATCGAGGTGTTTTCCTACGCCTGTCCGCACTGTTTCGAGTTCCAGCCTTATGCCGGGCAGCTCCGCAAATCGCTGCCGGCCGATGCCGAGTTCGTGCGCCTGCCGGCGGTGTTCTGGCCCGAGTGGGAGCCATTCGCACGTGCGTTTTTCGCGGCGCAGAAGCTGGGCGTGGCCGACAAGGCCAATCAGGCGTTGTTCGATGCCTTGTGGGTCAAGCACGAGCCGCTGCATTCGCTCGAGCAACTGGCCGGTTTCTATGCGCGCTACGGCATCCAGCCCGCCGAGTTCCTGAAAGTGGCGCGTTCGGCCGCGGTCAGCGCGCAGATGCAGCGCGCCATGCGCCTGGAGCAGGCCTGGGGCGTCAACGGCACGCCGGCCATTGTCGTCGATGGCGCGCTGCGCAGCGGCGAGGTGCAGAGCTACCAGCAGCTGGTGGATGTCGCGCGCTTCATGGTGCAGCAAGCGCAAGCCGCGCGCGCCGGCAAGCGCGCGCCCTGAGCGATTGCCCGTGGCCGCGCGGCGGCAAGCTGACGGCACGGACGCGACGCGCGCGGCGGTGGCGCCCGCCACGCTCAGGCTGCTGAGCTGCAACATCCTCGCCGGTGCCAGCATTGCGCGCTATCGCCAGTACTTCACGCGCGGCCTGACCCAGGTGCTGCCCGGTCCGGGCAAGCAGGCCAACCTCGATCGCCTTGCGGATCTGGTGGCGCAGTTCGATCTGGTTGGCCTGCAGGAGGCCGATGCCGGCAGCCTGCGCTCGGGTTTCCTCAACCAGACGCAATATCTGGCGCAGGCCGCGGGCATGCCGTACTGGAGCGACCAGCCCAACCGCCGCGTGGCGCAATTGGCGCGCTCGGCCAATGGCCTGCTCAGCCGTATGGCGCCGCGCGAGGTGCTGGATTATCCGCTGCCCGGACGCATTCCCGGGCGCGGTGCGCTGCTGGCGCGCTATGGCGCGGAGGCCGCCGGGCTGACGGTGCTGGTCGCGCATCTGTCGTTGGGGCCGAAGGCGCGCGCGCGCCAGCTCGACTTCATCGCCGAACTGCTGCAAGGTCGCGGCGCGACGGTGCTGATGGGCGATCTGAATTGCGCCTGGCCCGGCCCCGAACTGCAGCGCGTGTTCGCGCGCACCCAACTGCAGCCGCCGGACGACGCGCTGCCGACCTACCCGAGCTGGCGACCGCGCCGCGCCATCGACCACATCCTGGTCAGTGATGGCATCGAGGTGCTGCGCCGCTGGACGCCACCGCAGGCGTTTTCCGACCACCTTCCGCTGGCCATCGAGATGCGCCTGCCACGCCTGCCACCGCGCGCCTGAACCGGTGGCCGTGAGAATCCCAGGCCCGGTCAACGCCGGCGCACGGCGCGCGTTTTCCGGGGACAGGCGCCGCACTCCGCGACGCGCCGGAGGAGAATCCCGTGACAAGCATTATCCGACTCGGACTGGGCGCAGTTCTGCTGCTGGGTGGTAGCGCACTGGCCCCGCTGGCGCTGGCACAGCAGGCGCCAGCGCCAGCGCCTGAAACCACCCACGTCGATCATTTCACCGATCGCAACGTGGCGCAGCAGCAGCGCATCGAACAAGGCCTCAAGAGCGGCCAATTGACCACGCGCGAGGCCGCGCACCTGGAGCAGGGCACGGCGCGCATCGACCGCATGCAAAGCCGCGTCACCAATCCGCACGGTGCCGGCGGTGCCGGCGTCACCGCGACCGAGGCGGCGCGCATCCAGCGCGCGCAGAATGCCGAGAGCCACGCCATCGATCACCAGCGCCACGACGCGCAGACCGGCAATCCCGACAGCCTGTCCTCGCGGCGCATGCAGGGCGACGTGCAGCGCAATCTCAACCAGCAAGGCCGTATCGCCGCAGGCGTGGATCACGGCGGGCTGACCAATCGCGAGGTTTCGCGTCTTTCCGCGCAACAGGCGCGCAGCAGCCACGCGCTTGCCGGCGCGGGGCGCAATGGCTTCGTCAACGGACGTGAGCAGCAGCGCATCCAGCGTGGCGACAACGTGCGCAGCCGGCATATCTACAGCGCCCGCCACAATGGCGCGCGGCGACACGGCGGTTGAGCGAGCGATCGCCAGAATACAGGGCCACCCTTGCGGGTGACCCTTTGCCATTGCAGCCAGTTGCGCGGTTGGTTCAGAACCTCAGGTTGGCCTGGATGTAGGTGAAGCGGCCGGGCAGGTCGTAGTTGCTGGCGTCATAGCCGTTCAGCGAGCAGGACAGGCACACCGGCGGGTCCTTGGCGAACAGGTTGTTGATGCCGGCATTGATCACCAGGTTCAGCGCCAGCGGCACGCGCCAGCTCGCACGCACGTCGTGATAGGTCACCGCGCCGAGATAGTGCGTGTTGCCGGGGCCGTTGCAGATGGCGAAGCCGGTGGCGCCGGCGCAGTCCTCGGTCAGCCCGCTCATGTAGCGCATGCGCCAGTCGGCGCTCCACGTGCCGCGGCTCCACATCAGGTCGTTGACCGCACGCCAGCGCGGAATGCCGCTGTCGTTGGTTTCCACGCCGGGCTTGCGCGGGCCGTACACGCCGGGCGAGGTCTGCTCGCTGAAGGTGTTGATGTAGGTGGCGCCGAAGGTGTTGGTCAGGCGGCCGAAGGAGAACTCCGGCAACGTCCACTTGACAGTGAGGTCGGCGCCGCTGGTGTCGATGCGGCCGATATTGCGCAGCGTGTTGTTGAAACCGTCGATGTTGCCGGTGCTGTTGCGCTGGATACCCTGGCAGAAGCTCGAGGCGGCATTGCCGCTGGCCACGCAATCATCCAGTTGTGTCTGCGCATCCAGTGCCTGGATGGCGTTGCGCACGGTGATGCGGTAGTAGTCGGCGGTGATGTCCAGGCGCTGTGCCCAGCCGGTGTCCACGGCCCAGTCCGGGCTGTAGATGCCGCCCCAGGTCAGCGTGCGCGCTTTCTCCGGCTGCAGCAGCTTGTTGCCGCCGGTGGTCACCGAGATCTGCGGGTTGGGCTGGCTGTAGCTGGCCGGTACGCCCAGCGCCGCGCAGTTGGCTGCCGTGGCCGCGTTGGCGATCGGCGCCGAGCAGGGATCCTGCAGGGTGGCGTCGAAGCGCGCCGGTGAGCCGTACAGCTCGCCGATGGCCGGGGCGCGGAAGCCCTGGCCCCAGGTGCCGCGCAAGGTGAGCTGCTTGTCCACCTGCCAGCGCAGACCGGCCTGGCTGTTGGTGGTGCCGCCGAAGGTCGAGTAGTTCGAGTAGCGCGAGGCGAGGTCGATGTTCAGCGCCTCGATGAACGGCTTGTCGGCCAGCAGCGGCGCGTTGGCCTCGAGGTAATACTCGTTGACGTTGTACGCGCCCGAGGTTGGCAGCGAGGGCACGCCGTTGGACTCGCCCGCCACCACCACGGCATCCGGCTGGTAGTAGCCCGAGTAACGCCGCGATTCCACGCCGGTGGCGAATTTCACCTCGCCGGTCGGCAGTGTGAACAGCGCGCCGTTCAAGTTGGCGCTGTACAGGTCGATGTCGTTGGCGCTGCTGTCGTGCTCGATATAGCCGATGTAGGCCAGCATCGCCGGGGTGATGGTGCCGGGGCCGCCAAACAGGTTCAGTGGTACGCAGTTGCCCGTGCACTGGCTGAGTGGGCCCAGCGCGCGCTGGATGTGGGCGATGTTGTAGGTGCCCTGCACGGTCTGCGTGGCGCTGTTGCTGCCGTGCGAGAAGTTCACGTCCCAGTAGTAGTCGTGGTCGTTCCAGCTGAAGCTGCCGGTGAGGCCGGTGGCGAACTCCCAGGTGTTGACGGTCTGGCTGAAGATGCGCGGCCCGCCCTCGATGGGACGCCGGCCGATGAGGATCAGATTGCCGCCGGTCGCGGTCTGCGGCACCAGTGAATAGCCGAACGGGTTGTACGGGTTGCTCACGTCCACGCCGACCGTATCGGCCAGTCCGCCGGTGCCGGCGCCGGGGCCGAGGAAGATCGGCTCGGGCGCGGCCTGGTTGGTCGAGTGGCGCTGCACGTACAGGCCACGCAAGTACCAGGTGATGTTGTCGGTCAACTGGTAGCGCGTGCTGGCGAACACCGAGTCGCGCTTGCTGGGTGTCAGCAACAGGTTGTAGGGCGCGAAGTTGAAGCGGTCGGCGGTGCTGAAGTCGTGGAAGTCGGTGGGATACACCGCGCCGTTGGGGAACGCGCCATTGAGGGTCACGTCCTGGGTGACGTTTTGCGGATCGACGAAGATGAAGCGTCCGGTCGGCGTGGCCGATGAACAGTTGGCCAGCCCGGTGCCCGGCACGCAGGCGCCGCCCGACTGCGACCACGCGCCGGAGCTGATCGCGTTCTGCTTGACGTGCTCGAAATCGATGAAGAACTCGCCGCGCTTGAACTTGCCGCCCAGCGACGCGGTGCCGGTGCTGGTCATGCCGCCGCTGAGCGCATCGTAGCCGCCCACGTAATAGCTCACCGCGGCGCCGTCCTGGCTGCGCTTGGTGATGATGTTGACGACGCCGCCGATGGCGTCCGAGCCGTACAACGCCGAGGCGCCGTCGGGCAGGATCTCGATGCGCTCGATGATGCTCACCGGGATGGTGTTGAGGTCCACCGCCGCGGATACGCCCGAGGCCGAGGACTCGTTCACCCAGCGCAGCCCGTCGACCAGGATCAGCGTGCGCTTGGCGCCCAGATTGCGCAGGCTCAGCGTGGCCGAGCCCGAGCCCACGCCCGAACCATCCGGCGGAAAGCCGAAGTTGCCGGCCGAGTTGAACTTGGTGTTCAGTGCCGAGCCCGAGGTGGTCAGCTGCTGCAGGATGTCGCCGAGGCTGGTCAGGCCGGTCTGCGCGAGTTGCTGTGCGGTAATCACCGTGGTGGGCGTCTGCGTGGCGAGCTCCGCGCCGCGGATGCGCGAGCCCAGCACCTCGACCGCTTCCAGCTGTTTGACGTTTTTCTTGTCGACGGGCGGCGTGGCATCCTGCGCATGCGCGAGCATCGGCAATGCGAAAACCGCTGCGATCGCTGCGGCCAGTGTGCGTTGGCGTAAGGTGTGCGACATGTTGTTCTCCGGGAGGCCGATAGGGTGCCGTGATCTGCATGTAATACGGCAGGCCGAATCTAACGAATGTTTGACGTTTAGGCTACAAAATCATGTCGCTTGTTTCTCGCATTCGTCATGTCATGGCGCGTCAGGCGCAGGCGCCAGGGGGTGGACGCGCGCGCCTGGCTGCCGCGCTGGTGGCGACACTGGCGGCGACACTGGCGGTATGGGCGCGCCGTGATCTGGTTGAATCGCACGCCATGGCGCAGGCCTGTCTGGCCGGACAGGGTGGTGCCGTATGTGGCGCGCGCGCTGCCCTGGTGCAGGCGTTCAACAGCGGTCTGCTGGGTGCACTGGTGTTGGCCGCGGCCCTGCTGGCGCTGCTCTGCAGGCGCGCATGGACGGCGGCGCTGTGTCTGACGCTGGGCGCCACGGGCCTGGTGCTGTACAGCTTCCAGGCCGGGGCGCTGGCGCTGCTGATCGGCGCGTTGCTGCTGTTGCCGGCGGCGCGTCAGGGCTGAGAGGCTGTGAATTTTTCAGCCTCTCAGCCCGGCCATGGATGGCCGGACGCGAAGCGGTCACGCACGTGGCTGATTCGCGGCGGCGCGTACGGACCTGTGCCGGACGCGCCGATGAAAAATTCCGCACGACGCGGAATTTTTCACAGGCTCTGAGCGGGCGCGGCGGGCTTGCCGGCGCCCAGCGCCGTCCAGGCCAGCAGCGCATTCAGCGCCAGCCAGCACCATGCATAGGGATTCAGCAGCGCCTCCTGCAGCACGCCAACCATGCCCAGCAGCAGTGCCGCCAGTGCCAGCGCGCGTGCGCGTGGGCCATGCAGCAGCGGTGCGCCGTGCAACTGGCGCAGTAGCGCTACACCCAGCGCGATCGGGATGAACGCCGGCAGCGGCCAGTCGCGATAGCGGCCATCGAACACCAGCAGCAGGTCCAGGTACACCACGGCAAACAACGCGGCGAAGGCCACCTGTGCCACGCGCCCGGGATGCGCGATCCGCGCGCTGCGCAGCAACGTGCGCAGGGCATCCAGCAGCAGCCAGGCGCCGACCAGCAGGCCGCCGCCCAGCGCCCCCCAGTAAGTCCATTGCGCACCATCCCAGGCCGCGGCCTGGGCCATGCGCCAGAGCGCCCACAGCGCCAGCCCGGTACCGGCGCCGGCCAGCAGACCGCAGGCGCGCGCGCCGCGCGCGCCGCGCCACGCGCCGACAGCCGCGCCCAGCAGCAGCGGCAACAGCGCCCACCCGGCGCGCGGATCCTCGGTCACGGAACCGCGCCACGCGAACTTGGGCTGGGCCCGTGAATCATCGATGCCCCACCAGCCACCGACGGTGCCTTCCAGTGCGCGCTTCCAGGGCTGGTCGTAGGCCTCGATGAGGTTGTAGCGCTGGCCGTGCGCCTGCGCCCAGGCGATGAAGTCGCGCAGATACGCGGCCTCGTTGACGCGGCTGGGCACGGCATCGCGGCGAGCGCGCCCGGCGCTGGGCCAACCGGTCTCGCTGATGAACACCGGCTTGCCAGGAAACGCCGCCTGCACGCGGCGCAGCTGCCGCGCCACGCGCGTCACCGCCGCGCGCGCGGACACCGGCTTGTTATCCCAGTAGGGCAGCATGTTCACGCTGATGAAATTCACCGCGGGCGCCAGCTGCGGATGACGCAGCCAAAACGCCGGCACGTCGGCGTAAGTCACCGGCAGCCCGGTGGCGGCGCGCACGGCGTGCAGATCGCGCAACAGCACCGATGCGGACTGATCGCCGCGCAGCAGCACCTCGTTGCCGACCACGATGGCGCGGATGCTGCCCGCGGGCGCGGCGCGCGCGGTGGCGATGCCCAGCGCGATCTCGCGTGCATTGGCGCGTGCATCCGGGCCGATCCAGATGCCCAGCAGCACCTGCATGCCGCGGCGCACGGCCAGCGCCGGCACCTGATCCAGACCTTGGTTCACCGAATACGTGCGCACGCAGTCGAAGTGCCGCGCGAGCACGGCCAAGTCGTGGTCGATGCGCGCGCGGCTGATGTGCGCATGTTTCCGCAGCGGGCTCTCACCGGACAGACGGAACGGCGCATAAGACACGCATTGCAGGTGCGCCGGCAGGCTGCCCGGTAGCGCCACCGGCCACAGCAGTCCGCCCAGCCACAGCAGTCCGCCGAGCAGCGCCGCGGCAAGCACGCCATGGGTGATGGCCTGCGCATGACGCTGCGCGAAGCGTGTGCGCGGCCGGTTCATCCGCCGCTAACGATCAGCACGCCGACCACCAGCAGGAAGGCCGCGAACACGCGCTTGAGCGCGGGTCCGGAAAGCCGGTGCGCTAGGCGCACGCCCAGTGGTGCCGTCACCATCGAGGCCAGCGCCGTGGCCGCGGCGGCCGGCAGAAACACGTAGCCCAGCGCGCCGCGCGGCAGCGGCAGGGCCGGCGCATGCAGTGCCAGCATGTAGCTGAGCGAGCTGGCCAGTGCGATCACCAGCCCGGCCGCGGCGCTGGTGGCCACCGCGCGCACGGGTTTCACGCCCAGACTCACCAGCAAAGGCACGGTGAGCGAGCCGCCACCGATACCGACGATGGCCGATACCGCGCCGATGCCCAGACCCGCGGGCAGCAGCCATGATGAGCGTGGCACGTGTTCCGCGCGCACCTCGTGCTGATGGCCGAAGGCCATGCGCCAGGCCATGAACAGACAGAACCCGGCGATCACCCAGCGCAGCACCGGCCCACTCATCAACTGCGCCAGATGCGCACCGATGAAACCACCCAGGACCAGCCCGGGCGCCAGCCGCCACAGCGTCGGCAGCATCACGGCCTTGCGCCGCAGTTGCGCGGTGGTGGACGAGGCCGCGGTAAGCACGATGCCGGCCAGCGAGGTCGCCACCGATACATGCATCACCTCGCTGGGTGGCACACCCAGCGCCGGCAGGGTGAAGCTGAGCGCGGCCACGATCAGCAGTCCGCCGCCGATGCCCAGCAGGCCGCCGAGCAACCCGGCCGTGGCCCCGGCCAGCAGGTAAAGCACAAGATCGAACAGCATGGCGTGGCCTTGTGGAGGTGATTTGACGCGCCGCTGTTTGCCGCAGCGCCATTGCTGCCGTGCCGGCACGCGCGGCGCATGCGTCTGTAGACCTGCCATGCAGGCATGCCTTGTAGACATGCCTTGTAGAATGGCGACTTCTGGAGATCATGCAGTATGCCAAGGCTTCGCGCGCGCCGGCAGTGGCGCATCGGGTTCGTGCTGGCGTTGCTGGCGCTGTGGATGCTGGCTGCGGGCAGTGCCGCGCAGGCCGCCGCCAGCGCGCAACTGCAGCGCCAGCGCGAACAGTTCGCACGAGCGTATGCGCTGGCGCAGCAGGGCGATCCGGCATGGCAGCGCGACGCCAAGGCGCTGCAGGATTACCCGCTGTATCCGTATCTCGAAGCCGCCTATCTGCTGCACGACCTGGGCAGCGCGCACGCCGCACGGGTTCGCGATTACCTGGCACGCCATGGCGCCCTGATCCCCGGCCGCGAACTGCGTCGCGCCTGGCTGGATCGCCTCGCCCGCAAACAGGATTGGCAGCAATATCTCGCGTTCTATGCGCCCGGTTTGGGTGCGACCTACGATTGCCGCGAGCTGCAGGCGCAGGCGATGCAGGGCGGCACGCTGACGTTCGATGGCGCTTTCGCCGCGCTATGGGACGCGCCGCGATTGCCCGATGCCTGCGCTGCGCTGCTGCAGCTGGCCAATACGCAGGGCCTGCTCACGCCTGAACGGCTGTGGGATCGCATCCAGCGCGCGCTGCGCGCGCGCGCGGCGGGCACGCTCACGCAGACTCTGGCCTGGTTGCCCGCGGCACAACAGCCGGGTGCGCAGCGTCTGGCGCTGGCGCTGTCGGACCCTGCGGGCGCACTGGCACAAGCAGGTGCCTGGCCCGATACCGGGCATGCGCGCGAAGCCATGACGCTGGCGCTGACGCGCCGCGCGCGTGACGATGCCGATGCCGCGCGCGCGGCCTGGCAGGCACTGCGCGGACGCTTCGAGTTGGATGCGGTGCAGGTCGATCGCATCGAAGCCGCGCTGGCGCTGTACCAGGCCGTCAGTCTCGAGCCAGGCTCGCTGCGCGCGCTGGCGGCCTTGCCGGCCGCCGCGCAGACGCCGCTGACGCGCGAGTGGCGCGCGCGCGTGGCGCTGGCGCAGGGCGATTGGCCGGCCGTGCTGGCGGCAATCCGCGCCATGCCCGCGGCACAACGCGAGGACAAGGAGTGGCGTTATTTCGAGGCACGCGCGCTGGCCGCCACCGGAGCCACGACGCAGGCCGATGCACGCTGGCGCGCGCTGGCACGCAGTGCCACCTATTACGGCTTTCTGGCCGCCGATCAGGTGCAGCGCCCGTACGCGCTGTGCCCACGTGATCCACCGGCGCAGACCGCGGCCACCGCCGCGGTCGAAGCGGACCCGGGGATGCAGCGTGCGTTCGAGTGGTATGCGCTGAACCGCCTCGCGCACGCGCGGCGCGAATGGAACGCGGCGCTGCCCGGCCTCGATCATGCGCAGCGCTATGCCGCCGTGGTGCTGGCGCACCGCCGCGGCTGGGTGGACCGCGCGATTTTCCTGCTCAATCACGGTGCTTATCTGCGTGATTACAGTCTGCGTTTTCCCCTGGCCGAGCGCACGCGCGTGGTGCGCGATGCGCGCCACGCCGGTATCGATCCGGCCTGGGCCTTCGCCATCATCCGCACGGAAAGCGCGTGGATCAGCGATGCCCGCTCCGGCGCCGATGCGCGCGGGTTGATGCAGTTGCTGCCGGGTACCGCGGCGCAGCTGGCGCGACGCAACGGCTTGCCCTGGGAAGGCGCGGCCAGCCTCGACGATCCGTCGGTCAACATCGCACTGGGCACGCGTTATCTGCAGCATCTGGCCGATCGCTTCGGCGCGCAGTGGCTGGCCAGCGCCGCCTACAATGCCGGCCCGGCCGCGCTGCAGCGCTGGCTGGACAAGCGCGCCACGCTGCCGCCGGATGTATTCGTGGCCACCATCCCGTATCCCGAGACGCGCGGTTACGTGGAGAGCACCATGGCCTTCAGCGTGATCTATGACTGGCGCCTGCACCAGGACCCGGTCCGTCTGAGCGCGCGCATGCAGCCTTTCGGCAGCGCCTACGCGGTGCCTGACGCGCAGGCGCCGCGTGCCGCGGTGGTGTGCAGCGTTGAGGATCTGGCTGCGCAGGGCGACGCGCCGCCGCCAGCCGCGGCCAGCACGCAGCCCGCGCCTTCCGCCAGCGTGCATGCGGCGGCAGCGGGCGCTACGCCATGAGCGCAGCCCTGATGATGCGGGTGATCGAGATCAGCATGCCGGGCGGCCCGGAGGTTTTGCAGGTGGCGCAGCGTCCGCGCCCGTTGCCGTGCGCCGCTGAAATCCTGATCGAGGTCCATGCTGCGGGCGTCAACCGGCCCGATCTGGCGCAGCGTGCCGGCGTATATCCACCGCCGCCTGGCGCATCCGATCTGCCCGGGCTGGAAGTGGCCGGGCGTATCGCCGCGCTGGGTGTGGACGTTGACGGCTGGCGAGTCGGTGACGCCGTGTGCGCGTTGTGCAACGGCGGCGGTTACGCCGGATACGTGACGGTGCCGGCGGGCCAGTGCCTGCCGTTGCCACGCGGTTTCAGCATGGCCGAGGCCGCGGCGCTGCCGGAAACGTTTTTCACCGTGTGGAGCAACGTGTTCATGCGCGCTCGCCTCGCCGCCGGCGAGGTGCTGCTGGTGCATGGTGGCGCCAGCGGCATCGGCACCAGTGCCATCCAGTTGGCGCATGCGCTGGGTGCCACGGTGTTCGCGACGGCCGGCAATGCCGCCAAATGCGCGGCCTGCGAGCGATTGGGCGCGCGCCGCTGCTTCAATTATCGCGACGCGGATTTCGTCGCCGGCGTGCTGGATGCGACCGCGCGGCACGGCGCCGACGTGATCCTGGACATGGTCGGCGGCGATTACCTGCCGCGCAATCTCGCCGCGCTGGCGCTGGATGGACGCATCGTGCAGATCGCCACGCAGCGCGGCCGCGAGGCGTCGCTGGATCTGGCCTTGCTGATGCGCAAGCGCGCCACGCTCACCGGCTCCACCTTGCGTCCGCAGGACAGCGCCGCCAAGGCCGCCATCGCCGCCGAGTTGCGCGCACGTGCCTGGCCACTGCTGGATGCAGGGCGCGTGCGCCCGGTGCTGTACCGTGTGCTGCCTTTCGCGCAGGCCGCCGATGCGCATCGCCTGCTGGAGCAGGGCGAGCACGTCGGCAAGATCGTGCTCGCGCTCTCCACTTCCGCCACGGAGTCGATCAATCCATGAACACCCCGCGCCTCACGCCGCTGCGCCCGCAACACCTGGTCATGCTCGGCGGTACCGGATTCGTTGGCACGCATCTGTTGCCGCGCCTGGTCGCGCAAGGACATCGCATCCGCGTGCTTTCACGCAACCGCGAACAGCACCGCGCCCTGGCCGTGCTGCCTGGGGTCAGTGTGCACAGCGCCGACGTGTACGATCGCGGCACGCTGCTGGAACACCTGCACGGCGCGGATGCGGCGATCAACCTGGTCGGCATCCTCAACGAGACCGGCGGCGCGCGTTTTCGCAAGGCGCACGTGGACCTCACCTCGACGCTGGTGGCCGCCTGCCGCGAGGCCGGCGTGCGCCGCCTGCATCAGATGAGTTCGCTGCGCGCGGGCGAGGGCAAGTCGATGTACCTGATCACGCGCGGCGAAGCCGAGCGCGTGGTGCGCGCCTCCGGCCTGCAGTGGACGATTTACCAGCCCTCGGTGATTTTCGGTCGTGGCGACGGGCTGGTGACGCGCTTCGCCGCGCTGCTCAAGCTGCTGCC
The DNA here is from genome assembly GCF_002077135.1 of Metallibacterium scheffleri. Classification (NCBI taxonomy): domain Bacteria; kingdom Pseudomonadati; phylum Pseudomonadota; class Gammaproteobacteria; order Lysobacterales; family Rhodanobacteraceae; genus Metallibacterium; species Metallibacterium scheffleri. The sequence continues at coordinate 45,554 of NZ_LDOS01000001.1, read as the reverse complement.
GGTCCTGCCGCTGGCACGCGCGTCCAGCAAGCTGGCGCCGGTGGCGGTGGAAGACGTGTGCGCGGCGATCGCGCAGTGCGTGCAGGACCCGGCCAGCATCGCGCAGCGCTACGAGCTGTACGGACCCGAGCAATTCGCGCTGATCCGCATCGTGCGCATGGTCGCGGCTGCGCTGAAGCTGCGGCGGCTGATCATTCCGCTGCCCGACGCCCTGGGCTATCTGCAGGCGCGCATCGGCGAGCTGCTGCCGGGCAAGCCGATCAGCGTGGACAACTTCAAGTCGCTGGCGCTGGATTCGATCGGCAGCGTCGATGGCCTGGCCGCGCTGGGCATCACGCCGCAGCGCTTCAGCGCGCGCCTGCCCGAGCTGTTGCATCCGCGCCACGGCCACGCCGTGCTGCTGGATACCGCGCGCCACGTCAGCGGACTGGCGCCGGCCGATCGCGCGCGCATCGCGCGCTGAAGCACGACGCGCTGAAGCGCGACGGTATGGACGCTGCCGGGCCGGCCGCCTGGCGCGCAGCGGTGGGCCGTATCAGTGCGCGGCGGGCTTGGCCGGCCGTCGCGTAGAAGCGACCGGCGTCGGCATGACGCTGGCCGGCGCCGGCGGCAGCAGGCTGTGCAGTGCGGCGCGGTACTGCGGCGCCCAGTTGCGCGGCACGCCAAAGCCGTGACCGACATGTGGCAGCAGCCAAGCCTTGGCCGCGGGCACACCCGCGACGTACTCAGTGGCGAATCGTGGCGCGACGTCCTCGTCGATCGCGCCCTGCAGGATCTGCCACGACGCGCTCAGATGCGTATTCGGCAGCAAGCTGGGCAGGTGCGGTGGCCGTGGCGACTTCTGCTCGGCTAGGCCGCCGACACCGGGGCAGAACGCATGCGTGGCTTCGATATCCGGGCCGAATCCCAGGCTCAACCCGCCCTGGAATGTGCCTTGCGCGGCCTGGACCAGCGCGGCATAGACCGTGGTGGCACCCGAGGAATAGCCGATCAACACCACCGGCAGATTGGCCGGCAAATCGAGCTCCTGCTTCAGATGGGTGGCCAGCCGCGCGAGCGTGCCGGCGGCATCGATGCAGGTGCCCGCCGGCTGCGCATCCAGGGCATGCAGATATCTGGGTGTGCTGAAGCCGGCGACCCAGAAGCCGAGAGCCGCGGCGTCGCGTGCCATGCCCACCACCCCCAGGTTCCAGCCGCCGTCACCGGAAAGAAACAGGGCCAGGCCGCGCACGGTTACGTTGGATGGCGGCGCGTACAGCGTGATCGGTCCAACCAGCGGCGCCTGCACCACCCCCGCCAACCAGGGCATGGGATGCATGGCCGCAGCGTCTGGCATTTGCGCGCCGCGCGTGTTGCGCGCGGGTGCAGGCGCAGACTGCGATGGCGCGGGTTGCGTCGGCGTGAGGCGTGCCGGCACGGGCAGCGTCGCTGCCTTGGCAGCGCCGGGTGCAGGCGTGGCGAGCGCAAGACTGCAGCCGAGCAGTGCGGTCATGGGTAGCAGGCGCCATGTGCGCGACAAGCGACGGGGTGGGATCACGGGTGGTCTCGATGAAGGTGAAGGGGGCCGGCGCAGGCATGCCGTCGGCACGCCCATCGTCGTGGGCAGCGGACACGCTTGCCAAGTGCAAGCAAGGCTAGACCGCGCCACGCGCGCGAGGTTCCCGCAGCCGGACTTGATCCAGATCAAGCGGCGCGGCAGGCAGAGCGTGTCTAATGCGGTCCGTTGTACATAAAAAGTAAACCTTATGCGCAAATGTCACGGACAGCAGTGTGCACCACCGCTCCGGCACAGGGGCGCAGCGGGCGCTGGTCCGTTGCGCGCAGGAGCTTGGGCTGGCAGCGGCTGGGTTTTTTGGCAATGGCGCAGGACGCGCCGTCGCCGAAGTGCCGCCGCGAGAAGCACGCGATGCCGGTTGCGACCAAGGCGCGCCTCTGCAGCGCTCGCCTGCATGGGGTTGCTTTGAATCAGGCGGCAGGGCGCCCGGTTGTGCAAACCGAACGTCGGTGCGTGGGTGTAAGTTGTTTCGCGATGGTCCGCGACAAGCTGTCATGCAGGAGCAGACACGACATGGACATTAAAATATCACTTTGCAAACCTGCGGTTGGCGGCCATGGATGCCGTGGCCGTGGTGACTCCGTTGCGTCATCCGCGTGCGAAGCGCGTGGCGCGTGGCCTTCGATGATCAAGAGTAGCCGCCATGATTGATGGAACCGTTGTCGATCTCTCGCGCATCCAGTTCGCGTCCACCGCGCTGTATCACTTCCTGTTCGTGCCACTGACCCTGGGTCTCAGCTTTCTGCTGGCGGCGATGGAGACGGTGTACGTCACCACGGGCAAGCCGATCTACAAGGAGATGGCGCAGTTCTGGGGCAAGTTGTTCATGATCAACTTCGCCCTGGGCGTGGCCACCGGCCTGACCATGGAGTTCCAGTTCGGCACCAACTGGTCGTTTTATTCCAGCTTCGTCGGCGACATCTTCGGCGCGCCGCTGGCCATCGAGGGCCTGATGGCCTTCTTCATGGAGTCCACCTTCGTCGGCCTGATGATCTTCGGCTGGGAGCGTCTGTCCAAGGGCCAGCATCTGGCGGTGACTTGGTTGGTCGCGTTCGCCTCCAATCTCTCGGCGCTGTGGATTCTGGTGGCCAACAGCTTCATGCAGGATCCCAAGGGCGCGGCGTTCGATCCGACTACCCTGCGCATGCAGCTGACCAGCTTCCAGCAGCTGATCTTCAGCCCCGATGCGCAGTCCAAGTTCGTGCATACCAGCATTGCCGGCTATGTGACCGCGGCGGTCTTCGTGGCGGGCATCAGTGCGTTCTACATGTTGAAGAAGCGCCACATGGAGCTGGCCAAGCGCTCGTTCCGCATGGCCGCACTTTATGGCGTGATGGCCACGATCGGCGTGATCACCCTGGGCGATGCGCTGGGTTTTGTTGCCGCGCAGGCGCAGCCGACCAAGCTGGCCGCGATGGAGGGCCTGTGGAAAAGCGAGCCCGCGCCGATGTCGTTCAACCTCATCGCGTTTCCCGACCAGGCCAAGCAGGAGAACGAGGGCGCGGTGCGCATCCCCTATCTGTTATCCCTGCTGGTGACCCACTCGATCGACGGCACGGTCGAGGGTGTCGACACGCTGGAGCAGCAGGCCACGCGCAAGATCGAGAACGGCATCCCTGCCGTGCTGGCCTTGAAGACACTGTCCAAGGATCCGCAGGACGCGGCGGCGCTGGCGCAATTCAATGCGCACGAAAAAGATCTCGGCTATGGCTTTCTGGTGCAGCGCTATGCGCCCGATCTGAACAACGTCACACCGGCGCAAGTGCAGCAGGCCGCACGTGACACCATCCCGCCGGTGGCTGCGGTGTTCTGGGCATTCCGTGCGATGGTCGGCTTCGGCCTGTTGATGCTGGCGTTTTTCGTGTTGGCGGTGCTGTACACCTTGCGCAACAAGGTGCAGGACAAGCGCTGGTTCCTGCTCGCGGCGGTGTGGATGATCCCGATTCCGTTTCTGGCGAATGAGTCTGGCTGGCTGGTGGCCGAGCTGGGCCGGCAGCCGTGGACGGTGTTCGGCGTGCTGCCGACCTGGATGAGCGCTTCCACGCACAGCGTGGGCTACATGGCGTTCTCGCTGGTCGGTTTCGTGACGCTGTATTCGATCTTCATCGCGGTCGAGATGTATCTGATGGTGCGCGCGATCCGACAAGGGCCCGAGCCGCATCACGGTGGTGGCGATGCGCGTCCGCGGCCACGTCCCGAGCTGGCGCCACGGCCGGTCCAGGCCGCCGCGCACGCCACGAATCTGGAGGGCTGAGTCATGGAAATCTACGCAATCCTGCAAGTGATCTGGTGGCTGTTGCTGGGCGTGCTGCTGATCGGCCTGGCGGTGATGGTGGGCATGGACATGGGCGTGGGCGCGATCCTGCGCTACGTCGGCCGCACCGATCTGGAACGGCGCGTGGCGCTGAACATCATCGGCCCGCACTGGGACGGCAACCAGGTGTGGTTCATCCTCGGCGGCGGCGCGATTTTCGCGGCATTCCCGCTGATCTACGCCACTGCCTTCTCGGGCTTTTACGTGGTCATGTTGCTGTTGCTGTGGACCATGATCATGCGTCCACTGGGCTTCGAGTACCGCAGCAAGATCGCCAATCCGGCGTGGCGCAACGTGTGGGACTGGGTGTTCCTGGTCAGCGGCGCGGTGCCGATGATCGTGTTCGGCGCGGCCTTCGGCAATCTGTTCCACGGCGTGCCGTTCCATTTCGAGTGGAACCTGACCTCGTTCTATACCGGCAGTTTCCTCGGTCTGCTCAATCCCTTCGCGATCATGACCGGCGTGCTGGCGCTGGCGCTGGCCGTGATGATGGGGGCGTTGACGGTCATGAATGGCGCCGAGGGCGCGATGTACCAGCGTGCGCGTGGTCTGGTGCAGTTCGCCGCGATCGCCGCGATCGTGCTGTTCGCCACCGGTGGTGCCTGGGTGCACATGCTGCCGGGTTACCACATCGTCAGTGGTCCCGGCGCCGGCGTGCCACAAACTCCGCTGCAACAAGTCGTCGCGATGGTGCCGGGTGCGTGGCAGGCCAACTTCGCCGCGCGGCCGCTGCTGTGGCTGGTGCCGCTACTGGGTTTCGCTGGCATGCTCGGTGCGCTGCTGGCCGCGCGCGCGCGGCGCTCGCATCTGGGCTGGTGGCTGGGTGCGCTGGCGTGGATCGGCGTGATCGGCACGGCGGGCGTCTCGCTGTTCCCCTTCATGCTGCCATCGAGCAGCAATCCCTCGGTCAGCCTGACGCTGTGGAATTCCAGCTCCAGCCAACTCACGCTGCTGTGGATGCTGGGTTTCGCGCTGGTGTTCGTGCCGCTGATCCTTTGGTACACCAGTTGGGCGTTCTGGGTGATGCGCGGCAAGGTCAGCGCCGAGAAGATCGCCGAAAACGAACACGCATACTGAGGAATCCGCCATGAGGACTTTTCTGTACTTCCTGCTGTTCATGTTCCTGGCCGTCGTGGTCATCCTGCTGGCCGCGCTGCTGGGTGATCAGGGTGCGTGGTATTTCGCCTGGCTGGTGGGAACGGCCATGATCGTGCTGATCTCGGCCGCGAGTGCGGCGCTGCTGGACACGCAGGAGGAACACGCCGCCGGGCAGGCTGCCGGTGGCACACGCAAGCCGCTTTGATCGGGCATCATCACGCGTGACCGACGGGGCCGACTTCGGCCCCGTCACATTTTGCGGGCGCGCGGCAGGCTGCGCCTGGCAAACCCATCGATGGAATCAGGCATGCAGGCCGCAAGCTGGCTGCGCCGCGAGGCGCAGCAGATTCGCAAACCACAGTGGCGCGCAGCGCTGGCCACGGCGCTGCAGGCTCTGGCACTGGTGGCGCAGGCGTGGCTGCTGGCCGACATTCTCAACGCGGCGCTGTTCGCGCATGCGCCGTTGGCGCGGCTGTGGCCACAGTGGATCGGGCTGCTGCTGCTGGCGTCGTTGCGCCTGCTGCTGAATTTTTACGCGCGCCGCACCTCGTTTTCAGCGGCGCTGGATTTGACTGCGCAACTGCGCACGCGCCTGCTTGCGCGCGCGCAGGCGCTGGGCCCGATCGGGCTGCGCGCGCAAACCAGCGGCGACCTGATCACGCGTCTGGTCGATGGCGTCGACGCGGTGTTGCCGTATTTCGCGCGTTATCTGCCACAGGTGAGCACGGCGGCGCTGGTGCCGCTGCTGCTGGCGCTGTTCGTGTTTCCAGCCGACTGGATCTCGGGTCTGATCCTGCTGCTGACCGCGCCGCTGATTCCGTTTTTCATGGTGCTGGTGGGCAATGCCGCCGAGCGCGCCAGCCAGCAGCGCTATGCGCAGCTCACGCGTCTGGGCGCGGCTTTCATGGACGCGCTGGGCGGCCTCGCCACGCTGCGTCAACTGGGCGCTGCCGAGCGCGTGGCGCAACGCCTGGATGGCGACGGCGAGGACTACCGCAAGCTCACCATGCAGGTGCTGCGCGTGGCGTTTCTTTCCGCGCTGGTGCTGGAGTTTTTCGCCACGGTGAGCATCGCTGTGGTCGCGGTGCTGATCGGCTTTCGTCTGCTCTGGGGTGAATTGCCATTCCGCGATGGCCTGTTCGTGCTGCTGCTGGCGCCGGAGTTCTATCTGCCACTGCGCGCGCTGGGCAGCCTGCGCCATGCGCGCATGGATGCGCTGGCCGCGGCGCAGCATCTGGCCGCGCTGGAGGAAACGCCACCGCCGGCCAGCGCGCCGTTGGTCGGCGGCACTCGGGTTGCGGCGCACACGCCACCAGGCCTGCGCGTCGATGCCGTGCATTACAGCCATGCTGGGCGCGCAGCGGCGTTGTGCGGGTGCAGTTTCGACATCCAGCCGCGAGGCGTCACCGCACTGATCGGTGCAACCGGTTCGGGCAAGAGCACGCTGCTGAACCTGCTGCTGGGCTTCGTGCCGACCGCGTCCGGTCGCATCCTCGTCGAGGGTGTCGATCTGAGCGAACTGGATATGACGCAGTGGCGCGCACGCGTGGCCTGGGTGCCACAGCAGACGCATGTCTTCGAGGGCAGCGTGCGCGACAACCTGCTGCTGGCCGCGCCCGGCGCGGATACCCTGGCGCTGCAGCGCGCCGCGGCCGACAGCGGGTTCGATGCGGTGCTGGCGCGCTTGCCGCAGGGTTGGGACACGCCGCTGGGTGAGCGCGGCCTTGGCTTGTCGGGTGGTGAATTGCAGCGCCTGGCGCTGGCGCGTGCGCTGCTGCGCGAAGACGCCTGTGTCTGGCTGCTGGACGAGCCCACCGCACACCTCGATGCAGAGAGTGCGCACGCGGTCGAGCAGGTGATCCGCGCCGCTGCGGCGACGCGGACGGTGCTGCTGGTGGCGCATCGTCTGGTGGCGGCGCAATCGGCGGATTGGCTGGTGGTGTTGCGCGACGGCGCCGTGATCGAGCAGGGTACGCCGCAGCAACTGGCGCACGCGCAGGGTGCCTATGCAGCGCTTGTGCAGGCGGAAGCGCAATGACGCGCCTGCTGCCGCCCGCGCTGCGCCGCCTGCTGGCGGTGCTCGATCCGTATCGAGGCTGGATGTTCGGCGGGGCGGCGCTGGCGCTGCTGACCGCGCTCGCGGCGCTGGGCCTGATGGCGGTGTCGGGCTGGTTCATCGCCGCCATGGCGCTGGCCGGATTGAGCGGTGCGGCGATCAACTATTTCAGTCCGGCCGCGGCGATCCGCGCCTTTGCCATCCTGCGCAGCGGCGGCCGCTACGGTGATCGTCTGGTCACCCACGAAGCCACCTTGCGCGGTTTGTCCGGGCTGCGCGCATGGCTGTTCCGACGCCTGATTCCGCTGGCTCCGGCGCGGCTGTCGGCGCTGCGCAGCGGCGAGCTGTTCGCGCGCCTGCGCGCCGACATCGATGCGCTGGAGCATTTTTATCTGGCCGTGCTGGTACCTGCGGCGGTGGCGCTGTTGAGCTTGGCGCTGGTGCTGGTGCTGGGTGTCATCGTGCTGCCGGGCGCGGCACTGGTGCTGCTGATCGGCGCACTGCTGGCCGGCGTGCTGTTGCCGGCCTGGGCGCATCGTCGCGCCGCGCTGGACGCGGCGCAGGCGGTGCTCGACGCCGCCGCGCTGCGCGGCCTGCTGCTGGATGCCCTGCGCGGCCACGCCGAGCTGCTGGCTTGGGGTGGCGTCGCGGCCCATGCCGCACGCATTGATGCGCTGGCTGCGCGGCTCGATGCGCGACGCGCGCGCATCGAGGTGCTGCAAGCGCTGGGTGGCGGCATGGTCGGCCTGCTCGCGCAGCTCGTCGTGCTCGGCATCCTGGTGTTTGGCCTGGCGGCGGTGCATGGCGGCACGTTGGCGCCGCCGCTGCTGGTGATGCTGGCGCTGCTGGCGCTGGCCCTGTTCGAGGTGATCGCGCCACTGCCCGAGGCACTGGCGCAATGGCAGGCCACGCTCACCGCCGCCGCGCGCGTGTTCGACCTGGCCGACACACCACCGGCGTTCATCGAGCCGGAGATCTGCGCGTCGCTGCCAGCGGCGGTGGAGATCGTATTCGAGAACGTGCATCTGCGGTATGCCGATGCCGCGCCGTGGGCGCTGGCGGGTGTCGACCTGCAACTGGCCGCAGGCGCGCGCGTGGCGATCGTCGGGGCCTCGGGCGCGGGCAAGAGCTCGCTGTTGAGTGCGTTGCTGAAGTTTTATCCGTTGCAGCAGGGACGCATCATGTTGGGCGGGCAGCCGCTGGATGCGCTGCAGGGTGACGTGTTGCGTCGGCACATCGCGGTGATCAGCCAGCAGACCACCTTGTTCAACCTGTCGCTGCTGGACAACCTGTTGCTGGCCGCACCCGAGGCCACGGCGGCGCAGATCGAGCGCGCGGTGAACCAGGCGCAGATGGATGCGTTCGTGGCGGGCTTGCCGCAGGGTTACGACACCGTGCTGGGCGAGGCGGGTGCACTGGTCTCCGGCGGCGAAGCGCGGCGCATCGCCATCGCGCGCGCACTGCTGCAGGATGCGCCGGTGCTGGTGCTGGACGAGCCCACCGAGGGTCTCGATGCGCGCACCGCGCGCGACCTGTATGCCGCGCTGGATGTCGCCGCGCGCGGGCGCACGCTGCTGCTGATCACGCACCGCCTGGGCGGCCTCGCGCATCTGGTCGATGAAGTCGCGGTGATGGCCGCCGGGCGCATCCGCGAGCGCGTGCCGGTGGCGCAGTACCTGCAACGCAGGGCGCGCTGAGCAGAGCCGTTCGCAGCGGTTGCTTACGCCAGCGCCGCGAAGGCTTCGCGGGTGAGGTTGTGCGGATCATCCGCGGTGCACAACACGTCGTCCTCGATGCGGATGCCGCCGCAAGGCATGAAGGTCTCGACACGCGCCCAGTCCACATCGCTGCCGGCTGGCGTGGCGCGCAGCGCATCCAGCAGCATCGGGATGAAATACAGGCCGGGCTCGATGGTGACCACCATGCCCGGCTCCAGCGTGCGCGTCAGGCGCAGGTACGGGTGTTCCGGTGGCGGTGGTGTGCGTCCGCCCTCGGGTGTGCTCTGCTGGCCGCCGATGTCATGTACCTGCAGACCCAGCAAGTGGCCGAGTCCGTGCGGCAAAAATGTGCGCGTGATGCCTTGCGCAAACGCGGCCTCGGCCGAGCAGCGCACCAGGCCGTGCGCGGCGAGCACGCCGCCCAGCAGGCGATGCGCCTCGAGGTGCAACTCGGGATATGGCTGGCCGGCGCGCACGTCCAGGCACAGGATCTGCTGCATCTCCTCCAGCGTGGCGACCAGCGCGGCGAAGTCGCCATGCGGCTCGGCCGCGTAAGTGCGGGTGATGTCGCTGGCGTAGCCTGCATATTGGCCGCCGGCATCGATCAGCAGGCTGCGCCGTGCATCCGGTCGCGCGCGCTCGAAGCGCGTGTAGTGCAGCACCGCGCCGTGCGTGTTCAGGCCGATGATGTTGGCGTAAGGCAGTTCGGCTTCGGTCTGTCCGCTGGCGGCGAGGTAGGCGAGGTGGATCTCGAATTCGCTGGCGCCGGCGGCGAACGCACGCGCCGCAGCCAGGTGTCCGCGCGTGCCGATGCGGCTGGCCGCGCGCATCAGGGTGATCTCGTAGGCGGTCTTGCAGGCGCGCGTCCAGTGCAGCCGCGCCAGCAGCGCGGGTGGATTGTTGGGTGCGATATCGCTGCCCGCCGCGCCATCCTCGCCGAGCACGGCGCTGTGCTCACCGAGGCTGCGTTCAAGCTCCAGTCGCGCGGCGTTTTCATCGGCCACGGTGACGATATCGAAGTGTTCCACCCAGTACCCTTGTGGTGTGTCCGGCACCACGTGCCAGTAATCGCGTGGCTGCAGGAAGATCAGCCGTGGCCTGCGACCGGGGACATGCACGATCCATGAGCCCGGCGCATCGGTCAGCGGCAGCCAGTGCAGGAAATGCGGGCTAGCCACGAACGGCGGCGCCTGATCGTCGAGAAAGCGCAGCCGCGGCGTGCCGGCGGCGATCAGCAAGCTGTCGTGGCCGCTGGCGGCCAGCGCGGCATCGCTGTCGTGGATCACCTGATCCAGATGTTGGGCGTAGAGCGAGGCGAGGGCGGCACTCATGGCGGGACTCGTTGGCGACGGAACCTGCGCAGTGTTGCCGCTTGCCGCGCGCCGGGCAAGCCGCGCAGCATCAATCGCGCATGCGTGCGGGTCCGGTGCGGAACTACCGCAGCGCGTACTCCGGCTGCTTCAACCAGTGGTCCAACACGCCCTGGTCGGCGTCGCTGATGTCGATGATGCGCAGGCCAATCCAGAATTGCCCAGGTGTCACCGCCGTGGACGTCCATTGTTCATGCACGCCGATCTCCAGCGCATGCGTGCGGCTGTCGCTGCCGGGCAGGGTGAAGCTGATCTGGAACAGCGCATTCTCGCGCAATCGCCTGGGTGCGATCAGCATCAGCCCGGTGTTGGACAGGTTGCCGATGCGTCCCAGCGCGGCGCCGTTGAGGCTGTTCTCGACCAGCACCACACCACTGATCGGCTTGCGCGGCGCGCGCCGATTGTCATTCATGCCGGGGCTCCGGCGGGGACCGGCTCGGGGCCGCGTCCGGTGAATTTCTTCAGTGTCTCGACGATGCTGCTCCAGGCGCGATCGACCAGGCTGGTCTGGGTTTCCACGACCAGACGAATCTGCCCGCGCACCATGTCGCGCGCCAGCCGCGCCAGCGTGCGTTCCTCGGCGCGCTGGCCGCGCTGATTGACGAACAGGCAGCGTCCGGTGACCGGTGAGAACCAGGCCAGCTTGCGGCGCACGATGTCACCCTGCTGGTTGCGCTGGAATTCGAACCAGCTGCCAAAGGGGATGCTCTTGAGGCGCTCCAGCATGCGCTGTTCCTCGGCATTCAGCGGGGCATCCACTGGCCTGCTGGCAGCCTCGCCCGCGTCATCGCCCAGGCGTTGGCGTTGCTTGAGCTTGAGCGCCAGCTCGGTTTGCGACACCGGTTCGCCGCTGAAATCGATCACCGGCTGGTCCAGCACCTTGCGCGCGATGGCCTCGGCATCGGGTGTGTGCAGGCCGACCTGTTGCAATCCATGCTGGACCTCGGTCTGCAATTTGCCGATGTCGTCGCCGGGATTGCGCTGCAGCAGCGCCTCGACCGTGGCGATGCGCTCGCGAAACACGTCGCTGTCCTCGCCATGACGCACGATGGCCAGCGTAAGGGCGTCGGTCCAGGCCTGCTCCAGCAGGGTGCGCACCAGGCTGGACGGGCGCGTGCCGACCAGGCGCTGGGCGATGATTTCCTCGGCGCGCGCACGCGCCGCGTCCAGGCGATCGCGGCCCTGCGCGGCTTCGACGTGGCGGCGCTCGCTCATCTCGGCACGGCGCGCCAGGGTTTGCATGTGGCGCTCGAGATCCGTGAGCAGGTGCACGTAAAGGCCCGAGTCGCCGTCGTAGTCGTGCAGCAGGCGCTCGGTCACCGTCTGCATCTTCTGCACCAGCGAGGGGTCGGCCTCGCCATCGGCGCTGTCCACCCAGTAGGCGGCGGTTTCGGTGACCGTATTCAGCAGTTTGCGCGCCGGGTGGTTGCGCTGCGAGAAGAACGCGGGATCGTCCAGCGCGGTGCGCAGCAGCGGTACTTGCAGCTTGCCGAGGAAACGCTGCGCAGCGCCGCCCATGCGCACTTCGCGCTGCAAGTTGTCGAACAGCATCGAGACCAGGTCGACGGTATCGCGCTGCACGGGCGCCAATTGTGGGGTCTTGCCGTCCTTGCTGTAGCGCCGCAACTGGCCCTGCAGATCCTGGCGCAGGCGTTGCGTGCTGGCGCCGGGCTTGCCGCCCGTGGCGGGCGGACGCGCCTGCAGTGCCTGCAATGCCGCTTGTACTTGTTCGCGGCTGGCGTCGGGGCCGTCACCGCTTTCGTCGACCTGTCCGGTCATGCGTCGACGCTGCGCCAGCAGTTCGCGCAAGGTATCGAACAGGGGCATCTCGTCACTGCCCGCTGCATCGGCGGGCAGGCTGTGCTGGCCAACGGCGCCACCCAGTCCGCCATGACCGGCCAGACCGCCGTGCTCCGGTGCCGGGCCGGCGGCAGCGTAGCCGTAGCCGCCGCCTTGCATGGGCTCACCTTGCGCCGCCCCGCCGCCTGCACGCACTGCATGTCCAATGGCACCACTTGCTGCCCCAGCAGGTGCTGGCGGTGCTGCGGTCGGTGCCGCGGGTGCGTCGGCCGAGGCACTCGCGCCGGCTTCGCTGGCGCCGCGGCTGTGGCGATAGACGATCAGGTTGGGCAGGATGCGGCGCGCGATCAGCAGATCATTGATCTCGGCGTAAAACGGCGCGGCTTCGCCCAGCGCGCGCTTTTCGAACAGGCGCCAGCCCAGCACGCGATGCGCGGTGGGCAGATCCAGCTCGGCCACCGCGCCGCGCAATGCCTGCAGCACACGCTGCGGGCCAGCTGGTACGCGTTCGGACTCGAATACAGGCAGTGCGGCCAGTACCGCGAAACGGTGGCCGAGTTCGTACAGTTGTTCGCTGGCGCGCACCTCGGCGCGGCTGGCGATTTCGCGCAGTGCGAGGTCTTCCTCGAACACGTGTTCCTGCATCAGCTCCAGCTTGGGACCGGTGCTGCTGGCGGGGACGGGCTCCGGCTCGCGGTCGAAGCTGGCGAGGTCGGATTCGATGGCGGCGGCGAAGCGCGGGCCGATGTCAGCGCGGCCGCGCTTGACCTCGCGCAGGCTGGCGTAGGCCAGTTCCTGCTCGGCGTTGTTGCGCGCCTGCTCGGCCAGCTTGAACAACTGCTGCTCCAGATCATTCAAGGCACCACGCAGGGCCGGCTCGAAGCGCGCATTGAGTGCATTGCTGAGCTCCTCGAGCACGCCGCGCACGCGCGCGGAGATGTCCGCGCGTTCGGCGATGCGCGCCACTCCCGCACGCTTGCGCGTCTGCCGGCGCCTGTCTACGGGCAACGCCATCGAGTACCCCTCGTGATCCGTCCTGCCTTTATAGCGCGAGCCGGGGCGTGCAGCCAGCCAGAAGCCGGCTGCGCGCCGCGTGGTCACGCTTGTTTACACCGAAGGCCGCGGCGGGATGCCCGGTCCTGCGCTTCAATCAGCCCCGTTCCAGCTCAGCGTCAGCCAGCCCGAGCGGCCCGGCGTGTTGTAACCGTAGGCGAGGCTGTAGTCGCGATCGGCCAGGTTCTGCAGGAACACGTGCACAGCCAGGCCGTGAGCGAGTTTCCAGTCGAAGTGCGCGTTGATCAGGCTGTAGCCGCCGAGGGTGACGTTGCCGTAGTCGATGCTGTTGCTGGCGGCGAACAGTTCCACGCCGGCGCTGAAACGCTCGCCGAAGCGGCGGTCGAGGCCCAGATCGGCCTTGCGTAGCGGACGTCGCAGCAGGCGTGCGCCGGTGCTGGCATCGCGCGCATCGTCGAAGCTGCTGGAGAAACGCGTGGTCCACGCCCCGGCCGTCCAGGTGCTGGTCAACTCGAGGCCGTCCATCTTGGCGCGGTCGATGTTGATCGCCTGGTTATTGACGCCGGCGAAGCTGATCAGGTCGTTCACGCGCGTGCGATAGGCGGCGAGCTTGACGTGCAGGTCATCCAGCGGATGCAGCAGCAGGTCGATCTCGCTGCTGTGTGAGCGCTCCGGGCGCAGGTCGGGATTGCCGGCGTAGTAGCCGAAGTACGGCGGCGAGAACTGGTCGCTGAAGCTGGGGCTGTCGAAGCCCTGGCCGAAACTGGCCTCGACGCGCGCCCAGTCGTTGAGTGTGTATCCGGCCGCGGCCGAGCCGGTGGTGACGCCGCCGAACAGGCTATTGCGGTCGTGGCGCGCGGCCAGTTGCCAATTCCAGCGTTGCGCCTGTCCGTACCAGCCGGCGTAGACGCCCAGATTGTTGCGGCTCTGCGCGTAGACATCGGTGTTGGTACTTGTGTCGCGGCTGATGCCGCGCTCGTGCATCCAGTCGACGCCGCCCAGCAGTTGCTGGCCGGGCAGGAAAGTCCAGTCGAGTTGATAGCCGGCCTGTTGGCGGCGGCTGAGCGCGAGGCTTTGATAGGCCGGCGTGTCCAGATCCTCGCGGTCGTAGCCGAGGCTGATGTGCTGGCGCAGCGTGGGTGTCAGCGCGCCGTCCAGGTTCACGCCGGCGGCCTGCTCGATCACCTGCGAGGCACCCTGGTTGAAATCGACATTGGCATCCGAGCGCAGCACGCTGCCGGACAGCGTCTGCGTGCCGATGCGCCAGGCGCCCTGCGCGGCGAGGTTCTGGTTGCTGTAGCCGTCGGGCTGCGGGCTGTAGGCATAGTTCTGCGGATTGGTGGCCGGAAATCCAAGCACATGGCGCGCGCCGACGATGACACTGGCGCCACCGTGGTCGCCCCACTGGCCGTAACCGGCGCTGCCACCGTAATCGCCGTAACTGCCGCCGCGCATGGCGAGATGCGGGCCATCGAGCTTGCGCGTGAAAATCTGGATGACGCCGCCGATGGCATCCGCGCCCCACTGCGCGGCGCGCGGTCCGCGCACGATCTCGATGCGCTGGATCGCGTCCAGCGGAAGCTGTTCCCAGGCGAAGCTGCCGGTGTTGGCCGAGGCCACGCGCACGCCATCGACCAGCACCAGCACCTGGTTGGAGTTGGTGCCGCGCATGAATACCGAGGTCTGCGACCCCGGTCCGCCGGTGCGCGCCACGTCCACGCCGGCCTCGCGGCGCAGCAGGTCGATGAGATCGGGCGCGCCGCTGGCGCTGATCTCGGCGCGCGTGATCACGCTGACATCGGCGAGGCTGGCATCCACGGTCTGCGCCATGCGCGCGGCGGTGACGACGATCTCGGGCAGAGGCGCGACGCTGCCGGCAGCGGCCGGCGTGGCGGCGCGTGTCGCGCAGGGTGACAACGCCAGCGCGAGGCTGGCGACGAGCAGGGACTTGCTGGACATGGGCAATGACTCCGAACGCTCACCCGCGGATCAGGCGGGTAGCAGTGGAGGCACGCGAACCGGGCCACGGCGCGCGGCCGCCGCCCGCCGCGACGCCTGGATACGCGCCACGCGTGGATGATGTCCGCGCGGCGCGATCGAGGCCGGTCTCCGGGCTCGCGGGCGCGGATCACTCCGCTGTCGATCGCCTTCCCGCGCTCGCGCGCAGTGGCTGCTGGATCGACGTTGACCTGCTTACCGTTGCGGGGGCAGCGCCGGCATCAAACCGGCTTCCCGTTTCACCCCGCACGGCGCTTGCTGCCGCGCGGGACACCTCGAAGCCGCGCAGTGTACGCGCCGGCGCGGGTGCTGTCAGGCAGGCGATGCGCGGCGGCCCTCAGGCGTCATCGTCGCGCTGCGTGGCGTAGCCACCATCGCGCGCAAGCAGGTGGATCGGCCGGCAACACACCGTGCAGTCGATCACCTGGGCTGCGTCGTAGTCGGCTTCCACCGGTGCCTCGAAGCGCTCGCCGCAGTAGGGGCAATGCAGCACGATCCAGTCCGTGCTCACGGCAGGAAGCGCTGCAGCAGGTCGTTGAGATAGCGCAGGCCCAGCGGCGTGGCGCGCAGCACGCGCGTGTCGTCCACCAGCAGACCGTCCGCACGCGCGCGCTGCAGCGGCGCGGCGATGGTCTCCAGCGTCAGCCCGGTGCGCGCGCTGAAGCTGTCCGCCGCGACGCCTTCGTTCAAGCGCAGCACGTTGAGCATGAATTCGAACGGCAACTCCGCGCGCGCGATCCCGCCGCTGGATTCGAGACGTCCGGCGTCGCGCGCGTGCGCCATGTACAGCACGGGATTCTTGCGCTTGGCCCGGCGCTCGATGCGGCCATCGGCAAAGCTGAGCTTGGCGTGCGCGCCGGCGCCGATGCCGAGATAGTCGCCGAAGGTCCAGTAGTTGCGGTTGTGGCGTGCCTGCTGTCCGTCGTGCGCATATGCCGAGACTTCGTACTGCACGAAGCCCGCCGTGGCCAGCCGCGCCTGACCGGCCTCCTGCATGCGCCAGGCGGCGTCGCCGTCAGGCAGTGGCGGTGGCGTGCGCGCGAACGGCGTACCCGGCTCCAGCGTGAGCTGATAGTGCGAGAGGTGCGTGGGCGCCAGCGCCAGTGCCTGTTCGATGTCGTCCAGCGCCGTGTCCAGCGTCTGCCCGGGCAGCGCGTACATCAGGTCGAGGTTGATGTTGTTGAATCCGGCGGCGCGCGCCTCTGCCATGGCGATGTGGATTTCGCCGTGACGATGGATGCGGCCCAGCGCTTCGAGCTGCGCATCGGCGAAGGATTGCGCGCCCAGCGACAGGCGGTTGATGCCGGCGGCGCGGTAAGCGGCGAAGCGTCCGTGTTCGATGGTTCCCGGATTGGCCTCCAGTGTGATTTCGGCAGCGTCGGAGACGTCCAGGCGTGCGCGCAGCCCATCCATCAGGCGCGCGATGGCGACATCGGGAAACAGGCTGGGCGTGCCGCCGCCGAAAAAAATCGTCTCGATGCGGCGCGCGTGCAGCGTTTCGCCGGCATCGCGCAGATCGGCATCGAGATCTGCCAACAGCGCATCGACATAAGCCTCGAACAGTGGCGTGCCGCGCGGTGCATGGCTGTTGAAGTCGCAGTACGGACACTTGCGCACGCACCACGGCAGGTGCACGTACAGCCCCAGCGGAATGGCGCGGTTCACGGCGTGCTGTGTGGCGGCCATTGCGCGCGCAGCGCGGTCAGGGCGCGCGCGCGATGGCTGATGCGGTTTTTCAGTGCCTCGTCCAGCTCGGCGGCGGAGCAGTCGAGCGCGCTGTCCAGGAACACCGGGTCGTAGCCGAAGCCATGCACACCGCGCGGCGCGTCAAGGATGCGACCGTTCCAGCGGCCTTCGCCCAGCAGCGGCAGCGGGTCGTCGGCGTGACGCACCAGCGCCAGCACGCATACGAACTGCGCGCCGCGTCCCGCGTGCGGCACGTCGCGCAGCGCATCCAGCAGGCGCGCGATGTTGGCCGCGCTGTCGCCGTGGCGACCGGCGTAGCGCGCGGAGTGGGTGCCGGGCGCGCCGCCCAAGGCATCGACGCACAGCCCCGAGTCGTCGGCCAGCGCCGGCAGGCCGCTGGCGCGCGCCGCGTGGCGTGCCTTGAGCAGGGCGTTTTCGACGAAGCTCAGGCCGGTTTCCTCGGCGTCGCCGATGCCCAGTGACGACTGCGCGACCAGCATGATGCCGCTGCCGCGCAACAGCGCGTCGAACTCGGCGAGTTTGCCGGGATTGCTGCTGGCGAGTACGACCTTCATGCGCGTGGCTCGATCAGGCCCCGGGCGTTGCCATGCATGTCCGGGGATATGGTGGCGATGCCACGGCACCCGTGCCTTGGCACTGCGTGGAAATGCAGGCCGCGCGCGCCCGGCGCTGGCGGCCGCAGTGGGTCATGGCAGCGCATGCGCCAGCGCGGCGCGCTGCGCGGCGATGATCTGCGCGATGCCGGTGTCGGCCAGCGCGAGCATGGCGTCGAGTTCGGCGCGACGGAAGGCATGGCCCTCGGCGGTGCCCTGAATCTCGATGATGCCGCCGGCGTCGTTCATCACCACGTTCATGTCGGTATCGCAGGCGCTGTCCTCGGTGTAATCCAGGTCCAGCACCGGCAGGCCGCGCCACAGGCCCACCGACACCGCCGCGACCGCGCCGTGCAGCGGATCGCGCTTGAGCGTGCCGCGCTTGCGCAGCGCGGTGATTGCATCGACCAGCGCCACCCAGGCGCCGCTGATCGCCGCGCAGCGTGTGCCGCCATCGGCCTGCAGCACGTCGCAATCCAGGGTGATGACGCGCTCGCCCAGCGCCTGGCGGTCGACGCAGGCGCGCAGGCTGCGTCCGATCAGGCGCTGGATTTCCTGCGTGCGCCCACCCTGCTGGCCGCGCGCGGCCTCGCGCTGGGAGCGCTCGTGCGTGGCGCGCGGCAGCATGCCGTACTCGGCGGTGACCCAGCCCTCGCCCTTGCCGCGCAGCCACGCCGGGATGCGCTCCTCGACGCTGGCGGTGCACAGCACGCGAGTGTCGCCCATGCTCACCAGCACCGCACCCTCGGCGTGGCGCGTGTAACCGCGTTCAAAGCGCAGCGTGCGCAGGGCGTCGGCATCGCGGCCACTGGGTCGGGGCACTGGGCTCATGGGGCGCATTTGGGAATCCGGGGTCAACGAGCTTACCATTGACCCCTTTCGTCGCCGCCGGAACGCGCATGATTCGCAGCATGACCGCCTATGCCCAGGTAGAAGGCGAGACCCCGCTGGGACGCGTGGCCGTGGAACTGCGCGGTGTCAACCATCGTTATCTGGAACTTGGCCTGCGCCTGCCCGACGAGCTGCGCGCGCAGGAAGGCGCGCTGCGCGAACGCGCCACCCAGCGCATCGCGCGCGGCAAGCTGGACTTGACCCTGCGCCTGCGTGGCGCGCTCCAGGCGCCGCCCGAATTGCGCCTCAACGAGCCGTATCTGAAGCAGCTCGCGGATTTGTCCATGCACATGTCGGCGCGCTTCCCCGACCTGCTGGTGGATTTCAGCGAACTGCTGCGCATGCCGGGCGTGATCGAAACGCGCGAGCCGGATCAGCTGGCGTTGACCCAGGCCGTGCTGGCGCTGCTGGATCAGGCGCTGGATGGTTTGCTTGATGCGCGTCAGCGCGAGGGCGCGCGTCTCGCGCAGACCATGCTGGAGCGGCTTGATGCCATCGCCGCGCAGGTCGCTGCGGTACGCGCGCTGATGCCCGACATCCGCACCCGCCAGCGCACGCGCATCGACAGCTTGCTGGCCGAATTGCGCGACGCCAGCGAGCCGCAGCGCATCGAGAAGGAGCTGGTCGCGCAACTGTTGCGCATGGACGTGGACGAGGAGCTCGATCGCCTCGATGTGCATCTGGCCGAGGCGCGCCGCGTGCTGGCCCTGGACGAACCGGTCGGCCGGCGCCTGGATTTCCTGCTGCAGGAGTTCAACCGCGAGGCCAATACGCTGGGCTCGAAATCGGTGGATGTGCGTACCAGCAACGCCAGCATCGAGTTGAAGGTGCTGATCGAGCAGGTGCGCGAGCAGGTGCAGAACATTGAGTGAGTGCGCGCCAGCGCGGTCGCTGGATTGCAGCGGGACGTCCGCATGAGCGGCGTGCTGCTGATCGTTGCGGCGCCTTCGGGCGCGGGCAAGTCCACGCTGGTCAACGCGTTGCTGGCGCGCGAGACGGACATGCAATTGTCGATCTCGCACACGACGCGCGCACCACGACCGGGCGAGGGCGAGGGCCGGCACTATCACTTCGTCAGCCGCGCCGAGTTCGATGCCAGCGTCGGCGCCGATGCGTTTCTGGAACACGCCGAGGTCCACGGCAACGGTTATGGCACTGCGCGCGCACCGATCATGGCCGCGCTCGATGCGGGACGCGGCGTGATCCTCGAGATCGACTGGCAGGGTGCGCGCCAGGTGCGCGCGCGCATGCCTGAAGCGGCCAGCGTGTTCATCCTGCCGCCTGCGCGTGCCGAGCTGGAACGCCGCTTGCGCGCGCGCGCCACCGACAGCGCCGACATCATCGCGCGGCGTCTGGCCGGCTCGCGCGAGGAAATATTGCACGCCACCGAATTCGATTACCTGGTGGTCAATGACCGCTTCGAACAGGCGCTGGACGACCTGCGCGCGATCGTGCGCGCCGAGCGTCTGCGCAGCCTGCGCGCGCGCAGGCTTCACGCTGACTTGCTGCACGAACTGCTGGAATCCGCATGAATCCCGCCGCGCCGCGCATGGCGCTGCCGCTCCTTCTCGGTTAGGTTGCCCTGCTGATGCCTGTCATGACCCACGCCTCCGTTGATTCCGCCGCCGCGCCACTGGTGCAGGTGCGTGGCCTGACCACCGTGCTCGGCGGCAAAAAGGTCTTCGACGCGCTCGATCTGGACATCGCGCGCGGACGCATTACCGCGATCATGGGCCCCAGCGGCACCGGCAAGACCACCTTGCTCAAGCACATCACCGGGCAGATGCGCGGCGCTGACGGTGCCGTGCTGGTCGATGGCCAGGATGTCGCGCGCCTGCCACGCGAAAGCTTGTATGCATTACGCGAACGCATCGGCTATCTGTTCCAGAACTCGGCGCTGCTCAGCGATTACAACGTGTTCGAGAACGTGGCCTTTCCACTGCGTCAGCACACGCGCCTGCAGGAAGATCTGATCCGCAACGTGGTGCTCACCAAGCTGCAGGCGGTGGGTTTGCGCGGCGCCGCCGAGTTGATGCCCAGCGAACTGTCCGGCGGGATGGCGCGGCGCGTGGCGCTGGCGCGCGCGATCGTGTTCGACCCGATGCTGATTCTGTACGACGAGCCGTTCGTCGGACTCGACCCGATCGCCCTCAATCAAGTACTCAAGTTGATCCGCACGCTCAATCGCGAACTGGGCATCACCTCGGTGCTGGTGGCACACGAGTTCGCCGCGGTGCGCGAGGTGGCCGACCACGTGCATCTGATCGCCAATGGCAAGCGCGTGGCCAGTGGCACACCCGCCGAGTTGGCGAAGGGCGATTCACCGTGGACCGCGCAGTTCTTCGGCGGCGCGCTGGAAGGCCCGGTGCCGTTCCAGTATCCGGCGCCGCCGCTGGCGTCCGCGTTTGGTTTCCCCGGAGTCGCCCCGTGAAGCAATTTGCCGCACGTTTGTTCGATCCCCTGGTGGATGGCCTGGCCGACATCGGCCGCACTGGCTGGTTCCTGCTGGGTCTGCTGGCGGCATTGCCGCGCGGGCTGACTTATCCGCGCGAACTGCTGCGACAGCTCTGGTTCGTCGGTGCCAAGAGCCTGATCATCATCATGATCAGCGGCCTGTTCGTGGGCATGGTGCTGTCGCTGCAGCTGTACTACACGCTGTCGATTTTCGGCGGCACCTCGGCGCTGGGCACGGTGATCGCCTTGTCGCTCTACCGCGAGTTGGGCCCGGTGGTGACCGCGCTGCTGTTCGCTGGCCGCGCCGGCACCGCGATCACCGCCGAGGTGGGGCTGATGCGCGCCACCGACCAGCTTTCGGCGATGGAGATGATGGCGGTCGATCCACTGGCCTTTGTCGCCTCGCCGCGTTTCCTTGCCGGGGTGATCGCCATGCCGTTGCTGGTGGCAGTGTTCAATCTGATGGGCATCTTCGGCGGGCACCTGATCGGCGTGACCTGGCTGGGCATCGACAACGGCACGTTCTGGTCCAACATGACCTCCAATGTGAGCGTGTGGACCGATGTGATCAATGGCGAATGGAAGGCGCTGGCGTTTGGTGCGCTGATCAGCCTGATCGCCGTGTACCAGGGTTACACCGCGCCGCCAACCAGTGAAGGCGTGGCCAATGCCACCACGCGCACCGTGGTCACCAGCTCCATCGCCATCCTGGCGCTGGATTTCGTCATGACCGCCTTTCTGATGTGATCACCGAGACCTCGCCATGAATCCTCGTCGTTCCTATGCAGCCGGCACCGGCCTGTTCATCCTCCTCGGCTTCGCCGCGCTGGCCTATCTGGCCACGCAGACCACGTCCTTGGTCAATTTCGACAGCGGCCCCAGCTACGACGTCACCGCCGAGTTCACCAGCGTCGGCGGGCTCAAGGACCGCGCGCCGGTCAAGATGGCCGGCGTGCGCATCGGCACGGTCAAGTCGATCACGCTGGACCAGAAAAGCCTCGACGCCAAGGTGACGCTGGCGATCGCCGATCGCTACAACCAGATCCCCGCCGATTCCTACGCCAAGATCATGACCAGCGGCTTGCTGGGTGATCAGTTCATCTCGCTTTCGCCGGGTGGCTCGCCGGACAATCTCAAGAATGGCAGTGTCATCGCCAACACGCAGTCGGCGCTGCAACTGGAGGATCTGATCGGCAAGTTCCTCACCAGCGGCGGCAGCAAGTCCGCCTCCGGCAGCAGCAAGTGATGTCCCACTCCGCGCACGGAAACACGCCCATGAAAGCAATTCGCCCCGCCCGTAAGTTCACTGCCTTGGCGATCGCCGTGGCACTGGCCCTTGGTACCGCCGCACTGCCCATCGGCGCGCAGGCGCAGGGCGCGCCAGCTCCCGCAGCCGCCACGCCGGTCGCGGTGCAGACGCCGCAGCAGATCGTGCAGCAGATCGCCGACAAAATGGGCGCTGCGCTCAAGGGGCACCGGGCGGAATACAAGAAAGACAAGTCCAAATTGGTCGCCTTGATCAATTCGGTGCTGTTGCCGCATTTCGATACCAGCTACGCCGCGATCCTGGTGCTGGGGCGCTATGCACGCACCGCCACGCCGGAACAGATCAATCGCTTCCAGAAGGCATTTTATGATGCGCTGATCGACCGCTATGCCGATGGCCTGATCGACTATCGCGAGGGTCGCGTCACCATCCTGCCGTCGCGCGGCACCAGCGATGACGGCCACCGCGCGCTGGTGCGCTCCGAGGTCACCCTCGACAATGGCAAGAAGATCGCGGTGAACTACGTGTTCCGCCGTGCTGCCGATGGCCAGTGGAAAGCATTCGATGTGGTCATCGAGGGCATTTCCTACATCGCCAGCTATCGCGGTCAGGTCGGTGAGGAAATCCGCCACAGCAGCCTCGATGCGCTGATCACGCGCCTGCAGAGCGAAGGTGGCAAGGCCATCGACAGCATGAAGAAGCAGGGCGCGCAGGGGTGAGCGTCGCCGGACTCGAAGTCAGCGTCGATGGCGATGCCTTGCGGCTTTCCGGGCGGCTCGATTTCGCCAATGCCGCCGCGGCGTATCGCGCGATCAGCACGCGCCTCGTCGCGGGCATCGTGCGCATCGATCTGAGCGCGCTCGGCCAAGCCGACAGTGCCACGCTGGCTTGCCTATTGGCGTGGCGCGCGCAGAGCGAGCGCGCCGGACGCATGCTGGTCTTGTCCGCGCTACCCGAAAGCCTGCATGCCTTGGCCCAGGTCAGCGGCGTTGATGGACTGCTGCAGGAAGTCACGCCCGCGGCAGCCTGAGCCGCCGTGGCGTCAACAGCAGATTCGCCCCCGCTCAGCCGCCAGCGCCAGCGCTGGTCGCTGGCGCTGGCGTGAGAATCAATGACCCCTGAGCACGTGCGCTGCTGGCGGCGGGCGCCACGCTCGCGGCGTGCGCCGGCGCCACTGAGCCTGCGGGCGGCGGCGGAGCGATCGGTGCAGGAGCTGCGGGCGGTGCCGAGGAGGCTGGCGTCGGCGCAGCGCGTGCCGGCTGCGCGGCGTGGGCTCGATCATAGGCGCGCTGCCGCGCCAGCAACGCTTCCATATCCGATTCGCCGGCAGCATGATCATTGCTGTCGCCGGCACCGCTGCCGTTGAAATTCTCCAGCAGGCTGGTCGGCGGATTGCCGTGATAGATCAGGTAATTGCGGCGCTGCAAGTAGGCATCGCGCAGCATCACGTAGGGATCGTATGCCGAGTTCAGGAACTGATCGGTATTGAGCAGGCTGGCGCGCAGCTGCACCAGATACAGCGTGTACGGCAGGTACTCGGCGTAGTAGCGGAAGTTGTGGTCGCGCGTCCAGTAACTCATTGGATTCAGAAAATAAGTGTCGGCCAGGTACGCGGGGAAATCGCGTACGCTGCTGGGGCCCAAAAACGGTATCACCAGGTACGGACCCTGCGGCACGCCCCAGCGCGCCAGCGTCACACCGAAGTCGGTGGGATCCGCGCGCAGGCCCAGTTTTCCGGCCGGATCGAACAATCCAGCCAGGCCGATCGTGCTGTTGACCAGGAAGCGGCCGGTGTTCTGCGCTGCCCCGACCGGGCGCACCTGCAGCACATCGTTGACGATGCTGATCGGCATCTGCAGGTTGTCGAAGAAGTTGCTGACCAGCAGGCGCACCTCGGTCGAGGTGACCTTGACGTAACCGCGGGCCACCGGTTTGGCGATCGCGTTGTCGAATTTCTGGTTGAAATTGAAAACCTTGCGGTTCATGCCTTGCCAAGGGTCTTCATCGCGCGCGGGTTGGATCGCGCAGCCGGCAACGGCGACGAGCAGAGTAACGGTAGCGAGCAGGCGCAGGGTGCGGGGGAACGCTGGCATGATGGGTGCGGAGCGATTGGTGAACGGCAGAGTTCAGGATTGTAACGTAAGCGCGACGTGCAGCATGCGTGATTGCCCACCGCCGTGACGGCAGGCTACACTTACAGTCCGTTCAAATATTTGATAGGAAAGGTCTTTCATGGCTCGCATTACAGTCGAGGATTGCCTTGAGGTGGTCGACAACCGCTTCGAGTTGGTATTGATGGCCACCAAACGCGCCCGCCAGATCGCCAAGGGCATCGAGCCGCGCGTCGATCCGCAGCATGACAAGCCCACCGTGATCGCATTGCGCGAGATCGCCGAGCGTCGCATCGACCAGCCCACGATCGACGAGATCGAGCGCATCGAGCGTGAACGTGCCGAGCGCGAGGCGCTGGAGTGGGCTGCCGCGGAAGTGGCCGCCGATGACGAACTGGGCAAGAGCGGGGACGATTGATGTCTCCCGACGGCTGTCCATGTCGGAGAGCCGCGTGAAGCGGCGCGCACCATGTCCGTGGTCGCGCCCGCCAATGACACCCTGAGCAGCGAACTGCCCGAGTACGTGCTGGCGCTGGCGCGCCGACTCACCGACTACCTGGCGCCCGGGCAAATCGAGCGCGTGATGGCCGCTTTCCGGCGCGGCGCCGAGGCCCATCGTGGCCAGACCCGCGCCAGCGGCGAGCCCTATATCACCCATCCAGTGGCCGTGGCCGCGATATTGGCGGACTTGCGCCTGGATGCCGAAACCATGATCGCGGCGATCCTGCACGATGCGCTGGAAGACACGGCGTACACGCGCGCGTCCATGATCGAGGAATTCGGTGCGTCCGTCACCGAACTGGTCGAAGGCGTCACCAAACTCGACAAGGTGCACTTCGCCAGCCAGCAAGAGGCACAAGCGGAGAGTTTCCGCAAGATGCTGATGGCGATGGCGCGCGATTTGCGCGTGATCCTGATCAAGCTCGCCGATCGCCTGCACAACATGCGCACCCTGGTCGCCAAGGACGCCGATTCACGTCGCCGCATTGCGCGCGAGACGCTGGAAATCTATGCGCCCATCGCACAGCGCCTGGGCATGAGCCTGATCAAGTCCGAATTGCAGGATCTATGTTTCCGCGCGCTGTATCCGGATCGTTATCGCGTCATCGCCGAGCGCATCCGCGCCAGTCACGGCAACCGGCATGAGGCGATGGGGCGCATCGACAACGCGCTGTCGCAGCGTCTCGCCGCCGAGGGCATCCGCGCACGCGTGGTCAGTCGCATCAAGACACCGTGGAGCATTTATTCCAAGATGCGCGCCGAGCACAAAACCCTGGCCGAAATCATGGACGTGTATGGTTTTCGCGTGATCACCGACAGCGTCGCGCACTGTTATCAGGCACTGGGCACTGCGCACGGTTTGTACAAACCGGTGGACGGGCGCTTCCGCGATTTCATCGCCATCCCCAAGGCCAACGGATATCAGTCGCTGCACACGGTGCTGTTCGGGCCGTTCAATGCGCCCATAGAAATCCAGATTCGCACCGAGGACATGGATGCGGTTGCCGTGCGCGGCGTGGCGGCACACTGGGCCTACAAGACCGGCGTGGCGCCCAGCGGCGCGCAGGCACGCGCACATGAATGGATCGCTGGGCTGGCTGATCGCGAGGCCGGCACGACTTCATCTCTGGAATTGCTGGAAAACGTCAAGGTCGATCTGTTTCCCGACGAGGTCTACCTGTTCACGCCGCGCGGTGCCATTTTGTCGCTGCCGCGCAATGCCACTGCGCTGGATTTCGCTTACGCGGTGCATACCGACATTGGCGATCACGCGGTGACCGCGCGCGTGGACGGCCACTTCGCGCCGCTGCGCACGCGTCTCGGCTCGGGGCAGACGGTGGAGATCGTCACCGCGCCCTCGGCGCAGCCCAAGCCGCAATGGCTGGAATTCGTGGTCAGTGCGCGCGCGCGCACCGCGATCCGCAATTACCTCAAGCATCTGCAACACGAGGATGCGGTCGAATTTGGCCACCGCATGCTGGATCGCGAACTGGTGGCGCGCTCGGTCAGTCTCGACACCATTCCCGCTGCGGCGCTGGAGACGACGTTGGCCGAGATGCGCTACAAGCGGCTGGAGGAACTCCTGTCCGATATCGCCTTGGGCAATCGCATGGCCGGTGCGGTCGCGGAGCGCTTCAAGCTGCTTGCCGGCGGACACACGCAAACGCTGCTGGCTGCGCCGCACGAGCGCCTGACCATCAGTGGCGCCGAACGCGGCGTGTTGAGTTTCGGCAATTGCTGTCATCCGGTGCCCGGCGACGCCATCTTCGGGCACCTCTCGGCGGGCAAGGGCATCGTCGTGCATCGCGTCGAATGCCCCAATGCCGCCGAACTGCGCAAGCAGCCCGAGCGCTGCCTTGAGATCGAATGGGATCGCGAGGCGCAGGGTGACTATCGCGTCGAGTTGCGCATCGAGGTGCAGAACCGTCCCGGCGTGCTGGCCACCGTGGCGGCAGCCATCGCCGAGACCGGCACCAATATCGAAAACGTCGAGTATTCCGAACGCGACCTGGCGACTGCGACTTTGCTGTTCGCACTGGAAGTGCGCGATCGCAAGCACTTGGCCGATGTCATGCGCCGCGTGCGTCGCGCCAGCGTGGTCAGCGGCGTGTACCGGTATCCCGTCTGAACGCATGCATCGCGCGACACCATGACACGGCGTGGCGCGGCCTTCGGCGGCGCGTGCGACGATTCTCCGGACAAGTCCCTCCATTTGCGAGCAATGCCATGAAACGCAGCATCATCAGCAGTACCGAGGCCCCTGCCGCCATCGGACCTTATTCGCAAGCGGTGCGCGTCGCCGATACGGTCTATCTCTCCGGGCAGATTGCACTGGATCCGCGCAATGGGCAGATGGTGGCTGGCGATATCAGTGCGCAGGCGCGGCAGGTGTTCGCCAATCTTGCCGCGGTCGCGGATGCGGCCGGTGGCAGCCTGCAGCAAGCGGTGCGCATCGGCATCTTCCTCACCGACCTCAACGACTTTGCCGTGGTCAATCAGGTGATGGAGGCAGTGCTGCAGCCGCCATATCCGGCGCGCGCCACCGTCGGAGTGGCGGCCCTGCCGCGCGGCGCGCGGGTCGAGGCTGATGCCATCCTCGTTCTCGGCTGAGCGCGATCGCGGCGCGCTGCCGGCGGGTGCGCGGCCGCTTTCCAGTCTGGTCGGTGTCGGCCCGGCGCTGGTAGCGACGTTGGCGCGGCGCGGTCTGCTGTGCCTGCAGGACCTCTGGTTCACGCTGCCGTTGCGCTATGAGGACCTGACCCGCATCACACCTGTCGCCGCGCTGCAATCCGGGCAGCGTGCCCAGGTCGAGGGCGTGGTCACGCAGGTCGAGACCGGGTTCCGTTTTCGCCCGCTGCTGCAGGTGGTGATCGAGGATGGCAGCGGTACCGCGCTGGTGCTGCGCTTCATCCATTTCCGTCGCGCCCAGGCGGCACAATTCGTGCCTGGCATGCGCGTGCGCGCCTATGGCGAGGTGCGCGAAGGCCACCAGGGTCTCGAGATCGTGCACCCGCGCTATCGCGTGTTCGATGCGCGGGCCCCGCAACTGGCCACGCATCTCGGTGCGGTGTATCCGTTGACCGAGGGCGTGACCAATGCACGCATGGCGAGCCTGGTGACGCGCGCGCTGGCGCAGTTGCCGTGCGCCGCAGAGCTGGATCTGTTGCCGCCCCTCGACAGCGCCGCCCTGGCATTGCCCGATCTGCGCAGCGCGCTGCTGGCTGTGCATCAACCTGCGCCCGACGATGATCTGACAGCGTTGCTGGCAGGCACGCATCCGGCGCAACGCCGGCTCGCGTTCGAGGAACTGCTGGCCCAGCACCTGGCCTTGCGGCAATTGCGCCAGCGCGCGCGTGGCCATGCTGCGCCGGTATGCGCCGAGGGTCGTGCGCTCATGCACCGGCTGCGTGTGAATCTGCCTTATGCGCTGACCAGCGCGCAGCAACGCGTGCTTGATGAAATCCTCGCCGATCTGGCCACGCCGCAGCCGATGCTGCGCCTGGTGCAGGGCGACGTGGGCTCGGGGAAAACCATCATCGCGGCGCTGGCGGCGCTGGCGGTAGTGGCCAGCGGCCGCCAGGTGGCCTTGGCCGCGCCCACCGAATTGCTGGCCGAGCAGCATTACCGCAGCTTCGTGACGTGGTTGCAGCCCCTAGGCATCGAGGTGCTGTGGTTGGCTGGCAAAGTTCAAGGCCGCGCGCGCAACGCGGCGCTGAAGCGCCTGAGCGAGGGCGCAGCCGTGTGCGTGGGCACGCACGCACTGATGCAGGAAGGCGTGCAATTTCGCAATCTGGGCCTTGCGATTGTCGACGAACAGCACCGCTTTGGCGTGCATCAGCGCCTGAGTCTGGTCGAAAAGGGCGGCACGGCGGATGAAGTGCCGCATCAGCTGGTGCTCACCGCGACACCGATTCCACGCACCTTGGCGATGACGGCCTATGCGGACCTGGACATTTCGGTGCTCGATGAATTGCCGCCGGGGCGTATCCCGGTGCAAACCACCCTTGTCGCCGCCAGTCGCCGCGCCGAGGTGATCGAGCGTATCCATCACGCCTGCGCCAATGGCCGGCAGGCCTATTGGGTATGCACTCTGGTGGAGGAGTCGGACGTGCTCGCCGCGCAGGCCGCCGCGGTCGCGCACATCGAGCTTAGCGCGGCATTGCCGATGCTGAGCATCGGGTTGGTGCACGGGCGCATGAAACCTGCTGCCAAGCAGGCGGTCATGGATGCATTCAAGCGCGGTGAGCTGGCATTGTTGGTGGCGACCACGGTGATCGAGGTGGGCGTTGATGTGTCCAACGCCAGTTTGATGGTGATCGAAAACGCCGAGCGCCTGGGTCTGGCGCAGCTGCACCAGTTGCGCGGCCGCGTCGGGCGCGGCAGCACCGCGTCCCATTGTGTGCTGCTGTATCAACCGCCGCTATCGGCCAACGCACGTGCGCGCCTGAGCCTGCTGCGTGAGAGCAACGATGGTTTTCGCATCGCTGAAATGGACCTGAAACTGCGCGGTGCCGGCGAAATGCTGGGCACGCGTCAGACGGGGCTGCTGGCGCTGCGCGTGGCCGACCTGGCGCGCGATGCCGATCTGTTGCCGATGGTGCGTGAGCTGGCCGATCGGCTCCTGCAAAGCGATCCCGGGCGCGCAGAGCTGATTTTGCAGCGCTGGTTTGGCAGCGCGAGGCGCTACGCACAGGCCTGAGCCAGTCCCATAAACTGCATGCTTTCCCGTGGCGGAGCCGGACATGCTGTTCATCGATACCGATCCCGGCGTGGACGATGCGCTGGCGATTCTGATGGCGCACGCACACGCATCTGGCATCGCTGGCCTGGGCATCGCCGCGGGCAATGTCGGGCTGCATCACACCACGGCCAACGCGCTCAAACTGGTTGAACTGCTGGATGCGCCCACGCCGGTGTTTCCCGGCGCGCCACAGCCGCTGGTGCGCCGCGCTGCCGATGCCGCATTCGTGCATGGCGCCGATGGCTTTGGTGACACCGGCTACTTGCCCGCACGGCGCGTGGCGCACAACGAGCACGCGGCACTGGCGCTGCTGCGCCTTAGCCATGCACACGCTGGCGAACTGGTGGTGGTGGCGCTGGGGCCGCTGACCAATCTGGCACTGGCATTGAGCCTTGACCCGCAATTGCCCCGGCGCGTGGCGCGGCTGGTGGTGATGGGGGGCGCGGTGACCGGGCAGGGCAACACCAGTCTGGCGGCGGAATTCAATATCGGCTTCGATCCGGAAGCCGCGCACATCGTATTTTCACGCTGGCCGCGGTTTGATCTGGTTGATTGGGAACTGACACTGCGTCATGCGCTGGATTTCGAGCGCTTCGATCACTGGCTGGCCGGCGATGATGCACGCGCGGCATTTTTCTCCGCGATCTCACGCAAGGCGCGCGCTTTCAATCGTATGCAGCAGCGCCCGGGATTGCTTGCCGCCGATGCGCTGGCCATGGCGGTGGCGCTGCGTCCGGGGTTGATCACCCGTAGCGATGAGCGCGCGGTCACGGTCGAACTGGATGGCGGCCTGACGCGCGGAGCCACCGTGGTGGACTGGCAGCGCCGCAGCGGTGCGGTGGCCAATGCGCGTATCGTCATGGCCGTGGACCAGAGCGGATTCGAACATCTGGTGGCAGCGGCACTGGGTGCGCTCCCCGGGTGATCGGGCCAGGCTTCGACTGCTGATCAGAGCATCCAATCTTGCCCGTGGCCATGACAGCAGGCTATCATGGCTCTCTTTTCCTTGATCTTTCGAGCGCGAGTCCGCCATGAAGCCCGACATCCATCCCCAATATCGCGAGGTCGTGTTCCAGGACGTGAACGCCAATTTCGCCATACTCACTCGTTCCACGATCAGTACCAAAGACACGATCAAGTGGGAGGATGGCAAGGAATATCCGCTGGTCAAGCTGGAGATTTCCTCGGCCTCGCATCCGTTTTACACCGGCAAGCACAAAGTGCTAGACGTGGGTGGTCGGGTCGACAAGTTCCGCAAACGCTACGCCGCTGGCGGCAAGGCCTGATCGCGACGCCAGTCATCGGCCGCACGCATCCGGATTTGACGTGTTGCCGCGGATCGAATCGATGTTCATTGCAGCGCCGGCCTCGTGCCGGCGTTGTTGTTTTTGCTGCTGCGCTGCAGCGCACTGTGCGATAATTCGCAGCGAATTTGCGGGCCGCCTGCCCGTGTGACACCACCGCTGTGTGAATTGCGCGGTCTTGTCTGTCCATCCCCAATCCGGCGCCTGCTCCCGCGCGTCATTTTCGCCCGCGGCGTCCACGTCACAAGGAGACCGAGCGTGTCCACCTACAAGCTCATCAACGAGTCCACTGGCAGCAATACCGAACTGCCCGCCGTGACCGGCAGCATCGGCCCGGCCGCGCTCGATATCGGCAAGCTCTATCGCGATACCGGCTGCTTCACCTATGACCCCGGCTTCATGTCCACGGCCAGCTGCCGCAGCGCCATCACTTACATCGATGGCGATGCCGGCGTGCTGATGTACCGCGGCTATCCGATCGAGCAACTGGCCAAGCAGTCGAGCTATCTGGAAGTGGCTTACCTGCTCCTGCACGGCGAGTTGCCGAATCAGGCCCAGTTCGATGCCTTTGACAACGAGGTGACGCATCACTCGATGATGCACGAGTCGATTCGCCACTTTCTGCGCGGCTTTCACCACGATGCGCATCCCATGGCCATGGTATGCGCTTCGATCGCTTCGTTGTCGGCGTTCTATCACGACAAGATCGATATCGAGAATCCCGAGCATCGGCGTCTTGCGGCGGTCCGCCTGATCGCCAAGATGCCGACCATTGCCGCGGCCTGCTATCGCTATTCGGTCGGCTGGCCGATGCGTTTTCCGCGCAACAACCTTGAATACTGCACGCGCTTCCTGCACATGATGTTCGAGGTGCCGAGCGAGCCATTGGAGCTCAGTCCGACCGCGGCCAAAGCGCTGGATCTGCTGTTCATCCTGCATGCCGATCATGAGCAGAACGCATCCACGTCGACGGTGCGCCTGGTCGGTTCCACTGGTGCCAATCCCTATGCCAGTGTCGCCGCCGGCATCGCCGCGTTGTGGGGGCCGGCACACGGGGGCGCCAATGAGGCGGTGCTGAAGATGCTGGAGGAAATCGGTGACGCGAAACATGTGGACAGCGTCGTGGCCAAGGCCAAGGACAAGAACTCCGGTTTCCGCCTGATGGGCTTCGGTCACCGCATCTACAAGAATTACGACCCACGCGCGGCGATCATTCGCGAGATGACGCACAAGGTGCTGGCCGACCTGGGCGTGTCCGATCCGCTGCTGGACGTGGCGCTGGAACTCGAGCGCGTGGCGCTGAAGGATGATTATTTCGTCGAGCGCAAGCTTTATCCCAACGTCGATTTCTACTCGGGTCTGATTTACAAGGCACTGAACATTCCCAAGGAAATGTTCACGGTGATGTTCGCCATCGCGCGCACCTCCGGCTGGATCGCGCACTGGATCGAACAACACGAAACCGCCGATACCAAGATCGGCCGTCCGCGCCAGGTTTATACCGGTGCGGCCAAACGTGACTATCGCCCGATCACGACGCGCTGAGGCGCGCCGGATACCTCACGCCTTGGATGGGCGTGGGTTCTGCATGGCCCCGATCACATTGGCGCTGCAGGGTGGGCACGCAGCAACGCTTCCAGTGCGCCCAGCGAGGCGCGCTGCATGGCACGCGGACGGACACGATCCAAGGGTGCCTGACGCAGGCCGTCACGCGGCAGCACGCTGAGATCGAACGCGATGTCATCAGCAATGAACTGCAGCACCTCGATCGTCAGGTTGCGCTCGCGATCCATACGCAGCCTGCGTTCGCGTAACTCGTAGCGAATACCGTGCTCGGAGAGGAACTGCTCGACCTCGCCAGGCGTATCGCTGAACAGGTGCAGGCAGACGGCGGAGTGCTGGTCAGCGGTACCCTCCAGCACCGCGCCAACCAGACGCGGCTCGAAACGTTGCAGAAACCGCATCGCCTCGCGCGCCGCCAGACGTCGCGCCTGCAGGGCCTCGATTTGACTGTTGCCAAAAAACAGGCGTTGATGCTCGCGCAAAGCCGACTCGATCTCGTCGTTGTGTGGCAGCGCCTGGTCGTCGCGGATGCCGAGGCGTTCGGCGGCGCGCAGTTTCGCACGGTGGTAATCGCGCAGCCCGTGTTCGCTGATCAATCGCGCGGCCTCCAGCGCGATGCGCCGGCGCAGTTGCTGTCGATTGCCTTGGGCGCGGCGTGCAGCGTGGTGGCCATGAAGACGAGGCATCGACCGCTCCTGCAGTGGGCTGCGCGGATCATCGCAATTCATGCGCTGGCATGCCAGCGCCGGGTCGGCATACACGCGGCGGATCAGAATACGTCGTACGACTTGGCCTGATCGTGCTTGCTGTCTAGCGGCGCCTGCTGCTTGAGGCGCTCGTAGTCCTCGATGCGCATCACCTCGGGCATCGCCAGCGGGTTGCTGGGTAGTGCGGGCAGGCCGGTATCGCGGTTGATCAACACGGTGACAATGCCCGGCGGCATCGGCTCAGGAGCCTCCGGTGTGCCGGCCAGCGCGACTTTCATGTAGCGGATCCAGATCGGGAGCGCCACATATGCGCCAAACTCGGGATGGCCATCGGCATGACCGAGCGAGCTGAAATTGTCGAAGCCGGCCCAGGCTGTGGTCACCAGTTTCGAATTGAAGCCGCCGAACCACGCGTCGCGATAGTCGTTGGTCGAACCGGTCTTGCCGGAGAGGTCGGTACGGTGCAGCGACAGCGCAAACTGACCGGTGCCGCTGCGGATCACTGATTGCATGATCGATGCGATCAGGTAGGCATTGCGTGCTCCGATGATGCGTGGCGCCAGACGCGGGGGGGNTGGCGCGCCGTTGACCGGCGCTGGCACCAGCACTGTCATGTCGCCCGGCATCGGCGGCAGGCCGCTGCTGCTTCCCGGTGCTGGTGTGGCGGGCACGGCGGGTGCGGGCGGTGATGGCGCGGGCGTCGGCGCCGTGTCGGCCAGCAGGCGCTGCGCGCAATCGCGGCAGGCGCGCAGCGGGTCCGCCACGAATACGGCATGGCCATCCCGGTTGTCGATGCGCTGGATGAAGTAGGGATCAATCAGGAAGCCGCCGTTGGCGAACGCCGCGTAACCGCGCGCCATCTGCAAAGGCGAGACCGAGGCGGTGCCCAGCGCCATCGTCAGGTTGTCGGGAATCTGATCCAGCGAAAAGCCGAAGCGCGTCACATACTGGCGCGCGTAGTTGACGCCGATCGCATCGATCAGACGCAGGGTGACCAGGTTTTTTGATTGCGCCAAAGCCACGCGCAGCCGAGTCGGCCCCCGGAAGGTGTTGGTGTCGTTGGCGGGTATCCATTCGCCGCCCGGTGTATGCGTGTCGGCGAAGATCAGAGGCGCATCGTTGACCACCGAAGCAGGCGTGAAACCGCGCTGAAACGCTGCTGAATAAACGAACGGCTTGAAGCTGGAGCCAGGTTGGCGCGCCATTTGCGTGACGCGGTTGAACTGACTGAGCGTGTAGCTCAAGCCGCCGACGAGGGCGACGATGGCGCCGTCGTCGGGACGCAGCGAGACCAGCGCGGCCTGTGCTTTGGGAATCTCTGCCAATTGCCAGTGACCCTGGTCGTCCATGGCCACGCGCACGATGTCGCCGGGCTTGAGCACCTGATCCACGGCGCTGGGCACAGGCCCGGTGCGGTTTTCGTTGATATAGCGCCGCGCCCAGACCACGGCTTTCAGGTCGAGCACCACGGTCTGCCCGTTCTGCAGGTAGACGTGGGCGAGTTTGGCGCTGCTGTCGGTGACCAGGCCAGGCTGCAGCCCGGCCACTGGATACAGCGCCCCCAGATCCTTCGACCACAGCGTCGGGTCTGGCGTGGGCGGCAGGGTGACATGGGCTTCCGGTCCAAACCAGCCATGGCGGCGGCTGTAGGACAGCATTTCGCTGCGGACCGCGGCGTTGGCGGCATCTTGCAGCTTCCCATTGATCGTGGTGTAGACCACGTAACCATCGGTCAATGCCTTGTTGCCCAGCTTCTGCACGGCCAGCAGGCGCGCCATTTCGGCCACGTAGGGTGCTTCGACCTGGATCGGCGGCTCGTGAGGGAAGGCGTCGTCCGGCGTGGCCAGCGCCTTTTCGTACTGATCGCGCTTGATGAAACCCACGTCGTACATGCGCCTGAGCACGTAATTGCGGCGCACCATCGCGCGTTTGAGATCGGTCACCGGATTGGCCGCCGAAGGCGCCTGCGGCAAGCCGCCCAGCATGGCGCACTCGGGCAATGTCAGCTGATCGAGGGTTTTGCCGTAGTAGTACTGCGCCGCTGCCGCCACGCCATACGCGCGATGGCCGAGAAAGATCTTGTTGAGATACAGCTGCAGGATGTCGTTCTTGCTCAGCTCATTCTCGATGCGGAATGCCAGAAACCACTCCATGATCTTGCGCGTGTAACTTTTCTCCGGGCTGAGGAAGAAATTGCGTGCGACCTGTTGAGTGATCGTGCTGCCGCCCTGCACCTTGTGTCCGCCGTGGATCAGCACCTCGAACGCCGCGCGCGCGGTGCCGACGAAGTCGACGCCGGGGTGGTGATAGAAATCCGCGTCCTCGGCAGCGAGGAAGGCATCACGCAACTGCACCGGAATTTGCGCGAAGGTGACCGGGATGCGTCGCGTCTCGCCGAAGCTGGCGATCAGTTTTCCGTCCGCGGAAAGCACCGTCAGCGGCACCTGCATCTGCACATCCTTGAGCGATGAGACGGATGGCAGGCGTGGCGCCAATATCCAGTAGGCGATACCCAGTGCGGCGACGCCGGCCAGAGCACCGGCAAAACCCAGGATCACGAACCATTTCAACAGTCGCAGCAGCAGGCGCATCGGACGGGATCGGCGACCGCCGAAGGGCGGGCTCTGTGAAGCCGCGCAGTATAGNGGGCTTTGCTGAAGGCTTTGGCACTGCAACGAGACGCTGCGTGCGCGGTCGTGTATGTTGCTCGCCAATGCGTAGGCGCGGACGCATTGGATTTGGGGCGCGCGGAGCTGACTCTGCAAAGAATTGTGAAGTGGCTCTCAGCTATGCAGTTCAGGGGGCGTTGCCAAAGAGTTAAGACTTGATCTAAGGTATTAGCGCACATTTCGCTCGTAAGGGCGCGTGGGAAGGGGAATTCCGGTGGGCCTGTTTACTCCGAAGTCGGCGCCTCTGATTGGCGTGGATGTCAGTTCGACCGCCGTCAAGGTGCTCCAGCTGAGCCAGGCTGGCACCCGTTATCGCGTCGAGCATTACGCCGTCGAACCGTTGCCGCCCAACGCGGTGGTGGAAAAGAACATCGTTGAAGTCGAGGCGGTGGGTGAAGCCATCCGTCGTGCGGTGGCGCGTTCGGGCAGCAAGATCAGGCACGCATCCGCTGCAGTCGCTGGTTCGGCGGTGATCACACGTACCATCACCATGCCTGCCGAGCTGGGCGAGGACGATTTGGAAAGCCAGGTTCAGGCTGAAGCCAATCAGTACATTCCTTATCCGATCGAGGAAGTCAGCCTCGATTTCGAGGTGCTTGGCGCAGTCAAGGACAACCCCGAGATGGTGCAGGTGCTGCTGGCCGCATCGCGCACCGAAAACGTTGACATGCGCGTGGCCGCGCTGGACATGGGCGGGCTTAGCGCCAAGGTGATCGATGTCGAGGCTTTCGCCATGGAGAACGCCTTCGGTCTGATCGCCGACCAGCTTTCGGTCAGTCGCGACAGCGTGATCGCGCTGGTGGACATTGGCGCCACCATGACCACGCTCATCGTGCTGCGCCGTCAGCGTTCGATCTATTCGCGCGAGCAGGTGTTCGGTGGCAAGCAGCTCACTGACGAAATCATGCGACGTTATGGTTTGTCATACGAGGAAGCCGGCCTGGCCAAACGTCAGGGTGGTCTGCCCGAGTCCTACGAGATTGAAGTGCTGGAGCCTTTCAAGGAAGCGGTGATCCAACAAGTCAGCCGCTTGCTGCAGTTTTTCTACGCCAGCAGMGAGCACAGCAAGGTCGACCAAGTGGNNCTGGCTGGCGGTAGCGCAGCGATCGCCGGGCTCAGCGAAATGATCGAGGAGCAGCTTGGCGTGCCCTGTTGCGTGGCCAACCCGTTGGCCAGCATGGCGCTGGCGCCCAAGGTCTCGCCGCAAGCATTGGCGCAGGATGCCCCCGCGCTGATGATCGCCTGCGGACTCGCGCTGAGGAGTTTCGACTGATGGCGCGCATCAACCTACTTCCCTGGCGCGCGGAGCGGCGCAAGCAGCGCGAGCGCGAATTTTTCATGCAGCTTGGCGCGGCGGCAGCGGTTGCCCTGGTGCTGGTGATTGGCTGGTCGATGTGGATGGGCATGCGCATCGACAACCAGACCGATCGCAACGCCTACCTGCAAGGTCAGATCACGCAGCTCAAGGCCGAGAACGAGCAGATCAAGAATCTGGACANGGTGCGTGATCGCCTGCTGGCACGCAAGAAAATCATGCCTCGTCAGCAAAACCTGTGGGCGAGCTTCGGCTCAGGTAGCTTGCCAAGCACATGATAGAGCGCGATTTCTGTCGCCCTGAAGGTCCGAAATCCGTAGGCTTTTCTCATGGTGACTTTGCACTTGTTGTTGAGCCCCTCGACGACGCCGCTGGAGAACTGCTTGCGGGCGCGGAAATAGTTCAACAGCAGCTCGTGGTGTCGGCGTAGCGTGCCGGCGACTTTCTTCATCGGCTCGATCTGTGAGCGCATCACCTGCGTGCACCACTCATCGAGGAATCTGCCGGCCCAGGTGGGTGACACGTACTCCCAGAACTTCTGGAAGTCCTCCTTCAGCAGGTAGGCGCGAACCGTCTTCAGGTTGTACTTCAGCAGTTCCCGCAGGCGGCCGCGCTGTTTTCCCGTCAGATTGCCCGGACGCTTCAGCACGCACCACCGGGTCTTCTTCAGGACAGGCTCATAGCCGTCCTGGTGCATCCGGCGGGCTTCGTTGGCACGCACTTCGTCGATCGCCTTGTTGATCGTCGCCACGACGTGGAAACGGTCGAGAATGTTCAGTGCGTTCGGGCAGTTCTGCTCGATCAGCTTCAGGTAGGGCTTCCACATGTCCGAGCAGACGAAGGCGATCCGCGCCGCGAGATCTTTGCCGATCAGGTCAAAGAAGCGCTGGAAGCTGGCCGTGGTGCGCTCCTTGCCGACCCAAAGCAGCCGCGTGAAGCCGGCATCGATCTGGTAGACCAGCGTCAGATACGCGTGGCCGCGGCCGTACTGGATTTCGTCGACGCCGATGGCACGCAGCGGCCCCCACTCGCGATGCGCCAGCCCCCACTCGACCACCCATGCCACGGCGTGAAACACCTTTTCCCAGCTGGTGCGGAACGCTACCGCCGTTTCTCGCCAGGACAGTCGGCGCGCCCACTGCGCGAGGAACAACATGTACGCCTTGCAGAGCGTGTGCTTGCCAATCGCCCAGGGCACCTGTTCGACCTTGACGCCGCATCCACGGCAGGCGACTCGACGCATGGCATACAATAAAATCACCGCGAAGCCCCAGACCGGAATGAACTCGAAGCGGCGCACCGACAGCGTATCGTAGCCGCTGCCGCGCTTTCCGCATCCCGAGCAGATCGGACGCGAACCGCGGCGAGGACGCACGTCAACCTCGATGGTGTTCTCGGCCTCGAGCAGGCGCGCACCCTGATACACGAAACCAGGATGGTGGTGACAGGCATTCAGCAAGCGGGTGATCAACATGGGGAGGTCGAATCTGGCAGGTGGCGGCAAACCCGCTATTTCATACCAACCCGACGATCAAATGTTGGCCGAGCTCTGCCCCGATCTCTCCGAGTGGCCGCACCGCTGGTGCTTTGACGATGGCGACATCGACTTCGGTCGCAACGTGCTGGAAGCGCTCACGCCATTCCTGCAGCATCTGCTGGCAACCGACCTCAGTCGAAAGACCTTGGCACGTCACCGCGATCATCTCTGGATGCTCGGCGGCGAACTCGTGCGCCGCTTGCATGACGAACCGCGCCTGCGCATGAAGACGCCAACAGCCGTGCTACTCCACTACATTGACGACGAAGGTGGCCCACTGATCTACCCCAGCATCACCGAAGCCCAGCAACATGCGTTCGACGGCACCTGCAGAAAGCTGTACCGGTTCTTGAGCGAGGTGGCATCAGCCGGATAGCGCAGGAATCACCCACGGATTCCGCTGACGAGCCAAAATCATCGAGGATCTGCAGGCCAACCGCTCGCAGATGGTGCATCTGTTCGACGAACTGGTGAAGCGTACGCCGCCGTCGGTGCGGCTGACCTCAATGGCGCAAAAAGGCGAACAGCTGACGCTCGAAGGCGTCGCGCAGTCCAACGCGGCAGTGGCCGATTACATGCGCAACCTCGAGGCTTCGCCATGGTTGGGCGCGGCCGACTTGCAGAAGACCGAGAAGAAGGCTGGCGATTCGCGCATGCCTTACGATTTCGGACTCACGGTCAAGCTTGGCATGCCGAAAAACGCTGGTGCCGCCGCAGCCACGAGCAGCTTGGCATCGCTGCCAATCCCGGTCGTGCCGGGGGCTCCGGCCGGTGCGGGCATGGCCAGGTCGCCTGCGCATGCGGCGATATCTGCCCCGCCCGCGGCAGCCGCAAGCCACGCTGGTAGCATCAAGCCGGGAGCGCAGCCGTGAGTTTCCTCGACGATTTCCGCAGTCTCGACCGCAACAACATCGGCGCGTGGCCGAACACGGTCAAGACCACGTTCACCGTGCTGGTGCTGGTCGTGATCCTGTTTTTCGGCTGGTGGTTCCACATCAGCAACCAGCAGGACAATCTGACATCGCTGGCCAGCCAGGAAGACCAGCTCAAGCAGCAGTTCATCAAGGAACAGGCGCGCGCTGTCAACCTCGATGCACTGAAGAAGCAACTCTCCGAGATGCAGGACATGCTGCGCCAGATGCTGCGCCAGTTGCCCAGCAAGACGGAAATGCCCGAATTGCTGGTGGATATCTCGCAAACCGCGCTTTCGGCAGGGCTGCAGACCGATCTATTCCAGCCTGAGCCAGAATCCGTGAAAGAGTTCTATGCCGAAAAGCCCATCAAGCTGAAGATGATCGGCACCTACAATCAGTTCGGTACTTTCATCAGCGGTGTGGCGTCGCTGCCGCGCGTGGTGATCCTGACCATGCACAATGTGTCGCTGAAGCCATTGCCGGCCGCGGCCGGCAGCAAAGGCCCCAGCGATTTGCTGCAGCTCGAAGGCACGGTGCGCACCTACCGTTACCTTGAGGAAGACGAGAGCAG
Source organism: Metallibacterium scheffleri (assembly GCF_002077135.1). Classification (NCBI taxonomy): domain Bacteria; kingdom Pseudomonadati; phylum Pseudomonadota; class Gammaproteobacteria; order Lysobacterales; family Rhodanobacteraceae; genus Metallibacterium; species Metallibacterium scheffleri. Next base: position 5,786 of record NZ_LDOS01000001.1, on the reverse strand, counting down.
CAGCAAGGATCACGTCGAAGTCAGCAAGGGAGGCAAGTGACATGCGCAAGCTGCCTTTTCGACTGCTGGTGGTCTGCGTGGCGCTGATTGCACTGGCTGGTTGCACGCGCGGCACGTCTGATCTGCACGCGTGGGTCGCGCAGGAAAAGGCCAAGAGCGGCCCGCCACTGCCGCCGCTGCCAGTCATCAAGACCTTTGAAAGTTTTACCTACAACGATCAGAACATGCGTGATCCGTTCAGCCCCAGCCCTCTGGAGACTGGCGGCTACAACAGCAATGGCCCGCGTCCGGATGCCAACCGTCCCAAGCAGCCGCTGGAAATGTTCCCGCTGGATTCGCTGAAGATGGTCGGCACTATCGGCGCCGGGCCTGATGCGCAGGCATTGATCAAGGACCCGACCGGCGTGATCCATCGCGTCGTGATCGGCAATTACATGGGCCAGAGCGACGGACGGATCACCAAGGTCACGCCCGATCAAGTCGATCTGACCGAATTGGTACCGAACGGCAATGGCGGCTGGATGGAGCGCAAGGCCGAAATCGCGATGAGCGAGCAATGAGGACCCTGTGGGGGTGATGTACATGACGACGCAAGCCATTCGCAAGAACGCACACACTTGGCGCGCCCGCATGGCCGCTCTGTTGGCCGTGCTGCTGCTCGCTGCGCTGCCCATGGGGGCGCAGGCTGGCACCCTCAAGGACATGAGCTATCAGGCTCTGCCCGGAGGCAAGGTGGATATCACCTTGCAATTCGACGGGGCGCCACCGCAACCGAGGATATTCACCACCGACAATCCGCCGCGCATTGCAGTGGACCTGGACGGCACCGCGCTTGAGCTGGCCAAGCGTCGGCTTGATGTCGGCAGCGGGGCCACCTCCAGCGTCACCGCGGTGGCCGCTGGCGGGCGCACGCGCATCGTCGTCGATCTGTTTCAGCACGCCGGCTACACCACGCGCGTTGACGGTGACAAGCTGATCCTCGCGATCGGCAGCGGCAATGGCGGTGCGTTGGCCTCCAGCGCCGTGGGCAATCCGAGCAAGGTACTTCCGAACACCCATTCGCTGGCCATCGCCAATATCGATTTCCAGCGCAACAAGGATGGTGCTGGTCAGGTCATCATCCGATTCAGTGGCGCCGGTGCCAACGTCGACATGCATCGCTCGGGCGATCACATGGTCGTCGATTTCGCCAACGCCACGTTGCCATCCAAGTTGGCGCAGCGGCTTGATGTGAACGATTTCGCCACGCCCGTCACCAGCGTCACCACGCGCCCGGTGGCCAATGGTGCGCGCATGGAAATCGCTGCGCGCGGGGCGTTCGAGCCCTCGGCTTACCAGAGCGGCGACGAGTACGTGGTCGAGATCGCGCCCAAGCAGGCACAGAAAGCTGCCGGCGTGATCGGCAATGTTACCGGCGCCGAGCCCAAGTACACCGGCGCCCGCGTGACGTTCAATTTCCAGGACATCCCCACGCGTTCAGCGCTGCAGTTGATCGCTGACGTCTCCAATCTCAATATCGTGGCCTCCGACAGCGTCGGCGGCAGCGTCACGTTGCGCTTGGTCAATGTGCCGTGGGATCAGGCGCTGGCCGTGATCATGCGTGCCAAGAGCCTCGGCATGCAGCGCGACGGCAACGTGATCTGGGTGGCACCGCAGACCGAGTTGGCGTCCTATGAGCGCGCCAAGGCGGAAACACGCATGCAGGCCGAGGAAGCCGCACCTCTGGTCACCGATTACATTCCGATCAGCTATGGCAAGGCCTCGACCATCGCGCAGTTGCTGACGCAGAAGAGCTTGCAGAACACGGCAAGCGGCGGCGCCAGTGCCAACGCCAACCGCGGTTTTCTTTCCTCGCGCGGCAGTGTCACCTTCGACAATCGCACCAACACGCTGATCGTCAGTGACATTCCGCAAAAGATCCGCGAGATCCGTGCGCTGGTCGCGGTGCTGGATCGCCCGGTCAAGCAGGTGCTGATCGAATCGCGCATCGTCATCGCCAGTAACAGCTTCACGCGCGAACTCGGCGCGCAGTTCGGTGCCAGCGGGTTCATGACCAACCCGAGCGGGCAACTCATATCCACGAGTGATTCCACCAGCGACAACTCCAGTCTGATCAACAGCATCGCGGCGCAGAATGCGGTGACCGCGCAGAACAACCTCAATCAGCAATATGCGACCCAGACGGGGGGCACCGCGCCGCAGCCCACTTTGCCGCCGGCCATCACCTTTCCGGGCGGGCTCAACGTCAACTTGCCGATCACCAGTCCCGCAGGCAGTTTCGGCTTGGCCATCCTGGGTTCCAACTACCTGCTCAACCTTGAACTGCAGGCAGCCCAGACCGAGGGCAAGAGCGAAACCATCTCCAGCCCGCGCGTGATCACCGCCAACCAGCAGATGGCGACCATCAAGCAGGGCCAGGAGGTTGGCTACGTCACCTACCAGAATGCACCGGGAGGGGCGGTAGGTGCAGGCGCGGGTACCGCGACAGTGCAGTTCAAGAACATCGTGCTGCAGTTGCAGGTCACGCCGACCATCACCGCGGATGGCCGTATCTACCTCGAACTGGATGTGAAGAAGGACGATCTGGCGGGATTCATCAACAACCCGGGTGGCGGTCAAGTTCCGGAGATCGACACACGCCAGATACAAACGGGTGTGCTGCTCGACAACGGCCAGACCGTGGTGCTCGGTGGCATCACCGACGTAACCAAGAGCAACACGGTCACCAAGGTGCCGCTGCTGGGTGATATCCCGGGGCTTGGCGCGCTGTTCCGACAGACTAGCCGCAACAATTCCAAGGATGAATTGTTGATCTTTGTCACGCCGCGCATTCTCGACGACAGTCTCAAGTAACGCGCCGGCGAATGCAGCTGATGGGGCGGCCTCCGGGCCGCCTTTTTCATTTTGGCCATGTGCGGCGTGGATACGTGCGGTGCCCGGGCGCTGCCACGGCCGGCAACTGTCTCGTTCCCGGTGTCCGGTTGCAGCCGGTGTGCAAGCAATTTGGCGGATCGTGTGGATGTTCTGGTATAAGATGCAAATAATTCCTATCCGCAAATGATGTCATGCCCGCGATTGCGCCTATCCATGTGCAGCCATGCCAGTTGCCGCAGGCACTGGCGACGCTGCCGCGCGGTGCACGCGCCGAGGTGCAGGGTTTGCGTCACGATGCGGATGACGCTGCATTGCTTGCGCGCTTGGCGGCACTGGGCTTCGTACCGGGTGAGTCGGTGCGCATGCTTGCCCACGGACCCATCGGCCGCGAGCCCCTGCTGGTGCGGGTCGGGCACACGCGATTCGCATTGCGCCGTTGCGAAGCCGAGCAGGTCATGGTTTTGCGCTGCGCGGATCAGGTATCGCCGTGAACACGCTGCGCATTGCCCTGGTGGGCAATCCAATTGCGGCAAGACCGCGCTGTTCAACCTGTTGACCGGCAGTCGACAGAAGGTAGCCAATTACGCGGCGTCACTGTCGAGCGCAAGGAAGGCAGCTACGTTTCGCCGTCGGGTCGCGTGTCGAGGTTTTGGACTTGCCTGGCGCCTACAGCCTGGAGGCAACCTCACCCGATGAAGTCATTACGCGCGAGATCTGCCTTGGAACGCGCGCTGAAATCGCGCCTCCGGACCTGATCATCTGTGTGGCGGATGCCACCACCTGCGCCTGCATCTGCGCTTTGCCCTGGAGCTGCGTGCACTGGGGTCGCCCCATGCTGCTGGCCTTGAATCAGATGGATGCCGCGCAGCGGCGTGGAATCCGGATCGACAGCGCACGGCTGGAACGCGAATTGGGGCATGCCCGTGGTACCGACCGTCGCCGTGCGACGCACCGGCGCCGCGCGCTGGTGGCCGCACTGGACGGTCCATTGCCGTTATCGCCGCCTCCGGCACCCGCTGAATTGCACGTCGAGGCGCGGCGCCTGCTGCACGATGCTGTCGAGATGCCCGCAAGTATGAGTCTGCTGGAAGAGCGGCTCGACCGCGTGCTGCTGCATCCCGTGGCTGGCCTGCTGATCCTTGCCGGCATGCTGCTGCTGATGTTTCAGGCCGTGTTCGCCTGGGCGGCCCCGCTGATGGACACCATCGAGTGGAGCGTGAACGCGTTGGGCGCTTGGGTACGTGCGGTGATGCCGCCCGGTGCGCTGACGTCGCTGCTCGGCGACGGCATCATTGCCGGGGCCGGCAGTGTGCTGGTGTTCCTGCCGCAGATCCTGATCCTGTTTTTGTTCATTCTGGTGCTCGAGGAATCGGGCTACCTCCCGCGCGCAGCGTTCCTGCTGGATCGTCTGATGCGCGGTGCCGGGCTCAGCGGACGTGCCTTCATCCCGCTGCTGTCGAGCTTCGCCTGCGCCGTACCCGGCATCATGGCCACGCGCAGCATCGAAAATCCGCGTGAGCGCATGGCCACGATCATGGTGGCGCCGCTGATGACGTGCTCGGCACGTTTGCCGATCTACGCGCTGCTGATCGCGGCCTTCGTGCCGCAGCGCACCGTGTGGCGCATGTTCAACTTGCAAGGTCTGGTGCTGTTCATGCTCTACGCAGCAGGGATTGTGTCGGCGCTACTGGTGGCATTCGTGCTCAAGCGTTTTGGTGGCAAGGCCGCCGCTGCGCATCTGCTGATGGAATTGCCGGCGTATCGAATGCCGCGCCTGCGCAATCTGGTACTGGGCCTGTGGGAGCGCGCACGCATTTTCATCAAGCGCGTCGGTGGCAACATCCTGGCACTGACTATCGTGCTGTGGTTTCTGGCCAGCTATCCGGTACCGCCGGTGGGTGCCACGCTGCCCGCCATCGACTACAGTTTTGCCGGGCAAATCGGGCACTGGCTGCAACCAATCTTCGCGCCACTGGGCTTCAGCTGGGAGATCGTGGTGGCACTGATTCCCGGCATGGCGGCGCGCGAAGTCGCCGTCGGCGCGCTGGCAACGGTATATGCCGTCGGTGGCGGTAGCGGTGAAAGTGCTCTGGCCACGGCGATCGCCGCGCAATGGTCGTTGGCCACGGCGTTCGCATTGCTGGCTTGGTATGTGTTTGCGCCGCAGTGCATCGCCACGCTGGCAATGATCCGCCGCGAAACCAACTCGTGGCGCATCGTGGGCTGGGCGACCGGTTACCTGTTTGCGTTGGCGTATGCGGCAGCGTTTGCCACTTATCAATTGACGCGTTGGCTGACATGAGCGCGTTGCTGCAAAACATCTTCGTGGGTTTGCTGGTTGGCGCGGCATCGGCGGTGTTGCTGCGCCGCTGGTTGCCGCAGCGAACCATGCGCCAGGTGCTGGGACGCGTGCTTGCGCGCGCCATCGCGTCGTGTGCAAGGCTGGGCACACGATTTGCTGACACCGCCCGCGCAACCGGCCGCGGTGAGTTGTGGCAGCAGTTGCTCGAGTTGTGGGGGCTGTGCGCGGAAGCAGCACGAGCAAGACGCGGTCGTTCCTGCAGGACAGCCGGTCCGCCTGTTACGGCGACGCTAAGCGACGCATCTCACGTGGGCGCAGGCACAGTTCAAAAAAACCCGGCTTGCACCGGGTGTGCGTGTTGCAACTTGCGGCTGGATTTACAGCGACTTCTTGCAGAAGTACCAATCACTGCATTCATAGCCCTCGCTGCCGCGTGCGTCGGCAGCTTGCTGGGTCTGCGGCGGCGGCACGATGACCTTGTCGCCGGGTTGCCAGCCCTCGGGTGTGGCAACGCCATGTTTGTCCGAGGTCTGCAGCGCCGCGACCAGGCGCAAAAAACTCGGGGATCGAGCGTCCGTTGCTCATCGGGTAATACACCATCGCGCGCAGC